>JAPOUP010000188.1 GCA_026708635.1 Rhodobacter sp.
CACTGAAACTCGCCATAACGGAAATTCGGGTGAATGGACCGCGGTGAGTAAGGGCGTGTGTCGTCGATAACGATTCCCGGGCTACCAAAACCTGAAATGATGCGTTTATCTCCAACCTTTGGAGGGGCGCGGGCCAGATTTGAGGAACCGGGTGACGCGCGTATGTGGTTTCGAGACGAAAGGATAACGAATGACCTATGCCACTATCGGTGATCGCGATGCCGTGGAGCGGGAATGTCCCTGGAAGAACCGCGACGTTCCGTTAACGACATTCGGGTGTCTGTGCAGAACCGCGGATCTCCACGGGAATCGGCCGGCCACGACCTTTCAGATGTTCTCGGGCGCGACCGATGCGGCTGACACACTGACCTGGACGGAACTTCGTGACCGCGTGGCGCAAGCCGCCAATCTGTTTCGCTCGCTCGGTGTGGGCGAGACTGACGTAATCGCCTATGTGCTTCCGAACTGCACTGAAACCGTCCTCACTTTCCTCGGCGGGCAGGTGGCGGGAATCGTGAGTCCGATCAATCCCTTGCTCGCCTCGGACCAGATCGCCGCGCTGCTCCGGGAGACCGGCGCCAAGGTCGTTGTGACCCTGCGCGCGTTTCCCAAAACCGAGGTAGCGCAGAAAGTGGCGGCCGCTGTGGCGGATGCGCCGAATGTCGAGACGGTCGTCGAAATCGACCTTCTGCGATACCTCACCGGCATCAAGAGGCTTATCGTGCCTCTCCTGAGGCCGAAAATGACAGTGGGCCACAAGGCGCGGATCGTGCGCTTCGAACGGGAAATCGATTTCCAGCCAGCGGTTCTGGAGTTCGCTGACAGTGGTGCCGACCGCATCGCCGCGCTGTTTCACACCGGTGGTACGACCGGACTGCCGAAGCTCGTACGGCACAGGTATTCCGGGATGATCTACAACTCGTGGGTGGCGTCGCGGCTCCTGTTCACCGAGAGGGATGTCCAGCTCTGCCCACTGCCAATGTTTCATGTATTCGCGGCGATCGTGTCGCTTGGCGCATCCCTGAGTTCAGGTGCGCATATCGTATTTCCGACACCGCAGGGATACCGCGGCGAAGGTGTTTTCCGGAATTTCTGGAAGCTTGTCGAGCGCTACCGGGCGACGTTCATGATCACGGTTCCAACCGCTGTCTCGGTGCTGATGCAGCGTGAGGTGGATGCGGATATCTCTTCCCTGAAACTGGCGTTCTGCGGTTCCGCTCCGCTACCGACGGAACTTTACCGGAGGTTCGAAACCGCCGCCGGGGTTACGATCTGCGAGGGTTACGGCTTGACGGAAGCGACATGCCTGGTTTCATGCAATCCCCCGGACGGCGAGAAGAAAATAGGCAGCGTCGGCATTCCGTTTCCCTACACCGACGTGAAGATTCTCCGTGACGGCCCCGACGGCCCCGACGGGCACGTTGAGTGCGCGGCTGACGAAGCCGGCGAGATCTGCGTCTCGAATCCGGGCGTCACAACTGACGGTATCTACGTTGACCCGGGACAGAACATGAACCTGTACTGTTTCGGGGACTACCTGCGCACCGGTGATCTTGGGCGCGTGGACCCGGACGGCTATCTCTGGATCACGGGTCGGGCGAAGGACTTGATTATCCGCGGTGGCCACAATTTGGACCCCTCGGTCATTGAGGAGGCGTTGGCGGGCCATGCAGCGGTGGCGTTTGCCGGAGCGATTGGCCAGCCGGACGCGCACGCCGGGGAACTGCCCTGCGCTTACGTGGAACTTGTGGAAGGGGCGGAGGTCTCGGAAACGGAACTGATGGAGCATGTCCGGGCAAATATAAGTGAGCGCGCCGCGGTCCCGAAGTATCTGGAAATTCTCGACGAATTGCCAAAGACGGCGGTTGGGAAGGTGTTCAAGCCCGACCTGCGCCGCCGGGCCATCGCCCGGGTGTATGATGACGCCCTGCGGGAGGCGGGGCTTCCGGTTACGGTGCAGGAGGTGATCGAGGACAGAAAAATGGGCCTTGTGGCCAGGCTGTCAAGGGACGGGGAGGTGGACGCCGAAGCGGTTTCCGGGTGTCTGGGCAGGTTCACGCGGCCCTGGCAGTGGGTTTAGGCTCCGGGTGATATCCCGGAAAATACGCATTCATCCGTTTGCGATCCAGCGATACGGCGTAAGTCCGCGCGGAATTGAATCACCGCTAACCCGGATTCCGACCCACAACATGGCCGGATCCGGGATCAACGTACTGACCCGCGGCGCCCGTCAGCCGGCAGTTCAGGACAGAGGATGTCCGCATTGCGCCGCAATCCATCAATACAATGATGTTGGGATACTAGGCAGGCCGTAGAATCATACAGGTCGTTGACCCCGTCGCGTAAAGTCTACCATCCTCCGCGCCGCGGATCTCGCCGTCGGCCACTCCCGTCGACCTGCCCGAGTGGAGAACCCTGCCGGAAGCCACAATCTCCATCTCGATCGGGATCGATCGGATGATGTTTACCCGGTATTCCAGTGTCGTGTACATCGCTCCCTTTGGGACCTTGGTCATTATTGCGCACGCCATCGCGCTGTCCAGCAATGTGCCATACCAGCCGCCATGGACGGTCCCCATGGGGTTCAGGCTACTGAAAGTCGGGGTGCCACGGAAAGTGACATGGCCGTCCTCAACCGAGTCCAGGCGATAGTTCATAGTGTCGGCTATGGGTGGGCCCGAAACCTGTCCGCTCAGGACGGCAAGCATGAAATCGAGGCCGGACATTGAAAGGATAGTGTCAGTGCCCGGCATCTGGTCCAGCGATTTGGCGTTGAACAAAGACATCGCGCCTATCTCCATGCTCCGGACCACGGCTATAATCGAAGCCACTGACCCTCCAAGGGACGGTTCGGTCCCGGGTACCGCCACGATTCTGGG
>JAPOUP010000024.1 GCA_026708635.1 Rhodobacter sp.
CCTAAGTTATGGTGAGGTGAGAGCCGCGCCGTTCCAGGCAACGATGTTCCGACCTACCTAAGGGCGTATGTCCGCAATGGAGTTGATAGGGTATCGGGTGTGTACTCAGTGAAATTTGAGTCACGAACCGAGTACGGCCTGAAATGTCTTGTGAGCGACTGGGCCGGCCAGAACCGCGACCATGACGTAAACCCCATGGTAAACCCGCTTGGGCGCAATGTTCGCCGGTGACTTACCTGGGAAACCTTGAATTGACTGTTTCCGGTAAAGCCCGGCCCATCCTTCGGCGTTGTAAAAGGTATACAAATCCAAGAAGAAGCACTGCGGGCAGGTAGAATATTTCCTTCGGCAGCCGCTCGGCCTCCGCACGGATATTGCTTACCACAACCGGGTCGTCACCGAAATAGTCAAACAGCGTGCCGATCTTTTCGAAGAACGGCGTCTGGGGGAATGGTTCCTCAACCCTTGCCAGCCCATCTTCGAGAACTATCGTGAGCCCCGCGGCTTCCAATCTTTGGATGGCCTCCGCCCGTTGTCCCATCGGTACGAGGATTGTCGTTGATGTGTTTTCCCCGGTATCGAAGTCCGGTCCGGAAATAACGAATGTAAGAACGCCATTGTCCGGAGTATCACCCACGATGTCGTAGACCAGGCTCGGGTTGCTGTCTTCATAGCGTGGCTGGAACTGATCCAGCCAATATCCCGGACGGAAAAGCGTGAATGCGACCAGCAGCAGGACCGCACTTTCCCAAATCCTGTTCCGGGTCAGCCAGAAACCCTGTGTCGCGGCGGCGAAAAGGAGCATGGCGATCACCGCGACGATGAATACGAAAACCGCCTTCAACGGAGTTACGTCGATCAGCAGGAGTTCCGTGTTGAAAATGAACAGGAACGGCAGGAGGGCCGTGCGAATGTCGTAGGCAAAGCCCTGGACCCCGGTTTTGATCGGATCGCCCTTGGAAATCGCCGCGGCCGCGAAAGCGGCGAGACCCACCGGTGGTGTATCATCCGCCAGAATGCCGAAATAGAACACGAACAGGTGCACCGCGATGAGCGGAACGATAAGACCGGATTTCGCCGCCAGCGCCAGGATTACGGGAGCCATCAGCGATGAGACGACAATGTAATTCGCCGTCGTCGGCAATCCCATTCCCAGGATCAGACTCATGACCGCGACCAGCAGCAGCATGATCATCAGGTTGCCGCCCGAGAGGAATTCGACCAGCTCACCGACGATCTGGTGCGCGCCGGTAAGGGAGATCGTACCGACGATGATCCCCGCGGCCCCGGTGGCGACCGAAATACCGATCATGTTCCTTGATCCGGAAACCATGCCTTCCAGCCATTCCCGCCAGCCTCGCCACCACGCGGAGACGAGGTCACCCTCTCCGCGCATCGCCGCCTTGATGGGATGCTGGGTGAGCGCGACCGTAATCATCGCAAGCGTTGCCCAGAAAGCCGAGAAACCCGGAGAGAGACGTTCTATCGTGATGCACCAGATAAGGATCACGATGGGTAGAATGTAGTACAGTCCGGTTATCGCGGTCTTCCCTGCCTCAGGTAATTCTGTGATAGGCGCGTCCGGCGGGTCGACCGTCAGATCCGGTTGCCGCGATGCCAGCCACAGGAGAATCAGGTAAGCTATGGAGCAGAGGGCGACCACGATGGCGAAAGCCGCGTTTGGCGCCGCGGTCTTGATCCAGCCAAGCCCGTAGTGAACCGCGATTCCGAGCACGGCGATGCCGATGAAACCGCCGAGAAAGCCAATCAGCTTGGTCGCGAAAGTCAGTGTGGACGGTGGTTTCCTCAGGCCTTTCAGGTTCAGTTTCATCGCTTCGAGATGCACGATGTAGACGAGCGCGATATAGCTCACCAGCGCGGGCAGCAGCGCGTGCTTGATGATCTCCGTGTAGCTTACGCCCGTGAACTCCGAGATCAGGAAAGCTGCGGCACCCATCACGGGCGGCGTAAGCTGACCGTTTGTTGATGAGGCGACCTCCACCGCCCCGGCTTTCTCTGGTGAGAACCCCGTGCGCTTCATCAGGGGAATGGTGAAGGTGCCGGTCGTTACCGTATTTGCGATGGATGACCCGGAATATAGGCCACTCATAGCGCTGGCCACAACGGCGGCCTTCGCGGGACCGCCACGCAGGTGGCCCAGCAACGCGAAACTGATTTTGATGAAATAGTTTCCCGCTCCGGCCTTTTCCAGAATCGCGCCGAAAAGCACGAACAGGAAAATTAGCGATGCCGACACCCCTAGCGCGACACCGAACACGCCTTCGTTCTGCATCCAGAAATGCCACATGGCTTTGCCGTAGGACGCGCCTTTCCACTGCATTTCATCGGGTAGCCAGCGACTGTCCCCGAAAAAAACGTAAAGCACGAAAAATCCGGCCACGATCACCAGCGGCAGGCCAAGAACCCGGTAGACCGTAAGAAAGAGAACGATCATTCCGATTGTTGAAATGATCAGGTCAACGCTGTTCGGGAGCCCCGCGCGCGTCGCGATCTCGTTTCGCAACACGACAATGTAGATACATGAAAGAATTCCGAGTGCCGCCAGAAACCAGTCATACCAGGGGATCGTATCTTTCGGGCTGCCTTTGAGGAGCGGAAACGCGAAGGCGGCGAGCAGCAGGCCGAAGGCAAGATGGATCAACCGGGCGTTTGAGTTCGTGACAACGCCGAACCCGATGTGCTCCTGAATCATGAAGGGCAGGTTCGATGCGATGTACAGCTGGAAGGCAGCCCAGACCAAAGCGGTCCACCAGATGAGCTTACCCTGCCATCCCTCGGGATTGCGCCCACCGGTATCCGTCGCGGTGAAATCCTTGAGTCTGTCCGCTTCCGCCGACATCG
>JAPOUP010000123.1 GCA_026708635.1 Rhodobacter sp.
TTATCCGGCATGGCGTTCGTATCGTCGGCCCCGTCATTCAGCCCGTCGCCATGATATGGCCCGCCGAGGGATTCCGTGCGATGGTCACGGGCATGCGGAACCGGGCGGGAAGCCGCTTCATCACCTTGGACCGGGCTATGGCGCGAAACGGTCTCCGTCCTCGCTGTCCGGCTTGGTAATGCCGTCGCTTATTCAACGCCTCCAAGAATCATGGACCGACGGAACGCCGTTGGCCCGGCGCGCGCGTCTGCGGTACGCTGGCGCTGGCGCGGAGCGCGCAAATGGACCTGTCATTGGTCGCTCTGGCGGGAAACGTGGGCGCTGAGAGATGAAAGAGATCGACGTTGTCGCGCCGAACCTAAAACGGCGCCTGTCCGGCGTCACGGCGACGGTGATGCGCCTTGTGCCGCTCATGGCGGGAGAGATGGATGTGGTGGCCACGGGTCCGGGCCTTCCGCCGCATGTCCCTCACATTTCGCTGTTTCATGCGGCCACCATGCCTCGCGACCGTTGGCGTGTATGGCACGCACGCCGAAACACTGAAATGCTATTCGGTCTCGTTCTCAGGGTGATATTCAGAAGGAAATACAGGCTAGTATTCACCTCCGCATCGCAGCGCAGGCACACAGGCTACACGCGCTGGCTCATCTCGCGGATGGATGCGGTGATCGCTACATCGGGCAAGTCGGCAGGCTATCTCGAATGTCCGTCAACCGTGATCTTTCATGGAATAGATACGGATGTCTTCCGCCCGTCCACTGACAGGGCGGACCTCAGAAAACGGCTAGCGCTTCCCGAAGGTATTCTGGTCGGATGTTTCGGGCGGATCCGGTCACAGAAGGGAACGGACGTATTTCTTGAGGCGATGTTCCCCGTACTCAAGCGTCGTGCGGATGTTCACGCCATAATCCTTGGCAGGACGGTCGAGAGACATCTTTCGTTTCTGGCGCTTCTGAAACAGAGGGCGCGTGACGAAGGCGTTTCTGATCAGGTGATGTTTCTGCCGGAAGTGCCGTCACATAAAATCGCCGATTGGTATCCCGCGCTTGATCTTTATGTCGCGCCTCAAAGGTGGGAAGGGTTCGGTCTGACCCCGCTGGAGGCAATGGCGTGTGGTGTTCCGGTTGTGGCAACGACCGTGGGCGTGTTTCCCGAACTCCTTTCGACAGGGGTCGGTCGCCTCGTGCCGCCGGGCGAGGTGGCACCTATGGCGGTGGCGATAGGTGAGATGGTGGAGGGCACCGCCATGCGCGCCGTTCTTTCCGAAACCGCCCGTAGGCATGTAGAGGATCGATTTGGAATTCACCGGGAAGCGAGGGCAATCATGAAAATCTATCGTGAACTTCTCGATTGATCCGGGGTCATGCGACTCCTTACCGTCCGTACCTTCCATACGCCGTATCCCTCAAGGCGTTGGTATATGGTGCCGTTTCCAGTCCGAGAGCGTGAACTTAACGCATAAAGGCCGTACCGGAAGAATCCCGCCCAGATGTCCTCCGTGACGTACCGGGCGCGCGCCCACTCCACCGTCGCCACACTGGCTTCAGGTGCCGCGGCGGCTCTCGCGTTGGTCCAACCGCCGTTCGTTGGAGCCCCTGTCGCCGTCGCGGAGGTCTTTCAGCCGCTTGCGCTCCCGTGCCTAAAGCCGCAACCCTCGGTTTCCCGCTCTCCTCTTACATCGCCTGTCTCGCCCCGATATGCCGATCAGGGCAGTGGGACATCGCCCGCATACTTCGGCACCCGGTAGCCGCGCCGCACGGCCGGTCGTTCGGCGATGCGCGCGTACCAGTCCCGAACATGAGGAAATTGGTGTAGATCGATTTGCTGCCAGTCGTAACGGGAGACCCATGGCCAAGTGGCCATATCGACGATGGAATACTCCCCGCGCCCCTTACCCACCATATAATCACGACCCTCCAGCCGCCTGTTTAGAACACCGTAGAGGCGCTTGGCCTCCTTCAGGTAACGCTCTTCCGAATAGGTGGACTTTCCGGGATTGTGCCTTACGAAATGGTGAACCTGTCCGAACATCGGCCCGACACCGCCCATCTGCCACATCAGCCATTCAATCGCCGGCCACCGCTCGGCACCCTCCGGCAGGAACCGGCCGTACTTCTCCGCGAGGTAGAGCATGATTGCTCCGGACTCCATCATTCGGACGTCGCTGTCGCGGTCGACGATGGCCGGAATACGGTTGTTGGGAGCGATTTTGAGGAAATCGGCTTCGAACTGCTCTCCTTGCGAAATGTCAATCGCGTGCGGGGTGTATTCGACGCCAAGCTCTTCGAGCAGTATCGAGACCTTGCGGCCGTTCGGGGTGGTCCATGTGTAGAGGTCGATCATGTTCCGGTCGTCCTTTAGAAGTGTCGCGAAGACAGATTTAAGGTGGGTGGGCATTGCCGCATGGGCGGTATGGCGGTCATGGCTTTCAGGCGCCGCGACGATCCTGTCATGCCCTGCGAAGGAATGGTAGCCGGCTGAAGGTCTGTCCCGCGGGAGTTCCAGTCCGGACCACATAACCGAAACCCTTATGGCATTCAGGATCCTGTATGGTTCGTCCAGAAGTGGGGTGCCGGAGGGCTCGGCCATCGGCTCATGCGACCGCGCAGCGCGCCAACGCAGCGCAGTCAGTTTCCCGGCGCGTCCTTCCAGCCGATTATGGCTTCGGCGGTGTTCATTGCCCGTCTGCCAGCGCGCTGCAGTCTGGTAACGCGCACGGCACCGGTTCCACATGCGACGGTCAGGTTCCGGTCAAGTACTTGGCCTGCCTTTCCGCGACCGTCTGCCTGAACGCTTGAGAGAAGCCTGACACGTTCGCCGTTGAAAGTCGTCCAGGCGCCGGG
>JAPOUP010000038.1 GCA_026708635.1 Rhodobacter sp.
TCATTGCCAACGATTTCCGCCAGATGGGTCAGGAACGCGATTACGTCATGCTTGGTTATCGCTTCGATTTCAGCGATGCGGACCTCGTCAAACGCGACGTCCCTGGCGGTCCAGACGGCACGGGCGTTCTCTTCGGGTATAATCCCCAACTTGGCCATGGCGTCACAGGCGTGCGCTTCGATTTCATACCAGATTCGAAACTTGGCCGCAGGCTGCCAAATCGCCACCATATCAGGCCGGGAATAACGCGGAATCATCGATATCGCTCGGGGCTTGCTTGCGTAAGCGCTCCAGTACCTAGTACGATGGATGCCCGGCAACAAGCAATGACCGTAACGACAGGGCAAACCCCGCGCGCATATATATGTTCCGAACGGATGTTATACGTGCTCCACGGAGTTGGGCCGAGAGCTCTCGTGGAACCGCTGTTTCACCGTGAGGGTTTCCCCAGGATCCAGAACCGGAACATCTCAGATATCGGGCATGTGGGCCGGAGACACGAAACCGGCAGTCCCGTTCCAGATAATTGCCGTGATAGAATATCATGACGAAACAACAGGTTGATCTTTCGGAATTCAGGGGAAGCTGGAACATCTACAGAAGCATTGAAGACCGGCTCCTGGATCGGATCGGGCATCTGAAAGGAACGGCGGACTTTATTCCCGACGGGACGGCATTTGTCTATTCCGAGCGGGGGGAGCTGGCGTATGCCGGCCAACCGGCGCTGTCCACCCGGCGGGATTACCTCTGGCGCGCGGACGGAGCCGCGGTGCTCGTGCTGTTCGCGGACGGAAGACCATTCCACCGGTTCCTCCTTTCCGGCTCCACGGCGGAAGCTTCGCATTGGTGCGATCCAGATCATTATCGCGTGCTGTATGAATTCTCGAACTGGCCCAATTGGACCGCCACATGGTCTGTAAAAGGCCCCCGGAAGGATTACCTTTCGGTCACCCGCTTTGAGCGAAGCGTCGATATGGAGCGCTGATGCGATCGGAGCATCCCGTTCCCGCCGCAACTGAACGGGAGAACAGGCCGATAGCCCCCTCTGCAAACGTCGGGGTTAGGGCGGTCAATTCCCGCGGGCTTGCCCGCGAGATCCGCGACGGGCACTCAAAACAGTTCCGCGGCCGGGTACCTGAAAGTCAGCGCGATGGCAGGCAAGCGCGTCTGGAAATCGTGGGCAAGCGCACAGACGACCCAACACAGGCGAGGCACGCCCACGACCGCCTCACCTTCCGTTTTCGCGGCTTCCGACCCTGCGGGGCCGGTCCAGAAATGACGGGCGTGCATCAACCACCGGTGTGGAAACCGCACACCGATTTGGTGACTGTTTCGCTTGACGCGGCATGGAACTCCACATCATATCCCTGACATGGCTGACCCTGACCGCATACGCAATTTCTCAATTGTCGCCCACATCGACCATGGAAAATCCACCCTCGCGGACCGGCTGATGCAAATAACCGGAACGGTGGAGGCCAGGGATATGCATGAGCAGCTTCTCGACAGCATGGACATCGAACGCGAGCGCGGGATTACGATCAAAGCCAACACCGTCCGGATAGACTACGTGGCCGGAGACGGTGAAACCTACATCCTGAACCTGATCGACACTCCCGGTCACGTGGATTTCGCATACGAAGTCTCGAGGTCGATGCGCGCGGTGGAGGGCTCACTGCTCGTCGTTGACGCGACGCAAGGTGTCGAGGCCCAAACGCTGGCGAACGTCTACCAGGCGATCGACGCGGACCATGAGATCATCCCCGTCCTAAACAAAATAGATCTTCCTGCGGCCGAACCGGACCGGGTGCGGGAGCAGATTGAGGAAGTGATCGGCATCGATGCCACCGACGCGGTCGAAATCAGCGCCAAGACCGGTTCCGGAGTCCCGGAATTACTGGAAGCCATCGCTCAGCGGCTACCGGCGCCAACAGGCGACCGTCAGGCCCCTCTCATGGCGATGCTGGTGGACAGCTGGTATGACACATATCTGGGTGTTGTCGTCATGATCCGGGTTATGGACGGCGTCATACGCAAGCATGACCGCATCCGCATGATGCAGACCGGAGCCACATACGGAGTGGACAGACTTGCGGTTCTGAAGCCGGATATCAGCGACATCGCAATGCTTGGCCCCGGCGAGATAGGCATACTTACCGCATCGATCAAGCAGGTCCGAGACACCAAGGTGGGTGACACGATTACCCACGAAAAGCGTCCGGCGGCCAAACCCCTGGCTGGATTCGCGCCCTCAGTGCCCGTCGTGTTCTGCGGCCTGTTTCCGGTGGATTCAGCGCAATTCCCCGACCTCCGCAGCGCTATCGGGAAACTCGCTCTGAACGATGCCTCGTTCTCGCACGAAATGGAATCCTCCGCCTCTCTCGGATTCGGTTTCCGATGCGGCTTTCTCGGCTTACTCCATCTCGAAGTGGTCCGTGACCGCCTGGAAAGGGAATATCGAATCGATCTGGTCACGACCGCCCCGTCAGTCATCTACCATGTACATATGAAAGATGGCGGGATGCGAGCGCTTCATAATCCCGCCGATATGCCCGATCCCACAAGTATCGGTCATTTGGAGGAGCCACGTATCAAGGCTACTGTCCTCGTCCCGGACGAATACCTCGGTGATGTTCTCAAACTATGCCAGGAACGCAGGGGAATCCAGTTGGACCTGAGCTATGCGGGGTCACGCGCCATGGTTGTCTATGACCTGCCGCTGAATGAGGTCGTTTTCGACTTCCATGATCGGCTCAAGTCCGTGACGCGAGGCTACGCGAGTTTCGATTACCATATGATTGGTTACAGGCAGGACAATCTTGTCAAAATGCAGGTGCTGGTCAACGAGGAGCCTGTCGACGCGCTCTCGATCATGGTCCACAGGGACAGGGCTGAAGACCGGGGTCGCGCCATGGTCGGAAAGCTGAAGGAACTTATCCCTCGACATATGTTCAAGATTCCAATCCAGGCGGCGATCGGCGGCAAGATCATCGCGAGGGAAACCCTGTCCGCCCTCAGGAAGGACGTGACGGCGAAGTGCTATGGCGGTGACGTAACGAGGAAGCGGAAGCTTCTGGAGAAACAGAAGGCCGGGAAAAAGAAAATGCGCCAGTTCGGACGGGTGGAGATTCCTCAGGAAGCTTTCATTTCGGCTCTCAGGATCGACGAATGAAAACTCTCCGGGAATAGGTCGACCGCCACGCGAAGAACGGGCGGCCCTGGGAATAACCGATATTTTGAGCTACGGACGAGGCTGAAACGGACTCTTCGGGACCCCGTAGTATCTTTCCGGCCAAGCGATTTGTCGCTTCATCCGGAGTTGAGGTCGGGTAGAATGCGTGAGTGCGCGCGTGATTCGGTCAATGCGGCGCCGAAAGTCACGATACCCCGCGCCTCGAGCATGGGTAACATCTTGAGGAACACGGCGGCGGTCGCTTCCGCATCGCCTAGGGCCGTGTGGCGTAGGCTGTCAGGGATATCGACCTCAAGCCGGTCGGCGATGGCGTCAAGCGTATGCGTCGCTTCCGCGCCGTAGAGCGCGGCCGAGAGCAGGACCGTATCCAGAACCGGGCTATCGAGACTCGCGCCGACAGCGTCCGCATCGCGTCTCAGAAAAGCCATGTCAAATGGCGCGTTATGGGCGACCAGCACCGCTCCTTCAGCGAATTGACGGAACCGACGACCCGCCTCCGCCATCGACGGCGCTCCGGCAACCATCGCATCGCTGATCCCATGAACCCTCGTGGACGCCACCGGTAGCGGTCGCCCCGGATTCACCAGAGTATCGAAAACCTCGCCCTCGACCCAACGACCCTTTACGATCCGAACCGCGCCGATCTGAACTACGTCATCCTTATCGGGATCAAGCCCGGTGGTCTCGGTATCGAAGACCACGTAGGTGAGATCACGCAAAGCGGTCGACCCAAGCTCGGGGCTTTCGGTCTGGTTGAACAGGTCGAAATCGAAGACGAGAGGACGCTCCACTGACGCGTCGGGTTCGGTCTGAAGTGTCAGCATATAGCCGACGCTCTCTCCCATACTCCGCAGATGCGCTTCGAAAACAGCGGTTCCGTCCTTTGTGGCGACCGTCAGCTCCGTGGAGTGGCGACTTGCGGAATCGAGCGTCTCGACGGCATGGAGGATCGCGTCGGGCTGGAGATAGTCGAAAATCGAGCGTCCGAGACAGAGCGGGCGATAGGGTTCCAGCGCCGCCACCGCCTGTCCGTCATACAGAATGATCCGATGATCCCGGGAAAGCATCAGGACCGCGACGGGAATCTCGGACAGCGCGGCGGTCAGCTGGGCCCGTTCCGCCGTTAGACGGGCGGTCTCGGCCGCAATCCGCTCGGCCGTTCGTATTGTCTCGGTACCGAGCTTTTCACTGACCGCGACCGCTGCGGGCGCCAGGTCACCGAGATAGCGGGCGGACCTGCCGTCGAGCTCGCCCGATACACCCGCGTGGGCGCGGCTGCGGAGCTCGGCCGCTATGCCGGTTATGGGTTTCGCTACATTCTCGTCAAAAAGAAGCCATATTACCGTGACGAGACCCAGAATACCGAAGCCCGCGGCGAGTCCGGCGGTCACGAAGCCCTGTGGATCGGCGTCGAACCGCGACTGACCGAGCCAGAGCCCGCCGGCGAGAACGGCAAGCGATCCGATCGCGAGAGCCAGGAAAAAAAGAAAGATCCGGAGACGAAGCGAAAACCTTTGCATCGCTCTACCCCGCGCACGCCGTCCGCACGATCGGATCCTCCAATCCTGTGTCCCGCCACGCGAGACCGTCGATCGCCCCGTCCTCACCGAATTCCGCTCCGGTAGTGATATCCGCCCGTCGTCCGCCGTCGCAGTCAACCATCACAAGACGGCTTCGCGGCGCATGCCAACGTCCGAAGGCGTATACCTCCGCCATCCTCCAGTCCGGCAGCGCATCATTCGAACGCATCGTCGCCCGGTCCACCGCCAGAAAACGCAGCACCAGGGGAAAGACACGGGCCCAAGGACGGTAGATCGCCCTGTCCTCAACCGTCATCGCAACCTCGAGTCCGGGCGGTAGCGCGGCGACCGTCCGTTCATGCCAGCCGTACTCATTGGCGATGGTCGTGGCCAGCATCGCCGCGCCCGCGGCGGTCGGCACGATCCAGCGTGGCAAACGTCCGACAAGCATCCTGTTGATCAAGAGCGCCACGCCCGCCCCCGCAAAACCCGCGACAATGGTCGCGATCAGTTCAAAAAGCATCTCCCGTCCCGTCCGCCGCGCCGCTAAATCAACGTTCCACGCCCCTGCCCCACGGCCGACTGCATCGTCCGCACCACCACGAAGGCATCACGCAGGTGGCTGCGCTCGAAATCGGAAAGCTCGGAGGGTGGCAGGAAATTGTCCGGCCCTCCACCCTCCACCACCTGCCGGGCCTGGTGCTTGAGCCGCGCCTCGGCGATCACGTCATAGGCGTCAAGAAGATCCCGCGCGCCACTCGTGCTGACGGCTCCCGTGCCAGCCGCCGCCTCGATCCGTTCGCGCGTATTCACGGGCCTAAGGGCTGACATCAGGGCATAGAGCCGGGCCAGATCAGTCACCGGCACGACGCCATTCGCTTTCATGTCGATGGTGTTACGATGCACGCCCGATCGCAATGTCGTGAAGCCACGGATAAGTCCGAGCGGTGGACGATGCTTAAGTGAATTGGCGACCATATGCGCGGCAAAGATCGAGTTCCCGGAGGCCGCGTCGAGTGTCTCGCCCTGAAGCGTACCGAACATGCTCTCGCCCGGGCCCTCTATCACCCGAAGATCAAACATGACCGAAGCTAGCATCTGCGCTTCCGGACTCGGGGTCTCTATCCATCTGCGGAAATAGTCACGCCAGACCGAAAGTGGTTGGCACCATCGCGGGTTTGACGCCATCATGTCCCCGGGGCAATGAACGTATCCCGCGGCGTCAAGCCCGTCCGTCACCGATTTCGCGAATGCCGTGAAATACGTCATATCGTCCGCGGTCGCCGCATCGCCGATGATCAGGCAGTTATCCTGATCCGACGTTCCTGTCTGCTCGCGGCGCCCCTGACTGCCACAGGCGAGCCAAAGGAAAGGGACAGGCGGGGTGCCGAGCGCTTCCTGCGCAAGGACAATCAACCGGCGTGTGACCGCGTCCGCGACATCGGTGACAAGGCGCGTGACCATATCGTGGCGACTCCCGCTTCCAACGAGTTGTGCGAGAAGTTCCGGGATCCGCGCGGTTAAACGAGCTATGGCGTCCGCACTCGCGGCCCGTGCGATCTCGCCAACGAGATAGGACGAGTTCATCGCCTGCCGGCGGGTTAGATCCGTCTGGGTGACGATGCCCCGCAATTCGCCGTCGCTTGTTACGGGGATATGGCCGATGTCCCGTTCCATCATAAGGTTCAGCACGTCCGAACCGATGGCGTCGGGCGGCAATGTCAGGGGATCGGGGGTCATCACCGACGCGACCGGCGTGTCGTTCGAAAGCCCCTCGGCCAGAACTCGACCCGACAGGTCCCGGAGTGTCACAATACCGATCGGGCGTCGGGAGGCGTCCGTCACGCAAATGGACGAGAACCGTCCGTCACGCATCTGCCGCGCGGCGTCGACCGCCTTGGCCTCAGGCGGACAGGTCGAAGGGCTTTCGGTCATGATTTCCGCGACGGTCATTTGCGCGAGATCCGTCCGCCGCGCCGGGCGCGCCCGCCGCCTGCCGCGGACGAAAAACCGCTCAAAGGTCGGCCACGCCTTGCGGAGCCGGTGGAATTCCGCGGACGGAAGGATCCATAGACGCGCCGCGGTTTCAGCCTTCGCCGAAGTTACCGCAATCCCGTCAAGCAGAAGCCCCCGCTCACCAAGGGTATTACCGCGGCTCAGGGATGACAGGTGGGCGCCGGTCGCGTCCGTCACGGTAACCTGACCGCTGTCGATAAGGAAAAGCCCGTCGAGGGGCATGCCCAATTCATAGACTGGATCGCCAGCGGCGATCTCTACGGGACGGAACAGCCGCGCGACCCGCGCGGCTTCCTCCGGTCCGAACGTGTCATAGGGATGGACCGTCGCAAGAAAATGGGAGAACTCGGTCGCGTCCATCACCGCCCGCACTTCTGTCTACGCGATTCCAAAGCCGTAACGGGCCGCCCGAAAGGGCGGCCCGCACTCAATCGGATCAATGGTCGACAGCGGCTCCTGCGCCCCGGGGAACCCGAACGCTCTCAACCAATTCCTTGATTTCCCGCGGAGTGTCTTCGGAGGCCTTTGAGACGAAATACGCGACAGCGAAGTTCAGCACCGCACCGACCGATCCGATGGCCGTCGACTGTATGCCGAGCAGCGAGCCGGAGATCGTGTCCGGGAACTGGTTCGTGCCCGGAATGAAAAACCATCCCTTGTGCAGGAATATGTAGATCACCGTGAACAGGAGGCCGGTCAGCATTCCGGCGACCGCGCCCCTGTTGTTGATCCGGGTCGAGAAGATCCCCATCATCAGGACCGGAAACAGCGAGGCCGCGGCAATCCCGAAAGCGAGCGCCACCGTTTGGGCCGCGAAGCCCGGTGGGTTAAGGCCCAGGTAGGTGGCGACGCAGATCGTCGCCGCCATCGCGAGCCGTGCGGCCAGCAGTTCGCCTTTTTCGCTTATGTCCGGATTTATCTGACCCTTGATCAGGTCGTGGGACACCGCTCCCGAGATGGCGAGAAGAAGACCCGCCGCGGTTGACAGCGCCGCGGCCAGACCGCCGGCGGCGACCAGCGCGATGACCCAGCCGGGAAGCCGCGCTATCTCCGGGTTCGCGAGTACCAGGATGTCGCGGTTGACGGCCAGTTCCGAGCCGGTCCACCCACGCTCCCGCGCGGTGGCCGCGAAGTCCTCGGAACCGTCATCGTACCATTGGATCTTGCCGTCTCCGTTCTTGTCCTCGAACTTGAGCAGACCCGTGACCTCCCAGTTTCTGACCCAGTCAGGCCGCGCTTCGTAGTCGATCGGCTCCGACTGCGTTCCGTTAGGGTAGATCGTGTCGATGAGGTTCAGTCGCGCCATCCCGCCGACAGCCGGGGCGGTGAGGTAGAGGAGCGCGATGAAGACCAGCGCCCAACCCGCTGACCACCGCGCGTCGGCCACCTTCGGCACCGTAAAGAACCGGATGATCACATGCGGCAAACCAGCGGTGCCGATCATGAGCGAGAAGGTGAAGAGCGTCATGTTGATCACGCTTGACGGCGTGCCGTCCTGAGCGGTGTATTGCTTGAAGCCCAGATCCGTCACGACCTGGTCGAGACGAGCCAGCAGCGGCTCTCCGGAAACGTGGTTTCCGAATAGGCCCAAGCCCGGAACCGGGTTGCCGGTGAGCTGGAGCGATATGAAGACCGCCGGGATCGTATAGGCGGTGATCAACACGCAGTACTGCGCCACCTGCGTATACGTGATTCCCTTCATGCCACCTAGAACGGCATACAGGAATACAACGCCGGCGCCGATCAGGAGACCCGTAGTGTTCGACACTTCGAGGAAGCGCGAGAACGCGACGCCAACACCCGTCATCTGACCTATGACATAGGTTACCGACGCGACGACCAGACAAAGCACCGCGACCATCCGCGCGGTCGGGCTGTAAAACCGGTCACCGATGAATTCGGGTACGGTGAACTTGCCGAATTTCCGCAAGTAAGGCGCGAGCAGTAGGGCGAGAAGCACGTAACCGCCGGTCCAGCCCATCAGGAAAGATGAAGCGCCGTAACCGCCGAACGCGATAAGGCCGGCCATCGATATGAAGGACGCTGCGGACATCCAGTCCGCCGCCGTAGCCATTCCGTTGGTAACCGGGTGAACGCCGCGCGACGCGGCGTAGAATTCCGATGTCGATCCGGCCCGGGCCCATATGGCGATACCGATGTAAAGCGCGAAGGTGGCACCTACCACCAGTAGGTTGAGCGTATACTGGTCCATCTTAAATCACCCCTCGTCCACACCGTATTCACGGTCGAGTTTGTTCATCCGCCAGGCATAAAAGAAAATCAGCGCCAGGAAGACGAGAATCGAGCCCTGCTGGGCGAACCAGAAGCCCAGATCCGTCCCGCCGACGCTGATTCCCGCCAGCAGCGGCCGCAGCAGAATGCCGAACCCGAAGGACACGATTGCCCAAATCACCAGACAGACGGCGATGATACGGACATTGGCCGTCCAGTATCCCCTATCCGTCTCCGTGGCTTTCGTCTCCGGTTTGGAAGCTTGATCCGTCATGTCGCTCCTCCTCTTTGGTTTCCCGTCCGTCCGCCCCGCGCCTGGATCACCACGCGGAGGCAAACCCATAGGTCATAAAGGCCCCCGCGATCCAGAAGGGGGGGGCGGCCGTCATGTAGATTCCTGGATTGGCGTATACATTGCCCGGTCCCGGAAGCCGGCCGCGGCCGAAACGCTCGCCGGGCGATACGTCCATTATCCCTGTCGCCGTATCCGACCATCCAACCGACATTACAGATGCGGTGATGGAGGTCGGCGGCAATCAACGTGCATGGCGGTATCCTCCGAGTGGTCAGTGACCCGAGTTAGCCTCGGCCCCGTGCGCCGGGAACGTCTAGCCGCGATTCATCCGGTTTTCGATCAGGTCGTCAACAACGGCAGGCTCGGCGAGCGTAGAGGTGTCTCCGAGCGCCCCGTAATCGTTTTCGGCGATCTTTCTCAGAATCCGCCGCATGATCTTTCCCGAGCGCGTCTTCGGCAGACCGGGCGCCCATTGTATGAGATCCGGCTTCGCGATGGGACCGATCTCCTTGCGCACCCAGTCACTTAGCTCCTTACGTAGCGCATCCGTGTATTCCTCACCAGCCATCAGCGTGACGTAGGCGTAGATACCCTGACCCTTGATATCATGCGGATAGCCGACGACGGCGGCTTCGGCGACCTTGGCATGTGCCACGAGCGCCGACTCGACCTCCGCGGTTCCCATTCGGTGGCCAGACACGTTTATCACGTCGTCCACCCGACCGGTGATCCAATAATAGCCGTCTTCGTCGCGGCGGCAGCCGTCACCGGAGAAGTAGTAACCCTTATAATCCGAGAAATACGTTTTCACGAAACGCTCGTGATCGCCCCAGCACGTACGCATCTGGCCAGGCCAGCTGTCTTTAATGCAGAGGACGCCTTCGGCCTCGGTACCGGTGATCTCCTCGCCCGTATGAGGATCCAGAACCACCGGCTGAACGCCGAAGAAAGGGGTAGTGGCCGAACCGGGCTTAAGCGCCGTCGCGCCGGGGAGCGGCGTCAACAGGTGCCCACCGGTCTCGGTCTGCCACCAGGTATCCACGATGGGCGCGCGGCCCTTGCCCACGACATCGTTATACCAGTTCCAGGCTTCGGGATTGATGGGTTCGCCCACGGTGCCGAGGACCCTTATGGTCGACAGGTCATATTTCGTGACGAAACCGTCCCCCTGCCCCATCAACGCGCGGATTGCGGTCGGGGCCGTGTAGAACTGGTTGACCCCGTGCCTCTCGCATACCGCCCAGAAACGGCCCGCGTCGGGGAAGGTCGGGACGCCTTCGAACATCAGGGTTGTCGCTCCGTTGGCGAGCGGCCCGTAGACGATGTAGCTGTGCCCCGTGACCCAGCCCACGTCAGCGGTGCACCAGAAAATATCGCCGTCGTGATAGTCGAAGACATATTGATGTGTCATCGATGCGTAAACGAGATAGCCGCCTGAAGTGTGAACCACCCCTTTTGGCTGGCCGGTCGAGCCGGAGGTATAGAGAATGAAGAGCGGATCCTCGGCGCCCATCTCGACGGGGGCACAGGAGTCCGAGGCCTCGAGCCGCATCTCGCCGTAGTCAAAGTCGCGCCCGTCAAACCACGTTGTCTGTCCACCGGTGCGCTTAACCACAAGGCATTTGCATTCGTGCATGACGTGGACCAGCGCCTGGTCGGTGTTGGTCTTGAGCGCGGTCCTGCGGCCGCCGCGCGGAGCCTCGTCGGCGGTAATGACGAGCTTGGCGTCGCAACCGTTGATCCGGGCGGCAAGCGCGTCCGGGGAGAACCCCGCGAAGACGATGGAATGGACCGCGCCGATCCGGGCGCAGGCAAGCATGGCGTAGGCGGCCTCCGGGATCATGGGCAGATAGAGCACGACGCGGTCACCGCGGCGCACGCCGATCTCTTCCATGATGTTCGCCATCCGGCAGGTTTCGGCGTGAAGCTCGCGGTAGGAGATGTGCCTGGCCGCACCGTTCGGGTCGTCAGGCTCCCAGATGATCGCCGTCTGGTCGCCACGGCTCCCGAGATGCCGGTCGATACAGTTGGCGGAGACGTTCAGGGTACCGTCCTCAAACCATTTTATCGACACCTCACCCGAGCCGAAATTCACGTCCTTCACCTTCGAATACGGCTTGATCCAGTCGATCCGTTGCCCGTGTTCGCCCCAGAACGCCTCCGGATCGGAGACCGAGGCCGCGTACATCCTGCTGTAGGCCGCCGAATCGATATGGGCGTGTTTGACGAATTCATCCGACGGCGGGTAGACGGGGCTCGATGGATGGTCAGACATGGGTATCCTCACTCTCGGGTCTTGATCGTCGGTGGTCACCGGGGGCCGGCTCTGCCAGCCCGCCCCGGGGGCACGATTGCCCACCACACCGTATATGTTCCGGAAACCATGCGCCAGATCCACCCCCGTTTCCAGATTGGCAGCTATTTTTCCCGCTTGAGGTTCATATCTTGGCGCGATCCCAGGAAAGCGCGATCCCAGAGCTTTGGATGACGGACAGGACGGGCCGTACAATGGGCTATTCAAGCGCATACGGAAGGGTAACCCGGAACGCCGCGCCGCCCCGACCGTGAATATAGCTCACCGAACCGCCAAGCCGGGTCATGATCTCGCGGCAGATGGCCAGACCGAGGCCAGCGCCCCGCTCCCCGCCCATCACCGTCAGCCGGGAGAACTTCTCGAAAATCACCGACTGGCTCCCGGGCTCGATGCCCGAACCGTTGTCAACGAAATCCACCGTCACGCTATCGGCGTCCCGGCTGACGTCTATCTCAAGCAGGGGCATCTCGGAATCGCAGTATTTCCTGAAATTGGAAATCAGGTTGATGAAGACCTGCACCAACCGGTCACTGTCCGTATAGAGCCGCACATGCTCGGCTCCGCCATCGCGGGAAATCCTGAACGGACCGTCCCCGCCATCCAGGTTCGCCGCCACAACCGCGCGCTGGAGAACGTCATGAAGGTCCGCGTGCTGAAGGTTGAGCGAAACCTGACCGTTCTCCAGAACGCTGAGGTCCAGCAGGTCGTCGAGAAGGCGCGTGAGCCTGACGGTTTCATCCTGGATGATGCCCGAGAACCGCTTGCGTTCCTCCTCGGAGATGCCCTCCAGCATCAGGATTTCGGAGGAGGACCTGATCGACGCCATCGGTGTCCTGAGTTCGTGACTGATCTGGCTCAGGAAAGCGTCTTTCTGCAGGGAGAGTTCCGTCAGCCTTTGGTTCGCGTCACGAAGCTGGCCCGCGGTGCGCTCGAGCTCCTCGGACTGCGCCTTCATCCTTGCGGAATACTCCATTATCTGCGCGGTCTCGTCAGCCACCGCCAGAAGATCCTCGAACGACGCTACCGAGCCCGCCACGATCCGGCCGACCATGGCATGCGCGGTCGCCGCGCCGACCGACCCGGCAAGTTCGCGCTCCAGCGTTTCAACGAACTCCGGTGTAGTGTCCGGCAGTCCACCCGCCTTTCCCTGCCCGAGCGCGATTCGGGCGAAGAGCTCCTGTGCCTCGGACGCGCCCAGAATCCGCTGCGACATGGCCAGCAGATCCTCAGCCTCGGCCGTCCCGGAGGTCCAGCCAGCGGGGTTGTGGGAATATTCAAACACATTCACGAACAGCCCTGCCTGCAAACGCTCAAGCGGCTCCGGTGCGCTCAGTATCGACCCAAGCAGGAAAACGATCGCGTTCAGGGAGATGGACCAGAACACGGCGTGGACCAACGGATCGAGTCCGTCGATGCCGAAAAGTGCGTGAGGCTTTAGCCAGGAAATACCGAAAGGACCGTCCTTCAGCACGGTGGCCGTCATCACGAAACTGTCCCCGAAGCTGGGAATGAACATCGTGTAGGACCAGACGGCGAATCCGAGCGACAGGCCAACCGCCGCGCCGACCCGGGTCGCCCCACGCCAGAATATCCCGCCCAGCAGCGGCGGAACTATCTGCGCCACTCCGGTGAAGCTTATGAGGCCGATCGCCGCCAGCGCCTCACCGCCGCCGGAAAAATGGAGATAGAGAAAGCCCAGCAGAAGAATACCGCCGATCGTAAGTCGCCGCGAAAGCAACACGACATATCGAACGTCGCCGGACATGGTTGCGCGGCCGGCCCGAAGGCTGAGCCAAACCGGCATAACGACGTGATTGGAGACCATGGTGGAAAGGGCGATCGCGGCGACGATGACCATCGAGGTCGCGGAGCTGAAGCCACCGAGGAAAGCGAGCATCGCCAGATTGCCGTGTCCGAGTTCCAGAGGCACGGTCAGAACGTAGAGATCCGGGTTTCCGCCCGGCAGAATCACCTGTCCCATGACCGCGATGGGAATGACGAAAAGGCTCATCAGAAGCAGATAGAGGGGAAACGCCCAACTCGCGAACGCGACATGGCGCTCCGTGGTGTTCTCGACCACCATGACCTGGAACATCCGCGGAAGACAGATAAAGGCCGCAGCCGACAGAAAGACCAGCGTCATCCAGCGGCCGCCATGGAGATTCCAGATCCCGATGTCGGAGGCCTGGACCCGCGCCATCACGTCCGCCGGACCGCCGGAGAGCCCCCAGACGACAAAAACGCCCACGGCGAGAAGCGCGACAAGCTTCACGACCGCCTCCAGAGCGACGGCCGTGACGACACCGTGGTGGCGCTCGTTCGCATCCAACCTGCGGGTTCCAAACAGTACGGTGAACACCGCAAGGCCCATCGCAACGAACAGGGCGGTGACGTTGAAGGCGCCCGCGCCGCCCGCGCGGTCGACAGCGGTCTCACTCCCCGAGAACACCGAAAATGACTGCGCGACCGACTGAAGCTGGAGCGCGATATAGGGAGTGGTTCCCACCACCGCGAGAAGGGTAACGAGAGCCGCCAGTGAATTTGACTTTCCGTAACGCGACGAGACGAGGTCAGCGATCGAGGTTATATGCTGCGATCGTCCAATTCTCACGAGCTTGCGGACCACCCACCACCATCCAACCATCACCAGGGTTGGACCTAGGTAAATCGTAACAAATTCCAGGCCGGAACGAACCGCGTATCCGACCGCCCCGTAGAAGGTCCAGGCCGTGCAGTAGATCGACAGCGAAAGTGTGTATACGAGCGGTGACCGAAGCCAGCGGACCTCGCCTCTCACGGCCCTGCGCTCGACCGCGAACGCAACCACGAATAGAAGCGCGACGTAGGCCAGGCACACCAACACGAGTAGATCGAAATCGATCATTCGCGCGGATTTCCCGTGAGGTCGTCCCCGTCTCCATCCCCGACCAACCGGCGCGACAGGAATGCCGATACCACGATCAATATGCCCCAGATGACAAAGACATAGACGGCGCCGCCGGCGGTCGTCAACACGTCACGGCCGCCTGCCGCCAGTACCGGCAGGATGAACAGAAAGAGCCCGATCGCGGGCGCGATGCGCGCCGCGTAAGCCGTCCTTCGGCGCCGATAGGCATGGTACTCGGAAGGAGAGGTTCTCCCGCCCTCGCTCATTTTCCCGTCAGCTCGCGCAGGCAGTCGAGAACCTCGTCGTTCGAGAACGGCTTCGTCATGTAGTGACTCGCGCCCGCGCGCCTCGCCAGTTCCCGATCCCGCTTCTGGCCGCGCGCCGTCAGCATCAGCACCGGAAGCGCCGCGGTTCCGGGGTCGGCGCGGAGATCCCGCAGGACGTCAAACCCCGACCGGTTCGGCAGCATCGCGTCCAAAATCACCACGTCGGGCGCGCGTCTGATGACCTCCGCCTGCGCCGTGGCGCCGTCGGCGTGGGTATGCACCGTCCAGCCGGCACGGGAGAGAACGAAGCCGATCGCCTGAATGATATTGTGCTCATCCTCGATGAGCAGAACCCGTTTGCACATCCGCCCCTCCCCATGCGGTATGTGGACGCGACTATCGCTCAATGCCGAACGGCTGTCAAAGAGCGGGACTCCCCAATGAACGAAGCCCCGCGGCGCATCACGGCCCGCCCCGCGTCCGAGCCGCCTCCTCCGGAGTCCGATAGCTGACGGGCGGAATCAGTTGCCATCGGACATGGAGCCGTGATAGCCGCGGCGCGAACGAAAGCCCCGGTCACGCAGGGTTCCGAAGCTGCGGTTAACGGACATACGCTGGGATGGATTTGAAAGAAAGCCTGAACACACCCGAAGAGATAATCGAGGCGTTTCACGAACCTTACCTGCGAAAGGCTGCCTATCATGCGGCCTTCGAGCGGAAACAGGACGCGGTCCCGGCGTTCATCGGGTACATTGAGGCGGCCACCGAAGCCAATGATGTAGAGAATGTCGACGATTTCGGCGTCGTCTACTGGCTAATCTGCCTGCTGGCCGAATGGCGGGAGACCAAGGCATACCGGCCGATCGCCCGGTTTTTCCAGTGCGAGCCGCAATTTGTCGAGGAACTTCTGGATGACGCCATCACCGAGGAACGCCACCGTCTTATCGCAAGCGTATTCGACGGCGACCCAAGCGTCCTGTTCGATATTATCGATAACGAGAACACGGAGGAATATATAAGATCGGGAATGTTCGATGCCCTCGTCATCGTTGGACTGACGGAACCCGGGCACCTCGACGCAATCGGTGCGTTCGCGAAAAGATTCGCAACGTCACATTTTGCCCGGGCACCCAACGTCGTCTGGATGAAATGGGCTGAATGCGTCGGCCTTCTTGGATTTCAGGAGATGACGCAGTTGGTGCGCTATATGTTCACCGCCGGCAGGATTACCGACGATCTCATGGAGTTCAGGCATTTCGAGCAAGACCTGAAAAAAGGCCTGGACCCGAGAGGCGGCGAGCGCACGCTTCAGCAGGAATACTACAAGCTATGGGATGACACGGTCGATTTCTTTCCGTCCGAGGACGAAGCGCGGCATCAAGAGCGTCGACGACGGTTTCCGAACCGTACGCGAAGGCGGAAAGCCTCCAAGTTAGGCAGAAACGATCCATGCACTTGCGGCAGCGGAAAAAAATACAAGCACTGCTGCGGGTGAAGGAGATGACGGATCCCGCCGCCGCCTAGCCCCGGACCCCTGTGGCCCGGGCTCCCCGGGTCTCGCGGAAAGACCGGAAAAGACCACGGGACGACGGTCAGTCGGTCCGTGCGTTTCCCCGGGCGAGGGACCTGCAAGGATTCACCCTCACCCGTCCGGCTTCGATCGCAATCTTCCGGAATTCCCTACCACCGGAACGGAATAGGCGGCGAGCGGGAAATGGCCGGGAGATACATCGAGCCGCGGTCGCGGGGAAACGGCCGCGCGGAGAGGTGGCGGGACCGTGGAGGGGACGGTCCCGCCGAACGGCGTTCCGTGCGCAAGAGAGGCCAGGAGCCTCCCTGGACCAGCGCCGGGCCGGCACCGGATCCGGGCGAAGGGGCCCGCGAACCGGCTGTCGGGATCCTCACCAAAATACGGAAGGTTCCCTCTACCGAAACCGCCGCCGCCATCCGTGCGGGTCACCCTCCTTCCACGAGAATCGACATTTCGCGCCGCGCGTCGCAGGACTCGCTCGGACAGATGCGGCAGCTCGTTCCGGCCGGGAGGACAGGCAGATCCGGAAAGGTGACGCGGTCGGCCGGCAGCATGAGCATCGTGCCCTCGAACACCTGCGGCGCGTGGAAACCGACCTTACCCTGTGGCTGCGCGACGGCATAGACCAGAAACCGAACCGGCTCCCGTCCGTAAATCCCGACAAGCGCGCGCACGGGTTCAAACGGGCGGCCGAGCGCCCGAAACAGCGGCCAAAGCGGACATGCCGCGCCAAACCGCGGCAGCGGAAAACCATCCACCGGCTTGCGGAAAGTCAGCGTGCCGGAACTGTCACAGGTCACGAGGCCGATGCGCCCGCCCCCCTCGGGCGTGGGCAGCGCCGCCGCCCGGCGCAGGACCGCCGCAAGATCGACGCCGAACTCCCCGGCCAGCGCCACGGGATCGAAATCCAGGCTTTCGGCCCGGTCCCGGAAATCCGGCATCGGCATACGCAGGGCGTCGGAGCGGTACCGTTCGAAATACCGCCCGGCTAGCGCCCGGCCGGATATCGACCGCATTCCGGGAGTCTCGGCCAATAGCGCGTCAACCGTCGTGGGGGACCGAAGTTCAAGCCCGGCGACGTGATGGTCACGCGCGGCGAGCCATCGCTCGAGCTCTTCCTGGGGTGAAGCGGGATCTTTCCGTTCATTCTCGACCACATCAAGATATGAGACCAGAGACTGTCCCGCTTCCGCGAGCCGCTGGCTGTCCTCGTGGATGTTACGGTGGAAGCGGTCACGCCATTCGTCCTCGATGCTCTCGGTCCCAACCAGAATCGAGGCGGCCGACCTGATGGCGGTGGCGGTGTTCAGAACCTCGTGAAGCGACACGGCGAGATCGGGGTCGTGCGCCAGACGGTCTGCCAGGCTCTCGACCTTGCGCTCCAGATCGTCGATGCGGCGGAACTGCGCCGCGACCAGTTCCGCCCAGCCCGGAAACCGTCCGGAGAACTCCTCGGCACGATCCGCCTCGACGGGGATATCGGGCATACCCGCGACCGCGTGATGAAGCGAGGCGACCAGTTCGGAATCGATGCCTTCCGCAAGCGAACCGACCGGGACGCCCAACCTCCTCGCGATGTCACCAAGCAGCTTGCCTCCGATCCGACGCCGGTCGTGCTCTATAAGGCTCAGGTATGCGGGGGAGATCCCGACCTCGCTGGCCAGTTCCCTCTGGGTCCGGCACAGCGCCATCCGCCGCGCGCGGATCCTGCTTCCCGTAAGGCCACGCGGCATTCACCACTCTCCCTGGTTTTCATGGCCGTCTCCATGACGCGATCGACAACGAAATCCACGACGATCTCCGGCGGCCGGTAAACGACTTTACTAAATCGGCCTGGATTCTGTCAATCCGTTAACACGAATCCATATTTTTCCGAACGTGTTGTTGCGATGTTTTCATTCGGTCACCAACACTGCCACTATCTTGAAAACCAATGGCCATGCCCGCTGGGGCTGCGCCATTCCATCGGACGACAAGGGAGGATACCTCATGTCCCACACCAAACTCACCCGCCGGGGCGTGCTGAAGACGAGTGCCGGGTTCGGCGCGGCGCTCGCCACGCCGACGGTCTTCACCGGCGCTTCATGGGCCAGCGAATCCGGCTATATGAACGCTCCGGGCGACAGCTCGTGCACGCTGGGCTTCAACGTTCCCCAGACCGGCCCCTACGCCGACGAGGGCGCCGACGAGCTTCGCGCCTACGAACTGGCCGTCGAGCACCTCAACGGCGGAGGCGACGGCGGCATGCTCAGCACCTTCTCCTCGCAGACACTCGACGGCACCGGCATCCTCGGCCGCAAGGTCGAATACGTGACCGGAGACACTCAGACCAAAGGGGACGCGGCGCGGGCGTCCGCGAAGTCCATGATCGAGAAGGATGGCGCCATCATGATCACCGGCGGCTCGTCCTCGAGCGTCGCCGTCGCCGTCCAGGGGCTATGCCAGGAGGCCGGCGTCATCTTCATGGCCGGGCTTACCCATTCGAACGACACGACAGGCAAGGACCGGAAGGCGAACGGTTTCCGCCATTTCTTCAATGCCTACATGTCGGGAGCGGCCCTGGCGCCCGTTCTCGCCAACGCCTACGGTTCCGGCCGGAAAGCCTACCACCTGACCGCCGACTACAACTGGGGCTGGACCCAGGAGGAATCGATCAAGGCCTCCACAGAGGCCGTTGGCTGGGAAACCGTCAGCGCCGTCCGCACACCGCTTGCGGCGACCGACTTCTCCTCATACATCGCCCCGGTGCTGAATTCGGGCGCCGATGTCCTCGTTCTGAACCATTACGGCGGCAACATGGTCAACTCACTGACCAACGCCGTTCAGTTCGGCCTCCGCGACAAGGAGGTGAACGGAAAGAATTTCGAAATCGTGGTGCCGCTTTACTCCCGCCTGATGGCGAGGGGAGCCGGCGAGAACGTCAAGGGCATCCTCGGTTCCACGAACTGGCATTGGTCGCTGTCCGACGACGGATCGAAGACTTTCGTGCGCTCCTTCGGCACCAAGTACGGCTTCCCGCCAAGCCAGGCGGCGCATACGGTATACTGCCAGACGCTGCTGTACGCCGACGCCGTCAACCGGGCTGGCACGTTCAACCCCTGCGGTGTGGTCGAGGCCCTCGAGGGCTTTGAGTTCGACGGTCTCGGCAATGGACCGACGCTCTACCGCGCCGATGACCATCAATGCTTCAAGGACGTTCTGGTCGTGCGCGGAAAAGAAAACCCGACCTCGGAATTCGACGTTCTGGAAGTGGTTGAGGTCACGCCGGTGGAACAGGTCATCTATCCGCCCGATCACCCGATGTTCGCCGGCGGTGATCTCGGAACGTGCAATCCGGGCGTCTGACCCGTAATATGCGAAGATAGTCGCGGGGCGGTATCTCCCGCCCCGCGGAATCCGGTTCTGGCTCCGGGCGCGCGACAAGGGCCCCGGCGCTGGCAAGCCAGACGGTGACGAACATGGACGCAGTGATTCTTCAGGTACTCAACGGCCTGGACAAAGGCTCCGCCTACGCCCTCATCGCGCTCGGACTGACGCTGATATTCGGAACCCTCGGTGTCGTGAATTTCGCGCACGGCGCCCTCTTTATGATCGGCGCCTTCTGCGCGGTTACGCTGCAGCGGATCCTGACCTTCAGCTATTCGGTCATCGATGAGACCCAGAAGGATTTCCTCGGAAACCCGCTGAAGGTCGAGACACCATACGTGGTGAGCTGGTTCGGGGAGGCGACCGGGAACTCGATCATCGACTGGTCGGTTCCGCTCGCGATCCTGTTCTCGATTCCGGTCATGATCGCGGTGGGCTTCACGATGGAGCGCGGGCTCATCAAACATTTCTACAAGCGCCCGCACGCCGACCAGATCCTGGTGACGTTCGGTCTGGCGATCGTCCTGCAGGAGATCGTAAAGGCTTACTACGGCGCGAACCCCATTCCCACGCCGGCGCCGGACGCGCTGACGGGATCGTTCGACTTCGGTGTCCTTATCGGCTTTGGGGAAAACGCCATCATCTACCCCATCTGGCGGCTGGTGTATTTCTTCTTCGCGCTCGCCATCATCTTCATGGTATTCGCCTTCCTCCGTTTCACGACGTTCGGAATGGTGGTTCGCGCCGGTATGGCCGACCGGGAAACCGTGGGCCTTCTGGGCATAAACATCGACCGCCGCTTCACCATAATGTTCGCGGTCGCCGCCTGCGTCGCAGGCGTCGCCGGCGTGATGTACACGCCGATCAATTCACCGAACTACCACATGGGCATGGATTTCCTGGTCCTGAGCTTCGTTGTGGTCGTCGTCGGCGGCATGGGCTCTCTCCCGGGTGCGGTGCTGGCGGGTTTCCTGCTGGGCGTCCTCGAGGCCTTCGCATCCATGAACGAAATCAAGGCGATCGTGCCCGGCATCGACCAGATCATCATCTATCTCGTGGCGATCGCGATTCTGCTCACGCGGCCACGGGGCCTTATGGGTCGCAGAGGCGTGATGGAGGAATAGTCCAATGATTGGCCTCAACAGGAAGGATGCCCTCCTATTCATAACGGTCACGGTTCTGGTCATCCTCGCGCCGTTCATCCTTAACCCGTTCCCGGAAGGAACGGCGATGGCACAGATGTTCAACGCCGGCTATCCCGACCTCATGCAGCGTTTCGTGATCTTCGGGATACTCGTGATCGGCTTCAACATCCTTTTCGGGCTCACGGGATACCTATCGTTCGGCCACGCCGCATTCCTTGGGATCGGCAGCTATTCAGCCGTCTGGATGTTCAAGCTGCTCAGCTACAACGTCGTTCCGGCGATCATCCTTGCAATTGTCGTCTCCGGCATCGCCAGCCTGATCATCGGATACATCGCCCTGAGAAGGACCGGCATCTATTTCTCGATCCTGACCCTGGCGCTCGCGCAGATGTGCTTCAACCTGGCCTACTCGGTTCTGGGAAACCCGCAGAAAGGCATCAACCTGACCAACGGGGAGACGGGCCTTCAGGTGTACACGTCCGATCCCCAATACCTTATGGGCGAGAACGCGCCCGAGCTTCCGCACCTTTTTGGCCTGGTGATGCGCGACAGCCTTGAGCTGGAGATCGGTAGCTGGGCGTTCACGCTCAACGCCGGATACTACCTGTGCGGCGTCATCATGCTGGCGACTTTCTACCTATCGATCAGGATATTCCGATCACCCTTCGGGTTGATGCTGCGGGCGGTAAAGTCCAACCAGCAGCGCCTGAGCTACACGGGCCTCAACACCCGACCGTACACGCTGTGCGCATTCGTCGTCTCGGGCATGTACGCAGGTCTGGCGGGCGGTCTCCTGAGTTCGATGGATCCCCTTGCCGGTGCCGAGAGGATGCACTGGACGGCATCGGGGGAAATCGTGATAATGGCGATCCTGGGTGGCGCGGGGACGTTGATAGGTCCAATTCTCGGGTCGGGATTCATCGAGTATTTCAAGAACATCCTCTCCAAGATCAACGATAATCTCCTGCACCAATGGCTGTCGTTCCTGCCGGACGGTCTCGAGGACGCTCTCGTCTGGGTTCTGCACTTTTTCGTCGGCAAGGGCTGGCACCTGACCCTCGGCATCCTCTTCATGCTCGTCGTCATATTCCTTCCCGGTGGCCTCGTGGAGCTTGGAAAGCGGACCGGCGGTCTATTTGACCGCTTCAGGAACGCGGCGGAGGGTTCCGGCAAGGAACGGAATCAATCCCCGCGCAAAGCGGCCGAATAGGGAAGGACCGGAGGATGGGAATCCTTGAAGTCAAGGGCGTCAACAAGCGTTTCGGCGGGTTGCGGGCGCTGGCCGACGTAAATCTCACCGTTGCCGAGAACAGCCTGCATGCCATAATCGGTCCGAACGGAGCGGGAAAGTCGACGCTGCTGAACTGCCTTGTCGGCAAGCTTGTCCCCGACACGGGAAGCGTCATGTTCGACGGGCAGTCGGTCCTTGGCCAGACGCCGCACGAGATCAACCAGATGGGCATCAGCCGGGTTTTCCAGACGCCGGAGATTTTCGCGGATCTGACGGTCAGGGAAAACGTGATGATTCCCTGTTTCGCCAAGCGGGACGGCACCTTCCGGATGCGCGCCATCCGGAAGGTGGACGCCGAAGCCGAAATCAACGAAATGGCCGAGAAGATACTCGTCGACGTCAACATGCAGGACCGCATCGACCATCACGCGGGCAGCCTTTCGCGGGGCGACAAGCGGCGCCTCGAGATCGCCATGTGCCTTGTGCAGCGGCCACGCCTGCTCCTGCTCGACGAGCCGACGGCGGGAATGGCGCGGGCGGACACCAATAGAACGATCGATCTGCTAAAGGAGATCCACGCGAACCGCGACATAACTGTGGCGATCATCGAACATGATATGCACGTCGTGTTCAGCCTGGCGGAGAGAATCACGGTGCTCGCTCAGGGATCGCCGCTTGTTGAAGACACGCCTGACAACATCAAGGGCCATCCTAAGGTCCGCGAAGCCTATCTTGGGGAGGCCCACTGATGACCCTGATCGAGGATCCGATGTCCACGGCATACGAAAAGCCGGATTTCTCGCGGCACGCGAATGTGGCGGAAACCGCGCCGGCGTTCCTCTCGGTATGGAACATGCACGCCTATTACGGGGAGAGCTATATCGTCCAGGGCGTCAGCCTAAACGTCCATGAGGGCGAGATCCTCGCCCTGCTCGGCCGCAATGGCGCGGGAAAGACATCGACACTGCGCGCCATCGCGCGGCTTGACAGTCCCCAGGTCACCCACGGCGAGATCTGGCTAGACCACAAGCACCTGCATACGATGAACAGCCACCAGGCGGCGGTCAGCGGCATACAGCTGGTGCCGGAGGATCGACGCATCATCTCGGGACTGACCGTTGAGGAAAACATTCAGCTCGCACGCATCGCCGAACCCACGGGCTGGGCGCCGGAACGTATCTTCGATCTCTTTCCGCGCCTCGGCGAGCGCCGCAAACAGGAGGGCGTGACCCTGTCGGGTGGCGAGCAGCAGATGCTCGCCATCGGCCGCGCCCTCGCCCGCGACATCAAGGTTCTGCTGCTGGACGAGCCTTACGAGGGACTCGCGCCGGTCATCGTCGATGAAATCGAAAAGACCCTGAACATCATCAAGGAGCAGGGCATAACCACCGTGATCGTCGAACAGAACGCGGTTCGTGCGCTGATGCTGGCGGACAGGGCCGTGATACTCGATACCGGTCAGGTCGTTTTCGACGGCACCGCGCAGGAAGTTCTGGATGACGAAGCGCTCCGCGCGGAATACCTGGCCATCTGAAACAGGACACCTGACACCGCATGCGCCCCCGCGGCGGCCCGTTTTTCAGTCGATATGGACCTTACGGTGGCTCCACGGCCATATTCCGGTCCCACCGCTGAACCGATACCTTTGTCCAGTCAACCGTCCTGATCTTCCGCCGTTCCTTCAGGAATTCTCCACAGGCTCGGCCCTGACCTCGAGCAGGTTGCGCGCTTCGCGCCCGCAGGCCAGGGCGACCAGATGGACAGCCCGCCCGCGGTACCTGTCGGCGTATCCCCGGCCTCGCATCCGCGCGAACGCCGCCGCAAGCGCGGCCTGCGCGCCGTCCGG
>JAPOUP010000105.1 GCA_026708635.1 Rhodobacter sp.
TCCCCGTCCGCGATCCTGGAGATGATCGCCGAGCCGACGACCGCGCCGTCAGCGACCCCGGCGATCGTTCTGGCGGTCTCCGGACTCTTGATTCCGAAGCCGACGACGACAGGAAGGTCCGTCATCGACTTGATTCTGGAAACCTCAGGCCCGACTTCCCCGGCGATGGCCTCCGCCGCTCCCGTAATCCCGGTGATTGACACGTAGTAGACAAAGCCGGACGTGTTCCCGAGCACTGTGGGCAGGCGCCTGCCATCCGTTGTCGGGGTGGCCAGCCGGATGAAATTCAGGCCCGCCGCCCGAGCGGGAATGCAGAGTTCGGCGTCTTCCTCCGGGGGCAGGTCGACGACGATCAGCCCGTCAACCCCCGCCCGCACCGCGTCATCAAGGAACCGTTCCACGCCATGGCTGTAGATGGGGTTGAAATAACCCATCAGTACGATCGGCGTCGCGTCGTCGACGCTCCGGAAGTCCGTCACCATGTCAAGCGTTCTCCGGAGGGTCTGTCCCCCCTCGAGCGCGCGCTGGCCCGCGAGCTGGATGGTCGGACCGTCGGCCATCGGATCGGTGAACGGTATTCCGAGCTCGATGATGTCAACACCGGCTTCCGGCAATCCCCTCACGATCCGCAGTGAGGTATCGTAGTCCGGGTCACCGGCCATCACGTAAGCGACGAAAGCCTTTCTCCGTGACGCGCGCAGCGAGGCGAATTTGGTTTCGATCCGGGTCATTGGCAGCCCTTTTCTCCGATTTCCGGGATCTGCAGTGAAAACGGGTCAAGATCAATCGGGTAATATGGGGATCGCGCTCCGCATTGATCGGCACCGCGGAGAAGGCCCTGTATTCGTTGGTGGCTCGCGGATGATCTTCACAGTTTCCGGCGCTTGATCGGCCCTGGGGAAATCTCGGCCGTCATTCATGCGCTGGCCTTGCCCGTGCGATCCGGGAAAGCCCCTTTGCGTCTGGATTTACCGGACGCGGTAAAGCCGGGATGCCGACACGAGATCAGGAGGTCCGGTGCTGATGTCGGGTCCTTGCGCCGCCGGTGAGGCGCCTGCGGGAGCGGGCGGGAGAGAATCGTCGGGAGACCTCCGGGATCTTACCCCATCGCGGTGGCCCTCGTTTGGGAACGCGGATTCGCCGGCCTGACCGCCGTACGCTACGGATTGTATGTGGCGAAGCGCGGGACATACGGACACTTGACCGTCTCAGTCCTCTCGAACGGTATCGCAATTGACCATCCAGGGTATGCCATATCGGTCGCGGCACATCCCGAATCCGGCTGCCCAGAATGTCGGCGCGAATTCCATGACGGTCTCGCCGTGCTTGGCCAGTCGACGGAACACGCGTCGGGCCTTTTCCATATCATCAAACGAGATCTGCACCGTAATCCCGCGTGGCGGTTCGTAAGGCATGCCGATGGCATCGGACGCCATTAGTGTCAGTTCGCCAATTCGCAGGCGGGCGTGCAGGATTTTCCCGTCGTTTTCCGGGCCCATTTTGCCCGCCATCGGGCTGTCCCCGGTTTTCTGGATGAATTCGATATGTCCGCCGAATACCTCCGCATAGAAATCCATCGCCTCCGCGCAATTGCCCGGAAAGGTCAGATAGGGGTTCATATCCATGTTTTCCGTCCTCCTTCCCGGCGGTCTATAGTAATCGACACCGCTTGCGAATGGGCAAACGCCGCGCTAGTGGCCACGCGCCGATCCAGGGAGACTGAGCGAATGGGATTTCGGACCGGAATCGTGGGACTTCCCAACGTGGGCAAGTCGACCCTGTTCAATGCGCTCACGCGGACGGCGGCGGCCCATGCGGCAAATTTTCCGTTCTGCACGATTGATCCCAATATCGGCGAGGTCGCGGTACCGGACTCCCGTCTCGACGGTCTCGCGACCACAGCGGGGTCGAAACGGATCGTCCCGGCGCGTATGACCTTTGTGGACATCGCGGGACTGGTCAAGGGGGCCAGTCGGGGGGAGGGGCTGGGAAACAGGTTTCTGGCGCACATTCGCGAGGTCGACGCGGTCGCCCATGTGCTGCGCTGTTTCGATCACGGGGACGTCGCTCACGTGGAGGGCCGGATCGATCCGGTCGCCGACGCGGAAATGGTCGAGACGGAACTGATGCTCGCCGATATCGCCTCCGCCGAGAAGCAGCTGGGCGACATCGTTCGAAAGGTTCGTGGCGGCGACGGTGACGCGGTTCGGCGGGAGCGGCTTCTGACGACCGCCGTTTCGGCGTTGGAGAAAGGAAGGCCAGCCCGTTCCGTGGAGGTGTCTGGCGAGGATGCCGCCTCATGGAGCGGGCTGCGATTTCTGACGGCCAAGCCGGTTCTGTATGTATGCAATGTTGACGAGAAAGACGCGGGGACGGGCAATGTCCATTCACGCGCGGTTGAGGATATGGCCCGGTCGATCGGTGCCGGGACGGTGGTTATTTCGGCGGGAATCGAGGAGGAGGTCGCGCAGCTGGAACATGGGGAGGCAAAGGCGTTCTTGGAGGAGCTTGGCCTCGAGGAGGCGGGTCTCGATCGATTGATCCGGGCTGGATACCGGCTATTGGATCTGAGGACTTTTTTCACCGCCGGGCCCAAGGAAGCGCGGGCCTGGACGATTCGAGCCGGCACGCAGGCACCTCAGGCGGCGGGCGTGATCCACGGTGATTTCGAGCGCGGATTCATCCGGGCCGAAACCGTTTCCTCCGCGGATTACGTCGCGCTGGGGGGCGAGCACGCGTGTAGGGAGGCGGGCCGGATGCGTGTGGAGGGAAAGGCGTATGAGGTCAGGGACGGGGATGTCCTGCATATCCTGTTCAATGCATGATCGA
>JAPOUP010000176.1 GCA_026708635.1 Rhodobacter sp.
GACCTTTACCGTTCTTGGTGGGTATAGCAACGACCCGGCCACCCGGCCCGGTCGTTGGATCGGTATGGATGTTACCTTCAGGCATGAGGAGCGGTTCCCATGAAAGCGAACGGAATATCGGGTCAGCCCGTCCAGCCTGAGGCTACGGGCGACGAACCGCGGACGGGATTTGACCCTGAGACTGACGCGCGTCACCCCCGAGAGGATCCTCCAGCGCCGGATTCAGGAACCGCGGCTGGAGGGCCTGAGGGGAAGGCTGGGTGTACGGTGACCAAATTCCGGAGATTCGCCCTCGCGCTGGCGTGCTTCCTGTACGCCGGTTTCCCCGTCACGGCCGACGAGGGCAACGAGAATGACACGGGACCGCCGCGCATAGTCAACTGCAAGACGACGGCCGACGCCGTGGTTCGGTTGTTTGACGACGTTACCAAGGTAATAAGTTTCGGAAAGTTCCGCCACGGTGACGCGATTAAAGAAACTCTGACGTTTGGGACGTGGGCTGCGGGTCATATCTGGATAGAGGAGAACCGGAAAAGATCGAGGTTTCCCCTGTGCGAGCTTTCCGACGCCGAGCTGCTCGATCCTAGCCCGCAGTGGTTCGCCTGCATGGAGGAGATCTCCGACGTTTCCCGGAAGCACTGGGATAGCGTACACCTGTGTGCCGGCGAGTTCAGGATCACGTCCGACGGTGTATCGGGAAGGTACACCATCGCGTTCTGGCTGGAGCGGGACCCCGACGGGGAGGAATTCGTCGGTTACCGGGTGTTAAGGTACCAGTAGCTTGCGCGCCTGCTCGACTGGTTTCGTCCGGATCCCGTTTCCGCCGCTGGATCACGCGAACCGCGTGGGGAAAAACCCCGTTCGCGACGCCATCCCGCCTCTCCCCGTCCCGAGAAACGTCATCAAGCAAATACACCTTTACGACCGGAGCGACACATCATGAGAAACGTTACCTGCCCCGCGGCGCCCGCCGTGACCCCCGCCCTCGCCGGGCTGGGATCCGGGACAGGCGGACGCTCCTCCGTCACCCCCCGAACAGCGCGGAATATTCGCGACTGCCCGTGCGGGCGTGGGAACACCGGCCCGCGGGTTCCGGGGCTGTTCAGCGCCGAAACGCGGAACCGGACCCTCCGGAACGATCTGGGGTACCGCCCGTCATGAAGCCCAAGGCCGCTCACTCCAAAAATCCATGGCAGGACCTTGGAATGAAACTGTTCCGCGTTGTCAGGAGTACCCTGTTTCTGGGAGTTCTGTGCGTTTCGCTATTGACGTCCGTCGCGGGTCTTGCGGTTCACGCCATCAGTGTTACGGAAAAACTCGCCAAAACCACCGCAGCCATGGCATCCGCGGCGAAAGCCCATCGTCTGGACAAGGCCAAGGCCGTCTCCAGGGCCAGGGCGAAGGAAAAGGCGAAGGCCCGAATCCGAAGGTGGGTCGTCGCCGGTTCAGCGATGCTTCCGGTGGCCGGAATGGTCGCGGGCCCGACAGTCGCCGGATATTTCGAAGTGGCGGACTTCAATGACTGGAAGACGGACAATCCGGAGGGCGACTTCGGCGAATATGCCTGTGAAACGGGAGACCTCAGCGCGGAACTGATCGACGAAGCGCTTCGGGAACTTCCCGGCACGATCCGGCCGGACGCGGACCGCGTTCTTTCTTGGATGCCTGAATGCGGCGCCTCGCTGGAGGAACAGCATTGGAAATCCACTGACCCCCCGCCGAATTGATATGGAAAGCGGGGAAGCCCGTTGATCTGGATGGAACGCCATGCAGGATGGAACCGCCGCGAGGGGATACGGGAATGACCGACGGCGAAACCGCTGAACCGGGATATAGAGGACGGGATCGCGAGGGTGGCCGGGGAGTGGCCGGATCTCCCCCAGGCGGCGCGGATGCCCGACCGCCTCCGGAGAGCCGTGGCGGAGTTCTGCGGACGGGACGAAAACCGCAACGGGCGCGGGCTGAGGCCCGACGCCCGGCGGACAGCGCCCGCGGGCTGCTGAAGTCCCTGTCGCACGACCGGGACTTCGGACTCACGGTCGAGCGGGCGAGGCGCTTCGCCGGCTAGAGACGGAAGGCGGGAAGGCGCAGGCGGATCGCGGCCGCGGAGGTCCGGCGGCGGGAGCGCTCCCGCGGCGGATCCTCCGCGAGGCGCTCCGGGTCCTGGACGCGGACGCGCCGGAGGTCGAGTGCTTCGGGCGCGCGGGCGTGTTCCGGAGCCTGCTCGACGCGTCCGTGAGGGACGCCTTCACCGAGGTCACCGCCGGCGGCGTGCGCCACCGGGTGTGGAGGTTTCCCGACGAGTTCATCATGGTGTCGGGCTACCGGGGCGACGCGGACCTCCCCGCGCCCGGCGAGCGGTGGTCGAGGTTCGTGCGGGGCCGGGACGAACGGAACTGGCTGCGGCGGCGGCGAAACGGGTGGCGCGAGGGAGCCTGGCATGACGACGCGATGTACGTCCACGAGCTGCTCGGGCTCCTGGCGGAGTCCCCCGGGCTCTACGCGGCCTTCGCCAGGTCGGAGCGGTGATCGGAAGCAGGCTTCTCGTTTTTTGGGAGCGCCGTCGGTTGGCGGGTGCGCCCCGGCCCTTTCCATGATAGGCTTGGGTGTTTCCAGGCGAACTGACGGCATGGCGGGCCCTCAATGCCGGACCGGACGATAGACACGATACTCGGTCGCTGGCGCGCGGAGATGGTGTCCGGCGACGCAGGACGGAAGAGGGCGGGAGGGACGGGAGCGCGATGACTGACTGCAACGTGAAGAACCGCACCGTCTTCTGCGACGACAACATCGACGTGCTGCCGGGCATCAACTCCGAATGCG
>JAPOUP010000033.1:0-11871 GCA_026708635.1 Rhodobacter sp.
CCCCTGACCCCGGAGGAGTTCAAGCTCCTGCAGGCGGCGCTGGCGAGAATGCGAATGACGTGCGACACGCCCTACATCCTTGATCCGAAAGTCCGCGACTGTCCGAAGCTGGAGGAATTGGAGCGCGTTCTGGAGGAGCTGCTTGAAGATCCGGAGCGAAAGATTCTGGTGTTTTCCGAATGGGTCCGCATGCTGGAACTGGTTCGTGAGCGCCTTGATGAGCTTGAGGTGGATTTTGCCCTGCACACCGGCTCCGTGCCGCAGGACCGGAGGCGCACCGAAATCGCGCGGTTCAAGCAGGATCCCGGCTGTCGGCTGTTCCTGTCGTCCGAAAGCGGTGGCACCGGACTGAATCTTCAGGTCGCCAATGCGGTCATAAATCTCGATCTGCCATGGAATCCGGCGAAGCTGGAGCAGCGGATTGCCCGTGCGTGGCGGAAACACCAGAAACGGTCGGTGAGCGTACTGAACTTCGTTACGCGTGACAGCATCGAACACAGGATGCTCGGACTGCTTGAGACCAAACAGGCGCTGGCCGATACGGTTCTGGACGAACGGACCGGCGAAAATCCGGCCAGGTTCCAGAGCGGCAGGGCGGCAGGGCGGCATTCATCGAGAAGGTACAGCAGGTTCTTAAGCCGACGGAGGACGAGGTCCAGGCCGACCCCGCCGTGGAGTTCGCGGATAGGATCAAGGAGGCGTTTGGTCCCGAGCTTCTGAGGATTGAATGCCTGCGCGCGCAGGATGGTAGGGAATCGCTTCTCGTGGTGGTTGACGGAGCGGTCGATCCGGAGCGGCTGGCCGCGAGCGTCGGCGAGGAACTCGAATTCCAGTGCATCAACAGGGAAAGTTACGAAACGCTGCGTCGTCTGGAAGCCGCGGGACAGATAGCGTTTTCCTCCAATTCCGAGCGCGTCCTTTATCGGAACGAGACTTCCCGGCAGGACATTTTGGCGCGCCGCAGGCGGGAAGCGCAGGAACTGCTCGCCAAGGCCGATCACCTGCATAAGATGACCCGATTGCTGGCTGGCGGGGGATTTCTGGCCGAAGCGGAGGCGAAGGTTGGGGAGATCGCCGGCTTCTGCCTGAGATCGCTTGCCGCGCTTGCGCTACCGGAAGAGGAATCGGACGCCACTCCGATGGTGTTGTGCCAGCGCCTCAGTGAATGCGGCGTAATTCCCGAACACCTCAAAATCAGGACGATGACCATCTGTGAACTCTCGCCCGGGGAACCACCCGACAGCGAAGCGGACCGTGATCGTCTTTCGGTTCTTGACCGTGTGGATCAGTTGATCAACCATGTCCGCGGCCATGTCGGCAATCGGTGATGTCTGGCCGTGGTTGTGTCGCTCCCAACGGCAACTCCCTATCGCCGGGTGGGCGCTGGAGTCACCCGAAAGGCGCGTGAAACATCTGGGCTGGAGGCCCCCGATAGTTAATGTCCCGCGAAAGGCTTTTGAGGTTCATTACGGATTACGCAGACGCCAAAATACGGCAGGGTATATCTCCAACATAGGACTAACGTAACTTCCCGCCAAATCGGCGGAACCGCGTAAAGCCACGGACGGGAATTGTGAATCCGTCTTCGCGTTAGGATAGGCCCCCTAAGGGTTCTCGCCAATGGAACGGATGACCTCTTGAGCGCCACGTAGACCCGAGTATATTCCGTCGCGTTCCAGAGGAGCCGGGAATGACCCCTGAAACCGCGCTGAATTCGCTGGGATTCGCGAAATCCCCCACCGATACCCGCGTCGTTGTCGCGATGTCGGGCGGGGTGGATTCGTCCGTTGTCGCCGCGGAGCTCGCGGACGAGGGCTATGATGTGGTTGGCATCACGCTACAGCTTTACGATCATGGCGCTTCGCTCGCGAAAAAAGGCGCGTGCTGCGCGGGCATCGATATCCATGACGCCCGGCGTGTCGCGGACGCTATGGGTTTTCCGCATTACGTTCTTGACTACGAGAGCGTCTTCCGTAAGTCCGTGATTGACGAGTTCGCCGACAGCTATCTGACCGGATCCACGCCCGTTCCATGCATTCGATGCAACGAAAGGGTGAAATTCAGGGAGCTTCTGGAAACGGCCATGGATCTCGATGCCGACTGTATGGCGACCGGCCATTACGTCCGGCGTGTGCTCGGAGACGCCGGTCCCGAGCTTCACCGGGCGGTCGATGCGTCACGCGACCAGTCATATTTCCTTTTCCCGACCACCCGGGAACAGTTGGAATTCCTTCGCTTTCCGCTCGGCCGTCTCGAATCCAAAGCCGAAACCCGGGCGCTTGCGAAACGGCACGGCCTGGATATAGCCGACAAACCCGACAGCCAGGACATCTGTTTCGTCCCGGCGGGAAACTACGCGTCAGTGATCGAAGCGCTGAGGCCCGGCGCGGCGGAGCCCGGCGAGATCGTGCATGTCGACGGGCGGATCCTTGGCGAGCACCGTGGTGTAATCAACTACACCGTCGGACAGCGGCGGGGTCTTGGCATCGGAGGTCTCGACGAACCCCTCTATGTTGTCAAACTTGATGCCGGCGCACGGCATGTGATCGTCGGCCCCAAGGCGCTGCTGGCGGCAGACGTTGTATCCGTGCGAGAGATAAACTGGCTTGGCGACGCGCCTTTCGATTCCAGGCCCGAGTGGCGATTGGCCGCCAAGGTGAGATCGACACGTCCGCCCCGTGAGGCGGTGCTCCGCCCGACATCCGGAACCGACGCGGAGGTTGAGTTTCTGGAACCGGAGGAAGGCGTGTCGCCGGGTCAGGCCTGTGTTTTCCTCGCTCCGGAGGGAACACGTGTGTTCGGAGGTGGCTGGATCGAGGGAACCGCCTCACGCATTCCCGCGTGACTGAATCCCAAGTCCCGCCATTACCGCCCTGGCGGCGCGGATTCCGGGCTCCTCGCCACCTTGCCCGAGCCTCTTCAGCGCCTCCGCCATGGCGACGGTCTGAAGGGCGCGGGCATCGGAAGAGCCGATCAACTCACCGAGCGCGCGGGCAATGGCGTCCGGTCTGCACGCGGGACCAAGGAATTCAGGTATCACGCTTCGTTCCGTAAGCAGGTTGACGAGCGTCACCGTGCCAATCCTAGAAAGCCGCGACATGATCTGCCAGGAGAACCAGTTCATGTCGTAGGCGATCACCGTCGGTGTCGACGCGACCGCAAGCTCCAGAGAGACGGTTCCGGACGCGGCGAGCGCATAATCGGCCGCGCCGAACGCCGCCCGCTTGCGGGTCGCGGCGACATCGGCGTACCCCATCCGGGGATCGAGAATCACCGGAGCTCCGCGCCATGAGCTAACGGCGCCGGTAACGGTTTCCGCCATCGACTCCGCGGCGGGAACGACAATGCGGATATCGGGGAAGCGATCCAGGACATGGTTGATCGCCGCTTCGAACACCGGGACCAGGCGCCGCACCTCTCCGGCCCGGGAGCCGGGCAGCACCAGCAGGATCGGGGAGTCGCCAATGCCCGTCGAAGCGCGGAATTCGGCAATCTCCGACGCATCCGCCTGCCGTTCAGAAATGACCGGATGTCCGACGAAGTCGCAGCGCATTCCGGCTCTTTCCATATAGGCTGGCTCAAACGGCAGCAGCGCCAGCACATGGTCGACATATTCCGCCATCTTCGCCGCACGGCCCGGTCGCCATGCCCAGACAGACGGCGCGACATAGTGAACCGTGCGGACTCCGGCCCGCCGCTTGACCTCACGCGCCACCCTTAGGCAGAAGTCCGGCGAATCGATGGTGATCAAAACGTCGGGCTTCGCCTGAACGATCCGCCCGACCGTTTCGTCAAGGCGCCGCCTCAGGTTAAGGTATTTCGGCAATACCTCGGCAATGCCAAATAGATTTAGCTCCTCCATTGGCATGTGGGACCGCAGACCCCGCGCTTCCATCAGCGGGCCGCCGATGCCGTCGAAGACCACGTCTCCGGTCAATTCGCGCAACCCCGCCATCAGCGAGGCCCCCAGCATGTCGCCCGACGCCTCGCCCGCGATCATGTATGCGAGCATCGGGGGGGCTCGGCGAACAGGAAAAGACCGCTTTCATCCGCTATCCGTAAGGTTTCCGCACGTTCGAGTATCAGGACCCTTCCCGCCTCGATGAATACGCCGGCGAGTCGCGCCTTTGCAGCGGCATCCATCGTGCCGGGGCCAACGGCAGGCATGTCGAATCTCAGGTCCTGACCCGCCTTGGGCGCTTTCACCAACACACCATTGGCGCGATGCCCGGGCCCTGAAATCGTCCCCGCCACGAAATGAAGCATCGCATCGGTTCCCTGCGCCGTCTCGATGCCAAGCACCTGGCCCTCCGCAACAACGGCGGCCTGCCCGACATCCAGTCCGGAAAGCGCTGACACGATCCCGTAAGCATGTCGGGCGTCCTCCAGGTTCACGCGTGAGGGAGCGCAACCTGCCAGAAGCCCCGCCTCCGAAGTCAGGTCAGCGACCAGTTCACGCGCGCCGCGGATTTCGAACGCTTCCTCCTCGAATATACCCGCGATAACGCGTAGAAGGCCGTCATCTCCCAGCCGCATCGCCGGGAATATGCGCGGAAACAGTTCCCGCATCCTTGAGTCGAATCCGGCTGGATCGAGCTTCGGCCGCTCCAGGCCGCCGGCAAAGACCAGTTCGGTGACGCGGCCCTTACGAAGTCCCGAGAACAGTTCACCGATCCGTTCCAAAGATGCATGGAATCTCTCGTTTGCCGGCAACTCCACGGGAACGCCCTCAAAATGCACGAACAGCGCGTTCGGATGCGCTTCCGCGATCACTCGCGGCAGTACCCCCCGTCCCGCCAGGATCGCGAGCCTGGCCATCAGTCCGGAATCAGGAACGACCTGTCCGAGGTCTCCAGTATGAATTCGGCCACCTCCCGCACATATTCGCTGTCAGCCTCCTCACAAAGTCTCTGGGCCCTGTCCCGGAACGTTCCCTCGCCCTGCGCAAGCATCTGGTATGCGGCGCGCATCGCGTTGATGTCTTCCCGCGGTATTCCCCTGCGTTTCATCCCCACGAGATTGAGTCCGTCGAGCACGCCGCGTGGCGCCTGCACCAGGCCATGCGGGATGACGTCTTTGGTCACCATTGTCACGGCCCCGATGATCGCACCCCGACCTATGCGGACGAACTGATGAATTCCGCTGAGTCCACCGATGATGGCGTCGTCTCCGATGATGCAGTGGCCGGCAAGCGCGGAGTTATTCACCATGATTACCCGATCGCCCACCTGACAGTCGTGAGCCACGTGGGCACCAGCCATGAACAGGCCGTCATCGCCCACTCGGGTCACGCCGCCGCCGCCGGCGGTGCCGGTGTTCATGGTGACACCCTCACGAATCCGGTTTCGTCTTCCGACGATCAGACAGGTTTCCTCGTTCCTGAACTTAAGATCCTGCGGTATCTCGCCGATAGTGGCGAAAGGGAAGATCGTCGTTCCGTCGCCGATATGGGTCAGGCCCGTCACGACCGCGTGACTCTTTATGGTCACGTTTCTGCCGATCCGCACTTTCGGTCCGATCACGGCTAAAGGCCCGATGGAGGAACCCTCTCCGATCACCGCGCCATCCTCAACGATGGCCCCGGGATGGATTGTGGCGCTAGGTGCGACTGACATCAGCCAGCGGCCGACCTGTCAATCATCGCGGTGAACTCCGCCTGCGCGACCAGGTTTCCCCCGACAAGGCCGCGGCCCTTGAACCTCCATATCCTTGACCCGCCGCGGACGGTTTCGACGTGGAGTTCCAATACATCGCCCGGAACGACCTTGTTGCGGAACTTGCACCGATCTATCGCCAGAAAATAAATCAGGAAACCCTTGTCGGTTACATTCTGGGCCATGCCCACCATGACGGCGGCGGTCTGCGCCATAGCCTCTACGATCGTGACCCCCGGCATGATCGGAGCCCCCGGGAAGTGGCCCTGAAAGTGAGGTTCGTTGAAAGTCACGTTCTTCACTCCGACCGCGGAGGAGGTGCCATCGATCTCCCTCACGCCGTCGACCATCAGGAACGGATATCTGTGCGGAATGATCCGCTTGATCAAATTGATGTCCGCCGTCCTCAATTCATCGGTCATGTGCCTGCCTTCCAACTCGTCACGAACACGGCCATCGCATTGCCGGAGTGTCCGACGCCTCCGGCCTGCGGACGCGGCGCCAGTCTGGCAAGACCGGATCGCGCCCGCAAGGTTCCGGGCGGCTGATCGCCTGGGCGCCGCGGCCCCACCCGGGATTCCGGCTCATTCGTGGCGGTATCTCCCGCGATCCGGAAGGGTGTCATTGGACCCGCCCGTCGACGGGTGACGGTCCGGCCACGGAGCCCGGCCGATTATCCCCCCGCTCCGGGAATGCGTCAAGAAGCGCGTCCATACGGTCGATGGCCTCTTCGGTGATGTCAATTGTCGTGGAATAAATGATGGCCAGGTTCCGGTCCATCACCAGCACCGCCTCACGTTCCCGCATGATCTCGATGATCAGGGACGTCTCGACCATCTGGCGGAATTTCCGCCACTCCACGCTGACACGTCGCTGAAGGTCGCGCTCCTTGGCGTCCCGATCGGCGCGGATACGCTGCACCTTACGGTCGAAGGCATCCGCCAATTCCTGGAACTCCGCCCTCTGCAGCCGCGGGCGGCGCTCGGCGAGCTCAAGCTCCTCCGCGGTCAGCTGCCGCTCGATCCGGGCGTTCTCGGCCACCAAACCGGCCCGCTCCTCCGTGATCCCACCCAGCACCCTCTGTTCAACGCGGGGATCGGAAAAAAGACGGTCCCAATCGACGACGAGGATCGGGGCCCGCTCGGGAACCGCTTCCTCGGCGAGACCAATGGAAAGAAACACTAGCTGGAAAGCCACCATAAGTGGCCCCCACCACAACGCCGCCATCGTCTAGAACCGTGTCGAGATTGTCAGATCGAAACTACGGGGTATGTCATAGTCCTCTTTGACGACATCCCGCGAGAAATTGAAGCGAAGCGGGCCAATGGGCGTATCCCAAAGCACCGATACGCCCGCGGCGGCGCGCAGTTTGAGGCCATCGTCGACGGCGGGCGTGGGAATCGTCGGACCATCCTCTTTGGCGTCACCGCCTGTCAGCCTCACGTCCGTATTGTCCAGGCCCCAGACACTGCCGACGTCAAGGAAGGCGCCGCCCCTGATGCCGTATTCCTCTGGAATGCCCAACGGGAACTCCGCCTCGAGTTTGGCGACGGCGAAATAGTTCCCGCGCAATGTGTTCGTCCGGACCAGTCCGATACAGTTGTCCGTCCCCGGTTTCTTCACCGGAACGGCTCCGCTCCCGTCTACACAGGTAGGATCCGGGAGATCGTCGGCGCTCCTGCTCCAGTGTTCGCCATCGTTATTCAGGACGAAATCATACGCCGACAGATCGGCGTTATTCTCGATTTCACGGACGCCGTAATCGCGCGGTCCAATGCCGTTTACCTCAAATCCTCGCATTCTCCCCGTCAGGCTGAAACGCTCCGTGTAACTACTGCCGCGGTCGCTGAATGAATGGTGGACTCCACCCTCGACGACCGTTCGCAGCGTCACATCCCTCGCCGGAAGCCTGCGCTCGGCGACGAACAGCGCGGTGGTCTCAATGTATTCCGCGTCCCCCCCCAGGCCGGCAAGATCCTGACCGAAGCGGAACAATATGCCCGCATCCGGATTCAGTCCCGAGTCCAATGTCCGGATCCCGTATGTATAGCCGACCGAACTTGAAACGCGGTTGCCGAAGTTTCCTTCGGTGTCCAGAATGCCGGAGTAGCGGAATTCCGCTCCCGCTTTGCCATCGAGATTGACCGAGTCGTCGGAATCGCTGACGGTCAGTTCGCTGCGCTCGGCGGAATAACGGACGCCCAGCCGGCTTCTTTCTCCCAGGGGAAACGACAGTGACGGGCGGAACACGATGCTTGATGTGGTGAAATCGGTGTTGTCCTCGGAATCGGTCGTCTCGTACCCGAGATCGATCTCGAACTGAACGTCACGGTCGAGAAACAGGGGTTCCACAAATCCGAAACTGTATGAATTGGTTGCGGACGTGGTGTCGAAGCCGAAAGAAAGGGCCTGCCCGCGGCCCAGAAAGTTCCGCTCCGAAAAGGTTATGTTTCCGCCCAGCCCGGAGTCGCTGCTATAGCTCGCGCCAAACGCCAGACTGCCCGTGGGCTGCTCCTCGACATCCACATCGATGACAACCCGGTCGGATGACGAGCCATCGCGCGCTTCCACTTCCGTTGTCGAGAAGAAGCCCAGGGCCCGGATACGCGCGGCTGAGTCACGGATTTCGCGCGGATTGTAGGGATCGCCCTCGACCGTGGTGAACCGGCTTCGGATGACGCTGTCGAGCGTCGTCGCGTTTCCCTCGATGTCGATGCGCTCCACGAATACACGCGGCCCCCTGACCACCTGGAACTCGATATCGAGCGTCAGCGCCCGCTCGTTGCGGCTCACCCGTGGATCAACCCTTACGAAATCAAGATCCTTCTGGGTCGCCAGCCGTTCCAGCCGGGTGATCGTCGTGTCAACGCCAACGGGGGAATATGTCTGCCCCGGCCTGATGCGGATCGCGTCCTGGAATTCCTCGACATCGATCTCGGGGAGATCCGAAGTGGTCGTTATCTCTCCATACCTGAACTGCTGACCTTCCCGGATATTGAATGTCACGAAGAACGCGTCGCGCTCCTGCGAGAATTCCGCGGTCTCCGAGAGTATCTCGAAGTCCACGAACCCGCGCGAGGTGTAGAAATCACGGAGAACCTGCTTGTCGAATTCGATCCGGTCAGCCACAAACGTGTCGCGCTGGACGAACTGGCGGAACAGTCCGGCCTGTTTCGATTCCAGCACCCGACGCAGGCGGCGGTCGGAGAAGTTCCGGTTTCCCACAAAGCCTATGCGCTCGACCTCCGACACCCTGCCCTCCCTGATCTCGAAGATCAGGTCGACGCGGTTATTGGGTCGGCGGATTATCACCGGATCCACTCCGGCCGCGAGTCGACCCATCTGCTCGTAGGCCTGGGTGATCCGTGCCGCGTCCTCCTCGGCGACGCCGGGATTGAAGAAGTCACGGGGCTGCGACTGCACGATCGGCTCAAGCACGTCATCGCTGACGCGTCTGTTGCCCTCGAAATTGACGGAATTGACTGTCGGGTACTCGGTGACCCGTATCACCAGCGTGCCGTCGCGCGGTTCGAACTCGACCGTCTCGAACAGTTGCGATTGATGGACGGCCTGATAGGCGGCGTTCAGTTCTCCGGCGGTAACCTCGATACCTTCGGAAAGTCCCGCGTAACTGAGAATGGTTCCCGGCTCGACGCGCACGGCACCCTCGATCTCGAAGTCGTCAAAGCGATAGCTCTGCGTCTGGGCGGAGGAACCGAAAGCCAGAAGCAGTCCGGCAATAAACGCGAGCGCCGCCAACCCGACCGATTGAATCCCAAAACCCGTTGCGCGGACTTCCCGCCCGCTCCCATTCACTAGGCTCATGAAGTTCCCCCAAGCCTTTTCGTCTGAGTAACGGTGTTGGTTATCGTTGTCAAAAGACCGTACGCATTGAGCGCGGCGCATGTTCCCGAGGGGCCGCCGCTAGGGTGATCCGATCCCGACTTTCCCGTTCAGGTGCCATGAGCCGTGTCGGGAATTGCCCTTGGGGGTGATTCGGTCCAAGGGACGTCCGGGTATCAGCATTTGGTGGCAAGGGGCCGCCCGACGACAACTCCTTGCCGGATGAAAGGAGAGACAGATGGTTATTCACTCGCCCCTTTCGACGGGGAGATCACAACGGTTCACGTGACGTTGGAAGTTGGCGGCATGTGCTGGATCCTCGCGGACGGCGATCCGGCCGATGGCTCGAAGACCGGCCTCGGGCTGGAGCCGCACGACGTGGACGAGCCGCCGGGAAAGCTTGGGCGGGCGCGGGGTTGGCCGAGTCCCGGCAATCCCCACTCACCCGCCCAAGGTGGCAGGACATTCCGGTTTCAGGAAGGTGATCAGGCCCAGGGGGTCGGTGCCGTCCCGGTCATTGTCCGTGATCGTGATCCGCACGGACCCATTCCGCGAACCGCTTCCGGTGTAATTGATCTGGAACCGCACCTCGATGTAGCGCGGCGGCTCCGCCTTCTTGCGGTTGTCGTCCGTGGTCATGCGTCCGCGCCGCGCCATCATCGTTGCACTCCCACGCCTCCGAGACGGTGCTGGTGGGGATCTCGTGGGTGGTGTTGGGGTTGGAGGGGCCGGGGCCGATGCGGGGATAGGTGTCCGCAAACGCGTAGCAGTTGGTGGCGTCCCCGCGAGATGGATACCCACAGCGAGCGTGGATTCACCGGTCGTGGCGCGGACGGATAGCGAACGGCGACGTGATCGTCGTCCGCAACCCCGACGACTTCGTCGTTGGTTTCCAGCATCGATCGGAGGCCGAACGCTTCCTGAAAGATCTGCGGCACGGCTGGCACGGTTCGGACTGGATCCGCACCCGGACAAGACCCGGCCCATCGAGTTCGGGCGGTTTGCGAAGGCGGACCGGAAGCGCCGCGCGGATGCGTGGGGAAAGCGCGGTCTTCCAAGCCCCTCGGCGTGTTGGACTCACGCCCCACGCGGTCCGTCGATTTCATGGACAGCGTATATCATTTAGGAGCGCGAAGGCCATCAACGCCAGAATCAGCGTGAGTCCAATTCCCGTCAGTACCCTTTGCACCCTGTCATTGGGTCGTTTTCCGGTCAGAGCTTCCCAGGCATGAAAAACCAGATGCCCGCCATCCAGAACCGGAATCGGAAAAAGGTTAATCAAACCTATGGCCGCCGACAGCAAGGCAATAAACTGAATGAAGCTTACCCAGCCCTGACTCGCCGCGGCGCCACTGGTCTCGGCAATTCCGATCGGGCCGCGCAGGTTGCACGAACTGATTAGCCCGGCCGCGATATGGTATACGCCGGAAAGCGACAGGCGGATTACGTCCAGAGTTTCCCCGAGTCCGTGTCCAATGGCGCGGCCAAGGCCGGGGGTTCGTGTCCCGGGTTCAAAGAGCAGGCCCCCGGTGACCCCGATAAGATACCGTGTCTCGAACGCGCCGTCCGGCAGCGGAAGATCCGTCCTGCGCGGAAGAAGCGATACCTCGCGCGTCGTTCCGTCGCGCCACAGCTCAAGCGTAACGGAATCGCCGCCGGACGCTTCGACGGCCTCACGCAACTGGTCGAAAGTCCATATATCCTCGCCGTTCACCGAGAGCACGACATCATTCCTGAGCAGGCCGGCGTCAGCGGCGGCTGAACCCGGCGCCACCCCGACGATGACGGATGGCAGGGGATGCGGTGCGTTGACCGTCTCGACGCGGCCGTCGCGACGCACCGTGTAATCAAGCGACGGCGACGGCGGCAAACTGGAGACGAACTCGCCGAACCCGTCCACCTCGGGAGCGTCCCGACCGTCAACGGCGATGATCTGGTCACCCCGCAGAAGTTCCGCGGTCGGGCCGGGCATCGACCTGAGCCCGTCGACGACTAACGGATCGGCCGCAATTCCCCTGATCATTATGACCGATGCGAATATCAGGACCGAAAGGGCGAAATTGAATATGGGACCGGCGGCGACGGTCGCGGCCCGCGCCCAGATCGGGGCGCTGTCCATGGTATAGCGCAGTCCCGGAGCCATCCGGCTCCCGGTTTCCCCGGAAATCGCGGCTTCCCGCGCCCCCCCGGTGCCGGGCGCGTTTCCGTCTCCCTCAAACCGCACGTATCCGCCGAGCGGCAGGCATGCGACGCGCCAGCGGGTTCCATGCCGGTCCTCACGGGACCAGACCTCTGGGCCGAAGCCCAGAGAGAAGACCTCCGCCTTGATCCCGCATACTCGCCCGACAATGTAATGACCGTATTCATGCACCGC
>JAPOUP010000033.1:12053-23663 GCA_026708635.1 Rhodobacter sp.
CCACCCGCACGCGCGGGCCGCGGCCTTCGGGTAGCCTCGCAGCGGCCCCGATCGGAGCCGGGCCGGTAGATGGCAGCTTTCTCGCGGGAATTCAATGTCCCGGGCCGCGCATGCCGGGCCCGACGCGCGGCGAGGCCATTCCGGTCGCCGGTTAGGTCCGATTTTACCGGAAAACCTGGATCAGCGTCACGAAGAGAACGGCGCCCACCGACCCGTCAAACCGATCGAGAAGTCCGCCATGTCCGGGAAGGGCACCGCCGCTATCCTTTACGAGGGCCCGTCTTTTCAGCGCGCTTTCGGTAAGGTCACCGGCCTGGCACGCGATACCAACCAATACGGAAACCCATACCAAATGAAGGCCAGCCGGGGAACCGAATGAAAACGCGAATCCGGCCAGCCCCGCCGCGAGCCAGCCCGAGATGACGCCGGCCCAGGTTTTCGCCGGACTCACCGCGGGCCAGAATCTTCTTCCACCCAGAATTCGCCCGCCGAAATATCCAGCGACATCCGTTGCGACCACCACCGCCGCCAGCCAGACCGCCGGCAGCGCCCCCTGCTCGTTCCGGAATCCGATGAAGCCGTAACCGGCCGCCACGATGCAGAAAGCGTAAATGGCGAACACCAGCCGGTCTCCACGAAGGAACGTAAAGGCCGCGACAGCGGGAATGGCGAGCGCCACCGGCGCGAGGGAGGGATCGACCTGATGCGGGGCCAATATGCAGACACTGGCGAGAACGCCGAGCGGAACCGTCGTTAGGCTCCGGCCGCCCGACCCCATTCGGGCCAGTTCCCAGACCATCGCGCCGACCGCCAGCGCGACGGTGAGCGCAAACGCCGCGCCTCCCAGCCAGATCGCGGCTCCGCCCAATGCCGCCAGCGCACCTCCGGTGAGCGCCCGCCGCGACAGGTCATCCCAGCGGCCTGAAGGAATCATGCGGTGATCGAGCCGAATCTTCGTTCACGGCCGGAATAGCCGGCAACGATTTCGGCGAAGGCGTCCTTGGTGAAGTCGGGCCACAACGTGTCTACAAACTCATACTCGGCGTAAGCTGACTGCCACAGCAGGAAATTCGAGATCCGGGCCTCCCCGCTCGTCCTGATCACGAGATCGGGATCGGGAAGGAAATAGGTGTCAAGGTAATGGGCGAAGGTCGCTTCGTTGACGGTATCGGGATTGAGCCGGTTCGCCATCACCTCCCGGGCGAGACGCCTGGTCGCCCTAGCGACCTCGTCGCGCCCTCCATAGTTTAGCGCGACCGTCAGATGGACCCGGGAATTCCCCGCCGTTAGCAGCTCCAGCTCGTCCATGAGCCATACAAGTTTCTCGTCGAGACGTATCCGATCACCGATAAACCTTACCTGAACCCCTTCCCGAACAAGCGCTCTGGTCTCAAGCGTGATGTAACGCCGGAAAAGCGTCATAAGCCCGGCGACCTCGATCTGGGTACGCTTCCAATTCTCGGTCGAGAACGCGAATATCGTAAGGTATTTCACCCCTAGATCGGGACAGATCCCGACGATCTCCCTCACCCTGCGCGCGCCGGCCTGATGGCCATAGAGCCGGGGGCGTCCCCGCTGCTGGGCCCAGCGGCCGTTGCCGTCCATGATTATGGCCACATGATGCGGCCCGTCGCCTGTATTTCGCTTCACGTCCGTTCCCCTGCCCCGGGTGTTCCCTCGCCACGGCCACCATCACTCAACAGGTGACTTTCATCCCGTCCCTTGAACCGGAAAGGCTAGATCTGCATTATCTCCGACTGCTTCGCCTCCAGCGTGTCATCAACCATCCCGATATGGCTGTCGGTCAGTTCCTGAATCTCGTCCTGCCATATCCTGCTCTCGTCCTCGGCCATACCGGCGGTCTTCGCTTTCCTTAACCGGTCCATGCCGTCACGGCGGACATTGCGGATCGATACACGCGCGTTCTCGGCATACTGGCCCGCGACCTTGGTGAGCTCCCGCCGGCGCTCCTCGTTGAGTTCCGGTATCGGAAGCATGATGATCGTCCCGTTCGTCTGCGGATTGATTCCCAGTCCCGATTCGAGGATTGCCTTCTCCACATTGGCCACAAGCGACTTGTCCCAGACATTGATCGTCACCATCCGAGGCTCGGGTACGTTCACTGAACCCAACTGGTTGACGGGTGTCCGGACCCCGTAGGCCTCAACGGTCACCGGCTCCAGCATCGCGGCGGAGGCCCGTCCAGTCCGAAGGGCGGCGAACTCCTTTCGAAGAACCGCGACCGCCCCATCCATCCTGCGGGAGAGGTCGTCTAAATCGATGTCCTGATCGTCTGACATGGCGTCACTCCCGGTCCAGCGTCATTCCCTGGATATCCCATCTTCCGGATTAAGGCTACCACACACCATTGTATAGGTACCTTCCCCAAGAACCACACCGCGAAACCCACCCGGATCATCAAGCGAGAAGACGACGATTGGCAGGTTGTTGCCTTGGGCATGGGCTATCGCCGTGGCATCCATCACACCAAGCTGCCGGGCGAGCACCATGTCGTAGGTGATCGTGTCGAATCGCCGCGCGCCGGCGTGTGTCACGGGATCGCGGTCGTAGACACCGTCAACCTTCGTCGCCTTGAAGATCACCTCACAGCCCATTTCGGAGGCGCGCAGTGTCGCCGCCGTGTCTGTGGTGAAATAGGGGTTGCCGGTCCCGGCGGCGAAAATGCAGACGCGTCCCTTTTCCAGATGCCGTACGGCGCGGCGGCGGATGTAGGGTTCGCACACCTGGTCCATGGGAATCGCGCTGATGACACGGGTGTAGACACCGGACAGTTCGAGGGCCGACTGCATCGCCAGTGCATTCATGACCGTCGCCAGCATGCCCATGTAATCCGCCGTCGTGCGCTCCATGCCCTGCGCCGAACCCTGAAGGCCCCGGAAGATGTTGCCGCCGCCAATGACCATACAGACCTCCACCCCCAGACCGTGGACGGATTTCACCTCGTCGGCGACGCGTTGGACGGTGGGGGGATGGAGGCCAAAGCCCTGGCTGCCCATGAGCGCCTCGCCCGATATCTTTATCATGATGCGTCGATATCGGCCCGCGGGAGATTTCCGCTGGGATTCGGACGCTTCAGCCGTCATCCTGCGCCCGCGCTTTCGGAAATGCCCGTGATTGGTCCGGTCGGTTCGGTCATGACGTGCCTCGCTCCGTTACTGACTCCGTTTCCCCGGGCGCAGGATGACGGATGGCAGGCCAATGTTCAATGCGCGGGAGATAGCTTGAGACACGAAATCCTGAATTCGCTCTCGGCGGAGCTGCCCGTCCTGATCGCCGGGCCCACGGCGAGTGGCAAGTCCTCGCTTGCGCTGGAGATCGCGTCCCGGCAGGGCGGGAAAATCGTCAACGCTGACGCGCTGCAGGTATTCGCGAACTGGCGGATCCTGACGGCCCGCCCGGGGCCGGAGGAGGAGGCGGTCGCGCCGCATCTTCTTTACGGCCATGTCCATGGAGATTCGCGCCATTCGGTCGGCGAGTGGCTTCGCGACTTCGCGACCCTGCCGTCCGAAGGCGGACGGCTGATCGTGGTCGGCGGAACCGGCCTGTACCTCACTGCGCTGACGCAGGGGCTCGCGAATATACCGCATATACCGGAGGAACTGCGGGTCGAGGCGCGGGGGCGGCTGCGGTCCGAGGGCATCTCCGCGCTTCTGACCGATCTGGACGAGGCGACCAGGTCCCGAATCGATACCGCGAACCCAGTGCGGGTCCTGCGCGCGTGGGAGGTATGGCGCGCGACGGGGCGCGGGATGACCGCCTGGCAGGAAGACGCTCCCGATCCCCTGATATCGCTTGGCACCGCCCAGCCCCTGCTTTTTGACGCGGACCGTGACTGGCTCGGTCACAGGATCGACCGACGGTTCGACGCGATGGTCAGGGGAGGTGCGGTCGAGGAGGTTAGAGGCAATCTCGCGCGCTGGGATCCCGACCTGCCGTCGTCGAAAGCCATCGGCGCCAGGGAACTGGTTGAGCATCTGCGCGGAAAGCGTGATCTCGAAGACGCGGTTTCCGCGGCAAAGACGGCGACGAGACGATACGCGAAGAGGCAGCGTACCTGGTTCCGCGCGCGGATGGGTGACTGGCGACGACTCAAGATCCCCTGATGGTTTTCCGCTCCCGGCGATGCGGTCGCGCCCGGCATCGCGGTCCCCTCTGAGAATCACCGCGGATCACGCCTCCCGGCAAGGAAACCGTTACCGATCCCCGTGCGGAACCACGGTTCCCTCGAGCGCGCCGTCCTCCTTATTTCCGTCAGGCGGAACTTCATGGAGAGCGGCGGCGGTTTTACGGAACCATACTCCCGTTTTATCTTGACGGGCATCCGGCCGGAAAACGCCCCATGGAGTTCCGGTTCGCGGACCTAGAATGCGGAACGTGCGCGCCGGCCGCACGCAAGATGATGGGCAGAACAACAACATCATGTTTGTTGTTTGCTTACGAATCTTAATATATTAATATTCGCACGACCGCGCGTCGGCGCCAATCTCGGCGAGGCCGCTGCTGAACGGAAACACGGAGACATCATGACCAGAGAAAGAGAGAGACAGATCCTTATTGATCGTATCGCGAAGGAGGCCCGTCGCGGACGATTGTCGCGGCGGTCATTCATGTCCCATGCCACCGCGGCCGGGCTAACGGCAACCGCCGCCACCGGACTTTGGACGTCCAGGGTGGCCGCGCAAACGCCGACCAAAGGCGGCACGTTCCGGCTCGGCGTCCATGACGGCAACACGGCGGACCAGATGGATCCCGGAAAGTACCAGTCGGTCGGAGAGATCCAGCTCTCGCACACGCATCGCAGCTACCTGACGATGATCACGTCGGACAACGGCCTGGGCCCCGATATGGCGAAAAGCTGGAGCGCGACGCCGGACGCCAGGACCTGGACATTCGAGCTCGACCTTACCGCGTCTTTTCATAACGGTCGGCCATTCACCGTCACCGACGCGATCGCCTCGCTAAACCATCACCGCGGTGACAAAACGTCATCCGCGGCGAAGCCACTGCTTGAGAGTGTCGTCGACATCAGGGCGGACGGCGATCAGGCGATCGTTCTGGAACTCAACCAGGGCTTCGCGGACCTACCCTGGATCATGACCGACTACCATCTGGCGATGCTTCCGGCCAATGACGACGGCACGATCGACTGGCAGAGCCAGACCGGGGCCGGCCCCTACCGCATTATCGAACACGATCCCGGCGTCGGTACGCTGCTGGAACGGCACGAGGGATGGCACGGCGCGGGCGCATGGTTCGACCGGGTCGAAATGTCGGTGCTCAACGACCCGAATGCCCGTCAGGCGGCGCTGGTGTCCGGTGACGTCGACGCGGTCACGTCCGTTGACCTCAAGACACTGGCGTTGCTGCAGCGCCACCCGGACATCGAGGTTGACAACATACCCTCCGGCTCGGCGATCACCCTGCCGATGTTCACCGACGTCGCCCCGTTCGACGACAACAATGTCAGGCTCGCCCTCAAGCATGCGATCGACAGGGAGGAGATCATCGAGAAGATCGTGTTCGGAACGGGCTTCCCGGGCAACGACTTCCATGTCTCGCCCAACATGCCTTACTTCCCGGCCGATATCCCCCAGCGGGCGTATGATCCCGACAAAGCCAGGTTCCACCTTAGGGAAGCCGGACTGGATTCGCTCAGCGTCGAACTTTCGGCGACGGATTCCGTCCTGCCCGGCGCGGTCGACATGGTGGTCCTCTACTCCGAACAGGCCAAAGCCGCGGGCATCGACATCACGCCGGTGCGCGAGCCGTCGGACAGCTACTGGGCGGACGTGTGGCTGAAAAAACCCTTCGTCTTCGTAAAATGGGGCGCACGGCCAACACCCGACAACATGTTCACGCTCGCCTATAAGGCGGACGCGGCCTGGAACGAGGCGCACTGGAAGCACGATCGCTTCAATGAGCTGCTTCTGCAGGCGAAAGCCGAATTGGACGAGACGCGTCGCGCCGAGATGTACCGCGAAATGTGCATGATTGCGCGCGACGAGGGCGGCAGCATCATCCCGATGTTCGTCAACTTCGTCTACGCGCGGCGCAGGAATGTCCAGCACGGCCCGAGCGTGGCCGCATCCTGGGAAGCGGATGGCGCACGTAGCGCCAGCCGCTGGTGGTTCGTCTGATTCGCGAACGGTCCCGGGTGGGTGCGCCCGGGACCACTGACGCCCGGCCATTTCCCGTCCTGCCGGACGGGAACATCCAGCCGGGCACGCGCTCCTGGGGAGGAACCTGTGAGAGACATTCTGGGACTTGTCCTCAAGCGGCTCGGACTGGGCCTCGTGACGCTGCTGGTGATTTCGGTGATCATCTTCTTCATGGTCGAACTGCTTCCCGGAGATCTGGCGCAGGCGGTCCTTGGACAGGGCGCCACCCAGGAGACCGTTGAGGCCCTGCGTCAGGAACTTGGCCTCGACCGACCGGCAGTCGTGCGGTACCTTGACTGGCTTTCGGGCGCGGTCGTCGGGGACTTCGGCACCTCGCTGATATCGGGAGACAGTGTGGGCGACGCGATTTCGGACCGTTTCCTGAACACCCTGTTCCTCGCCGCCTACGCCGCCGTGATCGCGGTTCCGCTCGCGATCTGTCTCGGCGTTCTTGTAGCGCTGCTCCGCAATTCGCTGTTCGACCGCATCGCCAACGTGCTGACGCTGACGTCGATCTCCAGCCCGGAATTCTTTCTGGGTTACATCCTGATCTTCTACCTCGCGGTCAAGACGGGACTGTTTCCGGCGATCTCCAGCCTAAGCGGCGATATGACCTTCGGCGAACTGCTCGAGCGGACCTTCCTTCCGGCGCTGACCCTCGTTCTGGTGGTGACGGCGCACATGATGAGAATGACGCGAGCGGCCATCATCAATCTTCTTGCGTCGCCCTATATCGAGATGGCGCGACTGAAGGGCGCGCCCCCGTGGAAGGTCATAGCCCGGCACGCCCTTCCCAACGCCTGGGCACCGATCATCAACGTCGTCGCCCTGAACCTCGCCTATCTGATCACCGGCGTCGTTCTTGTCGAGGTGGTGTTCGTCTATCCCGGGATCGGCCAGCTTCTTGTCGATGCCGTGGCCAAGAGGGATTTTCCCATTGTCCAGGCCTGCTGCCTAATTTTCGCCGCCACGTTCATCCTTCTAAACCTCGCGGCGGACGTCGGTGCGATTCTGACCAACCCGCGGCTTCGGCATCCGAAATAGCGGGATCGAGACGTGAACGTTTTCGCAGTCACCTACTTCGCGTTCCTGATCATCGCGTCCAGCTTCGCCGCCTTCCAGCAAAGGCGGGGTCCGTTCATGATCCTGTTCTCGCTGACGCTCGCGTCTTTCGTGCTAGCGATAGTCGGCGGAACGTCCGCGCTGAGGTCCGTAGCCGTCGGCGCGGGGCTGCTCGCCTTCGCCGCGAGCATCGCCTACTGTTTCCGCGAATTTCTTGTCATCATCATGCCAACGGGAATCGCCAGGGAGCTCAGGACCGCGCCGCTGACGGCCGCCTTCGGACTGTTCGTGATCTTCACCTACGCCATAGCCGGCATATTCGCGCCGTGGATCGCGCCCTACGGGGAGTCGGAGATAATCTCCTCGGCATTCGCCCCAGCCGACGAGAACATGCTTCTTGGCGCGGACCAGCTGGGACGCGACATGTTCAGCCGGATCGTTTACGGGGCGCGGAATTCCGTGGGGCTGGCGCTGGTGGCGACGGTCTCGGCCTTTTTCATGGGAGCGTTAGGCGGGTTGCTCGCGGCCACCAAGGGTGGCTGGTTCGACCAGTTCCTGGGCCGGGCGGCGGATGTCATCATGTCGATTCCATCGCTGATTTTCGCGCTGCTGATGCTATCCATATTCGGCCCCAGGATCATCGTCATCATCATTGCCGTGGCGATCATATATGCCCCGCGGGTATTCCGGCTCACGCGCGCTGTCGCCGGGAACGTCGTTGTCATGGATTATATCGAGGCCGCGAAACTCAGGGGCGAGAGGACCTGGTACCTGATCAGGAAGGAAATCCTGCCGAATTCAACGGCCCCGCTTGTCGCCGAGTTCGGTCTGGAGTTCTGCTTCGTATTCCTGCTCGTCGCCGGCCTTTCGTTCCTTGGTCTCGGGATCCAGCCACCGACCGCGGACTGGGGCTCGATGGTTCGGGAAAACGCGACCTTGATTTCGTTCGGTGACCTGACTCCGCTCATTCCCGCGGCCGCGATCGCGCTGCTGACCGTAGCGGTGAATTTCGTCGTCGACTGGATGCTGTTCAGGTCCTCCGGCCTCAAGGAGTGATGAAAATGCCAAAGGCAAAGAGAGCGCTTCTGGAAATCAGCGGACTCAAGGTCGAGGGCAATACCGGGGAGGAGTGGGTTGACATCGTCAAGGGCGTCCACCTCACGCTGCGCCGCGGGGAGGTCATGGGGCTGATCGGTGAGTCGGGTGCCGGAAAGTCGACCATCGGTGCCGCGGCCATGGGATACGCGCGCGACGGAACCCGTATATCCGATGGTTCCATCGACTTCGACGGCATTGAACTGACCACGGCATCGGAGGGGGAAAAACGCGCCCTGAGGGGATCGCGAATCGCGTATGTCGCGCAGTCAGCGGCCGCGTCATTCAATCCGGCGCACAGGATCATCGACCAGCACACGGAAGCGCCGCTACACTACCGCATCAAGAAGCGCCTTGAAGCGCAGGAAGACGCCATGGATCTCTACGAGCGCCTGCGGCTTCCCAATCCACGTGAGATCGGCTTCCGCTATCCGCACCAGGTTTCCGGCGGGCAGCTGCAGAGGGCGATGACGGCGATGGCGATGGCGTGCCGGCCGGATCTGATCATCTTCGACGAACCCACCACCGCACTGGACGTCACCACGCAGATCGAGGTGCTGGCGGCGATCCGTGACATCGTCGACCAGTTCGACACCGCGGCTATCTATATTACGCACGACCTCGCGGTGGTGGCCCAGATGGCGGACACCATCAAGGTGCTGCTTCGCGGACGCGAGGTCGAGGAGGCACCAACCCAGGAGATGCTGGACGGGCCGAAGGAAGACTATACCAAGTCCCTATGGGCCGTCCGCAGTTTCCGCAGACCGCAGAAATCCCGTCCCAACGGCTCCGAGCCGCTTGTTTCGGTCCGCAACGTCGATGCGGCATACACCGGTGGGGTAAAGGTTCTCGATCAGGTATCTTTCGAGATATACAAGGGAATGACGGTTGCGGTTGTGGGCGAATCCGGGTCCGGAAAATCGACCGCCGCCCGCGTGATCACCGGTCTTCTGCCCCCAACGGCGGGCGAGGTGCTGTTCGGGGGCGATCCGTTGCCGCCGAATTACCGCAATAGAAGCCGGGACCAGCTCCGTCAGGTGCAGATGATCTATCAGATGGCTGACACCGCGCTCAATCCAAAGGTACGCGTCAACGAGATCATAGGCCGGCCGGCGCAGTTCTATTCAGGTCTTCATGGAGTGAAGCTGAAGCACCGTGTCGACGAGCTGCTGGACCTCATCGAACTGGAGCCGTCACGGTTCTATGACCGCTATCCGCCGGAACTGTCCGGAGGACAGAAGCAGCGTATCGGCATTGCCCGCGCCCTTGCGGCGGACCCGACATTCATTATATGCGACGAGGTGACCAGCGCGCTTGACCAGCTTGTGGCCGAGGGAATCCTCAAACTTCTCGACCGGTTGCAGGAAGATCTTGATCTATCATACATGTTCATCACCCACGATCTCGCGACGGTTCGATCAATTGCCGACGAGGTTGTCGTGATGCGGAATGGCCTGGTCGTCGAACAGGGCGGCAAAGAGGAGATGTTCAGGCCACCGCACCATCCGTACACCGACCTTCTGCTCTCCTCGGTTCCCGAAATGGACTCCAACTGGCTCACGACACTGCTCGAGGAGCGCGGAGTTGACAACATAGGTGACGCGGCGACGGTCTGAGCGCGCTCCGGCGCGGGCAACATCGTCGCCCGTGTCCGCCCTGAGCCCGAGGACGGGTACGTTCCTTGATCTCAATGGGCAGCACGCGGTGCAACCGGGTCGTCAACCGGCCGGCGGAGTTCCGGAACCGGAAACCAGGTTCGGGAGCGGAGCCCGGATGGTGAGAGAATCCTTACGGGGTTCATGACTCTCGCGCGGTGACGCCTTTGTTCGATGGTGACCGTCGCGTCTACCCGCACGGGCTACGCGACCTCCGGCATGGTAGGTGGTGTTGGCATCATGTCCGCAATCGCGGACCACGATTGAACCGGGTCGCCGCGACTGAATGATATCTCCGAGGCCGGATCCAATGATCGCCCCGGGGCCTGCGGAGCGGGCGGGAACTGTTCTCCTCATAGGCGATTTGCAATGTCCCGCCGCTTTCGTCGGTGCCGCGGCCCGACATGCATTCCGGGAAAGGACCGGAATTCGCCAAAGTCGGGAAAATCCGGCTACGCCCGTCATCATTCAACCAGGTTTCCGAGTATCCTTTCGACATAGTTCCTGGTTTCGGGATATGGTGGGATCCCGTTGTGCTTCCGCACCGCTTCGGGGCCGGCGTTGTAAGCGGCCAGCGCCAAGTCCCAAGAGCCGAATTGATCATATTGCTGACGCAGGTACCTGGCGCCGCCGTCAAGGTTCTGATCCGGATCCTCTCGGTCGACTTTCAGTTGACGTGCGGTTGCGGGCATCAGCTGCGCCAATCCGTAAGCCCCTTTATGCGATCGCGCATCCTGCCGCCAGCCGCTCTCCTGCTGGACAAGCCTCAGGAACAGATCCACGGGAACGGAATGCCGACGCGCGGCCTCCCGGGCCATCGCGAGATATGGGCCTTTGTAAACTCCACGGTATGCGGGCAGACCGTGTTCGCCGTATACATTACGACCCCTGCCCTGCCTCGCGGCCTGTCTATCGACGACTCCAATGTTTTCCCAAAGACTGCCGTCCCTGGAAAACAGGTCCTTGGCCGACGCGGAACCGGACGCCAGGCCAATGGCAACGGCAACTATGTAAGCCAGCAGATGCCGCTTCATCGCGCGGTCCTCCCAGGCGAACAGGTATATTTTCCGGAGCCTATGTCTAGTGGGAACCGCATCGTTCGCGTTATTGCCGTTGCAGGGGATATAGGCGAGGATACCCTTGGAAAAAGCTGGGATTCTCATATGGTTAAATTTCTGATTCCCTGACATTTCTCCCGCGGATCAAGCGGCGAGCATCATCCGCGCCGCCAGCCGGTCGCTTTCGTTGGCGGGAACCTTAAGGTCCCCCGACCGGCGCCATCCCGCCCCGCCGCCGATCCGGGACCGACAGTGGAGAAGAGATGGACATATCCGTAGCGGCGGTCGCGCACGACGCGCGGGCACGGGCCGTGCCCGTCAATCCGCGTTCAGCCCGCGCGCGCCTTCCGGGTCTCCCTTTTCCGGAACTCTCTCACGGCCTTGTCGGCAACCGCTCTTTCCGCTACCAATACCGCTGTCATTTCAGTCATGGGCACCCCCGGCCCGCGGCATGTTCGTGGCCATTCCGGGTTGTTGCCATCCGCCCGGCCCTATCCGCGGCGGCCCGCCCCTTCGGGCCAGAGCGCGTCCAGCGGGAAACTGATCGCCCCGAAAGGCGGC
>JAPOUP010000155.1 GCA_026708635.1 Rhodobacter sp.
CCCGATCGTGACATCGCCGCCTTCCTTAAGGCACATATGTTTCTACCATATTCGTCCGATTCCAATACCGATCCACCCCTGAAGACCGAGGAACCGGCCACCAGAACGTTGGCGCCAGCCTGTATGACACGCGGCGCGGTTTCTGGATCAATGCCGCCGTCAACCTGGAGATGTATTGGGCGGTCCCCGATCATGTTGCGTATAGCGGCCACCTTTGAGGTCATGTCAAGGAACCTCTGACCGCCAAATCCCGGATTGACCGTCATTACCAGCACCAGGTCAGCGACGTCCAGAAGCTGACTGACCGCCATGGCCGGGGTTCCCGGATTGAGTGCGACACCCGCCTTTGCCCCTGCGGCGCGGATCGATTGCATGGTGCGGTGGACATGTGGCCCGGCCTCGACATGAACGGTCAATAGATCCGCGCCAGCCTCCGCGAAAGCGTGGACATATGGTTCCACGGGAGAGATCATCAGATGGACATCGAGGAAGGTCGTGACGTGATGTCGGAATGCCTTGACCGCCGCGGCCCCGAACGTCAGGTTAGGCACGAAGTGTCCATCCATCACGTCAACATGCACCCAGTCCGCGCCTTGCGCCTCGATGGCCCGGATCTCGCGGCCGAAATCAGCGAAATCGGCCGAGAGGATCGAAGGCGCGATTTTCAGGCCGCGGTCAAAGGCCATGGCATGCTCCCGTTGTTGTTCACACGGATTATTCGACCGCACCGTTGGCGTCCAGAGCGCATCTTGAATTAAGGGATCCGCGCTGGGACTAACTAACTGACAGGTAAGAGTTTTGTAAAATCCCTCGTTTTCCCCTCACCCGGATTCAGATGGTTCGCGCCACCAATCCACGGCATTTTGCGACTTGTGCCGGTGATGGTCCGGGAAGACGCGGCGGATGTCCGCGCGAGCCTGTCGTCCGGCAATTTCGACGCATTTGTGGGCCCCGGGGCGTGGATGGACGGTGCGCTCGAAGGCTGTCGCCGGCATCTGGCCCGTCTTCGAACGCGCGGAGGGCGAACGCGGTTTCCCGTAAATTGGACAGCGGGCCATTGGCGCTGTATTTTGCATCCCAAGTAATGGGGGTATCCATGACCAAGCTGGTCTACCTGATTAACGGCCCGAACCTGAATCTTCTTGGAACGCGCCAGCCCGAGTTATACGGTTCCGCCACGCTCGCGGATATCGAAGCCGGCTGCGCCAAACTCGCGGACGAACTGGGGCTTGGTCTGAGTTGCTTTCAGTCTAACTCGGAAGGTCGGATCGTCGATTGGATTCAGGAGGCACGCGGCGACGCCGATGCCATCATTTTGAATTCGGGGGCCTATTCGCATACTTCGATCGCGGTTCTTGACGCGCTTATCGCCTTTGATGGACCTGTGATCGAAGTTCATATGTCAAACATCCATGCCCGGGAGCCTTTTCGCCGCCATTCATACGTTTCCCTGAGGGCTGACGCGGTTATCGCGGGTTGCGGGGCGGACGGGTATGAATTCGGCCTGCGGCGGGTCGCGAGGTTACTTGGACGATGAAGCCCGGCCTGTTGGCGCCACGCTCGGGTATGCGTGCGGATGCGTGGCCGGAACGACGCATCGATGACGGCGATTGACCGGATATTCCGCTACAAAGCCGTCCACCAGCCCCAACCCGGCCCCCATTGACGGGGCCGATCACTGAATGAGGGCGCGCCTAACCACTGGCATCGCCCCAGTCAATCAGCCGGGAAATTGAAAAACTCATAACCTGAAGGCCGCAGGTTCAAATCCTGCCCCCACAACCAAGTCAAGCATATGAAAGTATTCAGTTTTATTAAGAATTCCTGACCCCGGATGACGGGTCAGGAATTCGGTCTGGGAATCCTATGGAGTCGCCGGGAATGCAAAGCTTGACCGCATACGGCGATGCCTGACCATTGTTCCGAGGTGGCGGCCGGAAGCGTCCACGCGTCTGGAGGCGCCCGCCGCATTCCGGGAATCAGGCCCGGTCCGGCAGTCCCGGGGCATGGGGGTGGGCATGACACGATCCCGTCTTTCCGCGCCGGCGGCGGCCTCCCGCCCGGTCTTTTCGTCGATACGGGCGCGGACGACGGTGTTCATGTGTTGATCCTCCTCATTGGGCTACAATGTAGCCCAGCCGCGTGGTGGGTGTCCGCGCCGCGACGGGTCGCGCCGCATCCGGCGCTCATGGCGCGCCGATGTCGGCGCGCTCGCCCCAGATCTCGCGGTGCCGGTCGCCGGGCGGGTCTCCATAGTTGATCCAGATAAAGGAAAACGGCGGTTTCGTCTCGGGGTAGCGCGAGCACTCCGGGTCGGTGAAGTAGAGGTAGACGCCCGGTCGGATATCGCGTTCGTCCAGCCAGGGGAAGCCCGGCCGGAAATCGGTGCCGCCCCTTCCCCTGACGGTGATTTCCCCGGGAAGGTCGCCGGCGGTGAACTCCTGCGCGTGCCGCACCGCGGTGTCGACCTGGAGCAGGACGAAGCGCTCCGGTTCGGTCTCCGACGCGATCCCGCGCACCTCGGCCCAGAAGTCCGCCAGCGTCTCCGCCGGAAGCGACCCCGACGTGTCGATAATGACAGCGATGGCCTCCATGCTGTCAATAGACGTGCAAAAGTAACCCACCATCGGCGTCCAATAGTGACCCGTCTTTCCCCGTGTTTCGTTCCCGGTAGCCTTTTTCCGTCAGGGATCGGCGGGAGTGCGCGTGATGGTGGGAGTCCAACCCCTATATTTGACAAATAGCAACAAA
>JAPOUP010000057.1 GCA_026708635.1 Rhodobacter sp.
GAGACCGCGGAACGCGCCGCTTCCGACATCCGCGCGCTAGTGGGATGACATCCGGCCATCCTCCCGTTTCCCGGTTACTTTGATGGAACGGGTCGCCGTCCCGACATGCAACCGTTCGCTTCGACGCCACTATTCTCAGACGCGGAATATTGTTCGTGTGCACCTTGGAAGCGGATGGACTGGATGATGGTGAAGCGACCGGACGGTGACATCCGGAATTTCTCGATACGGCTTGGCGAATGGGTCGTCTCGGCTCGCTATGTCATCATCGCGGCAACACTGCTATTGGTTTTCGGGGCGGCAAGCGGCGTTGTTCATCTAAAACTCTCCACGGACTATCGCGCGTTTTTCAACGATGACAGTCCGGAACTTCTGGCGCTGGAATCCCTGGAGAACACATACGAGAAAAGCGACAATGTCCTTATAGTGATTGTGCCGGATGATCGCGACGCGACGTCCGAGACGGCCCTTATGGCTTCGGTATGGCTGACCGAGTCCGCCTGGCAGACGCCGTACGTTTCACGCGTGGATTCACTCGCAAACTTCCCGCATACGACCTCGGAGGGTGACGAACTGTTTGTGCGCGACCTAGTGAGCCCACAGGAGACGGGCGACCCGCAGGCGCGCAGCGGGATCCGGGCTACGGCTCTCGGCGACCCACGGCTTGCCGGCAATCTCATCGCGCGGGACGGTGCCGTAAGTGCGGTCAACGTCACCGTCAAGTTGCCTGACGGAGATGATGCCGCAAGCATAGCCGAGGTTGCCAACTTCGCCCGCGGGCTTGTGGAAGAGGCGAAGGAAAGGTTTCCGGGGGTCGATTTCCGCCCCGTTGGCACCCTGATTATCAATCAGACATTTGCGGAAGCCACGTTGGCCACGACGAGAACGGTGGTGCCTGCGTCCCTGGCGATGATGGCGGTGATCCTCGGGATCCTTACCCGCGGCATCGCGGGAGTCGCGGCGACCGGCGGGGTCGTCATCCTTTCCATCATGGCTGCGATGGGCATGGCGGGATGGGTCGGCATTCCGCTATCCACCTCTACCTCGGCAACGCCAATCATCGTGCTGACCCTTGCCGTGGCCAACTGCCTGCACGTTCTGGTTGCCGTCCAGGAACGTCTCAGGGCCGGCGTTTCAAGGCACATGGCGGTCATCCAGTCCATAAGCCAAAACCTGAACCCAATCTTCGTTGCGAGCGTAACCACCGCGTTCGGCTTCCTGATGATGAACTTTTCCGACGCTCCGCCATACCGGCAGCTGGGTACGCTCGTGGCGGTGGGTGCATGCGTTTCCTTTGCACTCTCGGTTACGTTCCTTCCCGCGCTGCTCTGTATCCTACCCATACGGCCCAGCCGGGAACCGACCTCGCGGTTCGGTATAAGCGCTATCGCGGAGTTCGCTCTGCGCAGGAAAGTATCGCTTCTATGGGTATCGGTGGCAGTCGTCGCCGGACTGTCGCTGGCTGTTCCACGCAACGAACTGAACGATGTCCTGACAAATTTCTTTCATGAAAATGCCCAATTGCGAAAGGACACCGATTTCCTTGACGCGAACCTGAGCGGGAATACCATAATTGAATACTCAATAGAGTCACGTGGTTCTGGCGCGATCGCCGAGCCCGCTTTCCTGGAGAACGTGTCCGCCTTTGCCGACTGGCTTCGATCCCAACACGAAACGCGGCACGTGATGGCTATCAGCGACACCTTTCGCCAGCTTAACAAGAGTATGAATGGCGACGACCCCGCCGCTTACCGGATTCCTGAAACCCGCGAGCTCGCCACGCAGTTACTGTTTCTATACGAACTGTCGCTTCCGTTCGGCCGCGACGTCAACAACCGAATTGACATATCCAAATCGGCGACGCGCATAACCGTGACGGCCAGGACGATGTCCTCGAAAGAGGTGCTGGAATTCGACGCCCGCGTGAAGTCTTGGCTGGACAACAACGCGCCAAACTTCTCGCAGGTCCAGAGTTCGGGTGCCGCATTGATGCTCGCGCATCTCGGACAGCGCAACATCCGCGCGATGCTGTTTGGAACGGTGATCGCATTTCTTGGGGTTTCCCTTCTTCTCGTTCTAGCATTCCGTTCGCTGCGTCTCGGCCTCGTGAGCCTTGTCCCGAACTTTGTTCCCGGATTGATGGCATTCGGCATCTGGGGCCTGAGCGTAGGAGAGGTCGGTCTCGCACTCTCGGTGGTGATGGCGATGACGATCGGAATTGTGGTTGACGACACGGTGCACTTCATGAGCAAGTACCTCCATGCGAGACGCGAACTCGGGCAGTCTCCCGAAAACGCGGTGCGCTACGCTTTCGCAACCGTCGGGCGGGCATTGTGCGCGACCACTACAGTACTGGTCGCGGGCTTTTTGGTGCTGGGCATGTCCGGCTTCGCTCCCACTGGACAGATGGGGCAGTTAACGGCTCTTGTCATTGGGCTCGCCCTGGTATGCGATTTCCTGTTTCTGCCGCCATTCCTGGTCGCAGTGGATCGTCGCCGCGAGGCGTCCGAAAGATCTTTCGGCACTTGACCGCGCAGTACGGTTCGATACATGACTATAATTGGACATGGCGGCTATGTCCGAGGTGCGGTTTGACGCTCCCGTCTCGGACTGGCTCCCAGAAGCTGGAGACCTGCTCTCCCTAGTCGAGCCATTTGATTGCGGCGTCAGCGGCATCGACGCCGCTTTTCAATGCGGCGTTCACTGAAGGGACTCCCATGTACTCCCCCGCGAGAAAAAGACCCCTGACACCCCCGAAGCCCTCCTCCAATCCGATGCGATGCAGCGCGGACATCGTGCCGCCGGAAGACAGGCACACGGCCTCCGGCCACCGGTGAACATGCGTGAAAATCGGTTTGCGGGACATCTGCGGAACGAATTTGCGGACTTCTGAAAGGACCCGTGGGCCTACGCGATCATCGCTCGCGTCGAATAACTCATCCGCCTGCCTGTCGATCACGAGCGCGTCGATTACGGCCTTTCCCTCCGGTACGGTCTCAGGCGCCAGCACCGCGGAGTTGCTGATACCGGAAACCAGCGAGACCGCCTGCCTTGGAATGCCCAACGCGTACCAGTCGCGTGGTAACGGGCTTGAATCGACTCCGAAAAACACGCGGCAGCATCTGGAGTAGGTCACCCGGCGCAGGATTTCGCGGAGGGTGGATGGCAGATCTGGTGCGATTTCGAGCGCATCGCTCGCGGTCGTGGCGCAAATCACGGCGTCAGCTTCGACGAGACCGGCATCGGTAACGGCACCTTTAGCCGTCCGGCCGTCAAACACCATCCTGCGAACCGGCGTGGAAAGGCGGATGCATGGCCCGCAGGCATCCGCAAGCGCATCGACGAATGCGCCCATGCCGCCCCTTGGTAAGCATGGCCAGGCATCGCCATTCATGCTGTTGTGCCAGAGCGTCGCCATCGCAAAGGCTGCCCCAACCTGCTCCGGATGGGCGAATGTGTAGCCCGACAGGCCTGGCCCGAATAGCCAGTCGAGAGCTTCCTGTCCGGACTCCGTCGTAAGGAACTGCGCCGCGTTTTCTCCGTTATCAAGGTCCAGCAACCGCGAGGGATCATCGAAGTCAAAGGCACCCTTTCTCGCCTCAAGCGTGCGTGCGAGCCTGATTGCCTGCCATGCTCCCCTGGGAGAAAGCAGCTTGAAGGACAGCATTGTCCTTGCGTTCTTCAGCATGCTCGCAATTCCGCTGCCACCGTACAGGCCGTGAAACCGGCCATTTCGGTACATGCCACCATGAACGGGCACTGGCGTCCGCACCAACGGAACGCCGAGCCGGTCCGCAATCCGTCTGGCGGTTCCATATACTTCGAGAAACATGTTGGCGCCAAGATCAACGCGGAACTCCCCGATAACCTGGCTTCTGGCCCTGCCGCCGGGACGCGCCGCCGACTCTAGAACCTTGACTTTGACGCCGCTTCTCTCAAGTGTGTAGGCGGCAGCCAGACCTGCCAGGCCCGCGCCAACGACAAGGACGGTCGGATCACTTGACATTTTTGTCCGGCACGGCAATCATTGCTTCCGCGCAATACCCACAAAGCGTGGCATGGCCTCTGACGGCTCTCTTCTCCATGGCGGTCTCGCACTACCCGATACTACCTACGCCGCCGGTGGCGGCGACCCTTCGCCCGCAAGGCGCTACGTGGTCCTTCGCACCGCGGGAATGTCTGCGAAGCGGCTTCTGAGAGCCGCACGCACCGGTATTCGAGGAAACGAAGCGCGGCCCCAAATCACGGATGAGCCGAGATTGGAACATGAACACGCTGACTGCTCATGCCTCCTGACGGCGAACCAGTTCGCGAAACACGCCCCCAGCAGCATTTAGGGAATCGTAAGTGCCTTGCTCAACGACTTTGCCGGCCTTCAGCACGTAGATGCGATCTGCCTGGCGCAACGTGGACAGGCGGTGGGCAATGACAATCTTCGTCGCAGGCAGCTGCGTGAGCTGGCTCATGATGCGAGACTGGTTTGTATTGTCCAGAGAGTTCGTCGCTTCGTCCAAAAAGAGAATGCGAGGCTTCTTTGCAATCGCTCGGGCAATCGTGACCTTCTGCGTCTCCCCTCCGGACAGAACGCTCTGGCTGTCGCCGACACAAGTCAGCATCTGCATCGGCATCTTCATGATATCCTCCCCGATATGCGCGATTCGCGCGGCTTGCCATACGCTTTCGGCGTCGATGTGCTCCTGATCTCCCGCTATGTTGTCCCACAGATCCTGTGGATGGAGTATCGCCAGTTGGGGAACGGCACCAACCTTGCGCCGTAGTTGCCGTATATTCAGCTGCCTGAGATCGCGTCCGTCATAATATACCGTTCCGGCGTCCGGTTTGTTGAGGCCAAGCGCAAGGCGGAACAATGTGCTTTTCCCGGATCCAGAATGCCCTGCGATCGCGATGAACTCCCCGCGCCGGGCATGGAATGAAACGTCATTGAGAATTTTCGGGCCTGCGGGATCATAGCTGAACGAGACGCGTTCGAACTTCAGGTCCCCACCCAGAAATTCAACGGGATCCGAACCGTCTCTTGCTTCGGGCACCTCGGACAGGAACGGCTGGAGCTGCTTGAGTTCGGGCACGGCGGAGGCGACGGCGGCGAGCGAAGCAGCCATCCGGACAACCCCTGTGACGAACAGCATGAAGGCCGCGTAGACAACAAGGAACTCTCCCGTGTTCAGGGTCTCGAGGCCGCGCAGCGTCACGGCCGCCAGCAGTGTCGCGGCCGCCAGCAGCGGCAGAGCGACCCCGAAAGCTTGGAGATGCGCATCCCGGATGCCAAGCTCCCGCTCGGCGCTCTGCTGCTCACCGAAGTGCCGTGCCCAAACCGCGTAAGCGGACCCTTCGGCACCATCGACGCGGAGTTTGGAAATGCCTTTGATGAATTGTAGTAGTACGCCGGTAAGGCGATGTGACGCCTGTATCTTCCGTTCGTGGAGAGCGACCTGACGAAGGCCAAGGGCCATCGTTACGGCAAGGGCCAGCACGCCGAATATGGAAGCGATCGCGCCAAGTACCGCATCGTAGAGGAAAATGACCAGAAGTGATGGTAGAAAGAAAACGATTGACAGCAGGTTGTTGGCGGTCATCCCCTGAACGGTGTCGCGTAACCGCTGGAACGTCATCCCGCGCATTGCGCGGTCGCCGGCTGTATATTTATTGAGGAAGCTAATGGGCAGTCTAAGTAGGCGGTCCCAAAAAGCGGCCTCGATTCGGGACGCAATCCGCCCTTCGACGCGCATGAACACCATCCCCTGAAGCACGTGGATCAAGGCCCCGATGGCGGCCAGCGCCATCAGTGCCGTGGTCACGGAAGAGAGGAGGCCCAGATCCCCGTTCGGGATCGCCCGGTTCACTATGAGCCCCAACGCGAGCGCCGGCAGCAACATGATCAGTCCATTTGCCAAACCCGCCGCCGCGAAGCGGGAAAGATCGGCACCCAAACCGTTTCCGAATGTCCGCAACAGTTCGCCCGGCCGGATCGGGAAGTGCCTTAGCGGTCGATAGAAGTGCCAGGCTTTGTCGTTGAGGGACAAGACGCTATCTGCGGTGACGGTGGTTGTGCGGCCGGTTTCTGTATCATACATCCGATAGGGCCCCACCGCATCTGGCAGGAGCGCCACAGGATTGCCGCTTTCCGAGCTAAACGCCAGCATCGCGCCGCTGTCGCCAACCCACCAGCGATCGATCGAGCTCAACTGCACCTGTCGTCCGCGCACGTAGGATACATCGAGAACATCGACAAGATCGGGCTGGCTCTCTGGTACGCTGGTTCTTTTTGGCCACTTAAACCTAATTCCTTCGTGCCGACCAACGGCTTGGAGAGCCTTTGCCAGAGGCGATCCGTCATCACCGGCATTCGCGGTATCCCGTCCATCCAAAAGGTTCGAAAGCCAGTCCCGGGCGCGGAACTCGTCGACCCGGCGGATCACGCTGGTGGCTCGTTCCAGATGGGCCTGATCCACGATTGCGAGCATCCGGTTGATACGCTCGGCGGCAAGTGCCAGCCTGTGGAACTTGGCCATCGCGGGCAGCAGGCCACCGCCGGAGGCCATCTCGCTTGTTGACAAAGGCGCAGAAAGCCGTTGGGGCACTGTCAGTGCAAGCCAGCTCTCGGGAGTCAGCGGAAAAGCGTCGGTCGACGGGACTCCATCGGGATCCCCGGCTTCGACCTCGACAAGATCCATGTATAGGCCTGCGCTTGGGGATACCGACGGCAACCTCACCCACACCACCCCTCGCCGGGCGGAAACTATGCTGCCGTCCGTCGGCGGAACCTGTCCGGCTTCCAGAAGCACATCCGGCAGCCTACGGCTGGCCACCAGCCCCCTGAATAGTGCGGCGGATACATCCATTATCCATGCGTCGGTCAGTGCCACTAGTTCCCGTGGCTTAACGTCTCCAATCTCGTCGGCCGACAGCTGCCGCAAGACTGTGCCCGGTAAGCCCTTCGCCGTCAAGCTCAGCGTCGTTTCCTCCGTCTGGGGCTCGACACCGGGAAGCAGACGGCCTTCGCCGGCGCGCGTCAGGAACCGCAAGGCAGTCTGCTCCACCCCGTTAAGCCGCTCGACAAGAAAAATATCGACCGCGCCCGATTCGACGAACCAAATTTTTCCGGGGTCGCTCATGTCCAGCGGTATGTTGCCCGCGCAAGGCACTGCGGAGCCCGAGGCGATGGCGAGATCAGCAAACGATCGGCTACCCGGGTCCCGCATCTCGTTAGCCCTATCCTGCCCTAACCAACCGGCAGTAGGGGCCGTTTTGGTCATTCATGAGCTCGTCGTGGGTTCCCCGCTGAACCACAGATCCCTTATCCAAGAAGATTATCTCGTCGCAGTCCCGTATCGTGCTCAACCGGTGGGCCACGACTATGCAACTCACGCCCCGGCGCCGTAATGCATCTTCAACTGCCCTTTCGGTCTCGGCATCCAGCGCACTTGTGGCCTCGTCAAGAATCAGCACGGTCGGGTTGCTCACCAGCGCACGGGCTATCTCGAGCCGCTGGCACTCGCCCCCGCTGAAGTTGCTCCCGTCTTCATCGACCGGTGTCGCATAGCCGAGCGGACGGTCAAGTATGCTGTCATGAATGTCTGCATCCCGCGTCGACTGCATCAGAATCTCATCCGGAACCGCAGGGTTCCACAAGGTAATGTTTTCTCGTACGGTGGCGGAGAACATGATGGGTCGCTGGTCGACCACCGAAAGAGAGCTCACCATCACCTCGTCGGGAATTTCCTCCCGGGGAAAGCCGTCGAACAGTATCTCGCCGGACCAGGGATCATTGATGCCGGCGATGAGGGAAGCCAGCGTCGACTTGCCGGATCCGCTGGCTCCAACCAGCGCGATCCGCTGACCTGGCTTGACGACCAGGTTAATGTCCCTGATAAGCGGTGCACGAGTGGGATCGTAACCGAATGTTACACCGCGAAGCTCCAGGTGCCCGCTTAACTGCAGGCGTCCATTCAGTGTCGCGATGGCACCCGACCCGGCACCCCGGCGCCCGTACCGAGTATCTTCTTCTGTTTCCGTGATTTCCTCGATACGCTCCATTTCGATGGCGAGCGCCTGCCATCCATCGGCGAACTCCACCAACCTTCCGATTGGCGCAAGGAACATTCCGGCCAAGACATAGAATGCGGCAAGCGTGCCAAGCGTCATGTCGCCAATCATGACCTGGCGCGCACCGAGGGCCAGTACCAGAACGCTAGCGAGTACTATGAAAAAACCCGGAAGGGCGGCGCTCACGTGACCGAACTCGATGAACCGATTCCGCGCGGCTAACTCGCGTGCCTGATAGCCACCCCAGCGAGAGAAAATGCCATCGTCCGAAGCGGTAATGCGTAGATTTTCGGCTTGTTGCAGCATCAGGACGCCGTGCGCGATGAGCATGCTCTGCTCACGCCGCAGCACATGGTTACTTTCCGTTCTCATGCCCTCGAGCATCCGCACAGCGAACGCGTTCAATACCGCGATGCCAAGAACGGCCATCGCAAGCGTAACGTCATAGATCAGCATAGCTGCCAGAAATACGGCGCTCATCGCAAATTGGATCGCGGGCTCGATCAGGTGGGTCTGAAGCCCATTCGCAATCCTGTGAACCGACAGAATTCGTTCAGTTAGGTCGCTGGCGAGCCGGTTACTGAAGTACACGACCGGCAGCCGCAGCAGTTTCGATAGGCAGCGGTCTCCGGCTTCGACCGACATTCGGGCGGATAGCCGCGTTATACATCGCTGCTTTAACCAACATAGCGCGTAGGCGAAGACGGCGGCGGTGATCAGGACGCCAGCCGCACCCCCCCCCTGCCCGGCCCCGCCCAGTACACGATCCACGAACAGGCCAAGCGCCACCGGCGCAGCCAGTGCGAACATGGCCAGCATGAGCCCGCATGCCAAGAGATAGGAAATCGGGCCACCGCTTCCGCGCAGCCACGGCGGTAGGCGTCGGAACATGCTCGGAGGGGTTCCTCCGCGCTGGAAACTCGGGGCGGGCCTCAAATGCAGGGCGATTCCCGAGAATCCCCTGGCGAATTCCTCCACGGTTAGCTTGCGGCGGCCCATCGCCGGATCATTCAGATGCACGCGCTTGCCGTCGAAGCCTTCCAGAATCAGGAAGTGGTTCCACTCCCAGAACAAGATCTGCGGGAGCGGCATGTTCACCAGATGGTTTGCGTTCACGCTTTTGCCGGTACACTCAAGACCATAATGTCTGGCCGCCCGCGCCAGGCCCGCCGCGGTCGAGCCATCTCGGCTGACTCCACACCTGCCGCGCAGTTCGTTCAAAGGCACCCAGCGACCGAAATGCGCAAGCACGCTCCCCAGACACGCAGCTCCGCATTCCGTCATATGCATCTGCATCACCAGCGGCGTGGTCAAGCGACGCCTCGGCAGTGCCTCAGTGCCAATCAGGCGTGATCGCATCCAACTACCCAGATGGGAAAGAGCCGACATCAAAACAGGTTGGAAGTAAGCAACGCGACGGGCGAAGCCAAGCCGAGAACCAGACGGACCCGGCATGCCGAGCCGTCCGGCACCCGACCATCGGGAATCTGGCGAAGCAGCACGTCTATCCGGTGTAGGTTATCCAAGGTCGCTTGCGGCGGCATAGCCGAAAGCCAATCGGGAAGCGGTCCGGCGACCACGGAAACCACCTCCCCCTTCAGCCGCTGTATGCCGACGCCGGGAACCGACACCTCCACGGTCGCCTGCATTCCTTCGGTTATACTTTGCGCGATGTGCGGGCCAACCCGCAGAACCGCGTGAACTTGCCCGGTTTCCACGCCGGCACTGGCGCGGATCCGCGCGACAGATGCGCCGGCAGCGACAAAGTCACCTGGCGCAGACCGCAGTTCAATGACCTCGCCCGCCACGTGAGTGACGATCGTTCCACGCACGGCCCGCCGCGCTTCCATCAGCTGGAGTGCCGTCCGCATCTCGTCCAGAACAGACGATGATAACGGACCGCTCGGAGACGCCTGCGCCGCGCCGCCTCCGATCGCATCGAGCCGGTGCCACAACTCTTCCACTTCACGGTCCAGTTCGGGTAAACTCTGTTGTGCGATCCTTTCGCCAGCCATCACCCGATCTCCCGGAAACACGAAATATTCGATCAGGTGTCCCGGTTCTGCCGCAACCACTTCGTGCCGTTCGCCCGGCGTGATCAGGGCACCCTCGATCACCATTTCACGCTCCACGCGCCAAAATGTCGCCCATAATGCCAATGCGACGATCAGCAGCGCGGTCGCTATCAATACAAGTCGCTCGTGAGGCGCGGTTACAGTCAGCAAAACATCGAACTGTCGACGCTTGTTGCTGCTTGCGGCAACTTGGTCCAGACGCTGCAGTCCCGGCATTTCCGCATCTCCGTTACGATGACGATACTAGCTGACGTGGTATCGTGCGCCCGCGGTCCCATGACGCACGAGGAACGTCGGATCGATGGCCCGCACGCCCGTGCATGCATTTTGTTGAGCCTCTAAGGTATAGGCGGCACAGATTGCTAAAAACCGGTGAAGAGCACAAATTGTTGACTTTGCGCCGTTGCTTACATCCTTCCCGAGGGAATGGAGGCAATGGGAGATTTCTACGGGTTCCGCTGGTGGCCCGTGCCCGGCTGAACGAACTTGCGGATCTCTCAGACGTTGCGCTGATGCCCCCTGCCCCGGCTCCACAGCGAAGGACATTTCGGCCCCACAGTATTACGATGTGTTGACCGAGCAGTTCAAGAAAGCCATGGACGACCATATGATGACACAGTATGGGCTGCGTGTGTTTGGGGGGGGGTCGAAGAGGACTGAATGTTCCGCCCGGCCCATACCTTGGCGGATGTGTTGAGGCTTGCCCAAGGAAAGCGTATCCCGGGCACGGACATGTCTCTCCCCTCTTCATTTGGTGTGGTAACCAACCATGAGTCGTTTTGCTGCGCGTCATACAAACTCACCAGCTTCAAAGGTATGTATCGTATTTGCGCCCCGGGCGGCAAGTGAAGGGTATAGCCCAGATTTTACCCGATTACCGGTGCCATGTTGATTTCGGCTTCGGAAATGCGACACTCGCGCCACCCCATCTCGACCGGAACGTCGAACAGGCGTCCCGGTGCCAGACGCGCCCAATAGTGGCGCATGCCGGGCACGATCACCCGCGCTACCGGCATGCCGATATCGGGGCGTGTCTGATCCAGCACGAGGAACTCCATGCCCTTGGCCTCGACCAGCGCAATGCATCGCTCCAGGTCTTCCCGTAGGTCATCGCGCTCGGCCGTGGGGGGGGGCGGGTAGCTGGACCCACGCCGCGCCAGCATGTCTGTCGCTGGCACAAGATAGGGCTGGTTCTCGATCGTCGCATTGCGCCACCACGTTAGGCACTGCGGGTCGTCGACCTGATAGCCAGCGCCTCCCGGGCCCGTGCCTTGGACCCAATTGAGGAACTGGTTCAGTTCGCACACCGCGCGGAGAACGCCAATATGGGGATCCATGTGCGCCCCGGCACCATAGACGATGTCTTCCGCTTTCCCATCCGTCCGGCGCGAGAGGGCGACAAAGGCTGGAATCCCGAAGTCTCCGGTGACGTCAAGTACCCACAGGTCGCGGTTCAGGCCGCGGTAGTAGTCGCGCGCCTTCGCTAGGTACGCATCATCAAAGCTTTCCAGATCCACTTCGGGCATGCGCAGCTGGTTGTACCACCATACCGCGAAGGCGTCGCGTTCCACCAGTTCGAAGAACCCCTGCAGTATCGCTTCCTCCAGCGTGTTTCCGGCCGCACAACCGTTAGAATCCGCGACAAAATCCTTAACGCCTCGATTGTCGGTCGATTTTCCGTAGTAAAGCAGGGAGGTAGGAAGATACCGCGGGCAGTCACCGGTCAGTGACCATACCGGCGACCAGTCCATCTCCGCATCAGGATCAAGACGCGGTGGAACGACGTTGTAGGGATGACCGCTCGCGTTGATCCTGTCGGCGTCATCAAGCTGGGCCTCACTGAACAGCTGCACGCTGTTTGGATGTATGGCTTCGGACCCGCCGTCCACGGAGAAGTCGATGTACCGTCTCCGGAAGCGAATCTCGTCTCCGTGGTAGGCACCGCAGTAGCGTTCCAACGCTTCGCAGAGGGCGCTCGCCTCTGACTGGCTTGGCGTGCTGCCTTTTCCGGCGCTTTTGGTCCTCAGGCTGAGGCGCAGCACGTTCAGCGCCCGGTTCTTGAGTGCTAGATTGCTGCCGGCCCAGTGAACATTGAGCCAAGGGTCGGAGTCGCTGGTCATGCGCCTCAACCATGTTACCACGCCTGCAATCGGATCAACCAGATTACGGTACCTAGCGAGAGTCGACTCCGGCGTGACCGAGCGGACGCCGCCGCTGTTGCGTAGGCTCTTCGGGCTACTCGTAAGTCGCACTGGAACCAACTGCCGGTCACTGCGATAAAGTGACTCGTCCCCGCAGACGGAGCATTGCGGACGGCGCATGACCGTGTGCCGGGCAAGCGAGAACTCGAAGTTATCAAACGAGACCGCCTGCTCATGTATGGGGGCGGCTTTGCCGAGCACCAGCCATTTAACGAGCTCGGTCGCGGCCAGGCCGAGAACCACGTCCAGACTGGCGGGTGCGGCGGCCTTGGGCACTAGGGATATGTCACCGTCTGTCGCGTTACGTAGGAAATTGTGGATTTCCTGATTGCCGCTCAGGCGGTAGGTGAGGCAGGCCCAGCACGGGCCATGCTCCCCTGGACGAAAAACCGGGCCAAACAATGGTTGCATCCCTATGGACCTTACCAGCATCCACGGCTTACCAGACGCGATATGCCGCCGATTTGTCTCGGCGTGCCGCTCATCTAAATAGTCGTCGCAGACAATTACGGAGAGCGTTGCGGCGCTCGCGTCGTCGGTCAAGGCGGCGTTAAGGGATGCAAGCCGCTGGGCGAAGCCGCCGGTATCTCCGTAAACTGCCACGCGGGACGCCGCGAGGCGCTCCTCGGCGAATCGGGGGGAGGCGCCGAGCGACGTCCAGAACGCCGCAACACCATTTTTGAGGCCGTGTTCGCCGGAGACGACATATCCTTTGGACACCAGCGCGACGAGCGCTTTGCGGATACTTGGTTCCCGATGCCCCGCCTCGATGCCGCTTACGATTTCGGCATAAGTGCGGCGACCGTCAAGAAGTGGCAACAGATCGGGGTAGATTGTCCCGTGCAGCAACGTGTTGGCGGTCTCCGACACTAGGAACACCTGCCGGTCGTCCAAAGCGTGGAATCCGAAGTGTGGCAGTAGCGTCGGCCTCTCAACAAGGCCGGTGTCTTTGGCGGTTTTGTGGATGACCCTTCGCGGGACAGGCGCTGACTGTGAAGTACCGGACAATTGTGGACACGTCTAGCGGATACAGTATAGCGGCCCAGACCGGCCAGAATGGTCATAAATGCAACGGCCCCCGCTTAATAGCATTAACTCTAGGACAGGTTTCGTCCCGTAAGGAAACAGCGCGGCCAGCGTATCCTTAAGTATCTGTTTATCATGCATTATGAATCTTTTCCGGTCATATGCAAATTCTGGTACACTTGACCGACAATCCGGCGGCACCTGACGGCGCGTTGCGCGAAGCGCTGTCTCTTCCTTCCTGATTTCGGCAGGCTGGCCGGAGGCCAACCCCTTGAGACCGCAAGCGAGCCCATCCCCGGCATTCAAGGCCGGAACTCGCCGACTGACGCTGATCGCCCTCGCCCGGCTGATGTCAAACGACTGCAAAACGCTCGCCAACAGTCCGGGCCATCTTCAGAAGAGAGGGGACCTTCTCGCCAACCAGAAGAAAGCCAGCCCTGCATGCCATTGCCCCCTCCCCGACATAGAGAGGGATCAGCAGCAGCAGCGGCCCGCAGCGATCGCTTCGAGCTGCTCCTCGCTGATTTCGCTCGCCGGCAGGGCCAAGTGAATGTTCTCAGCGTCGCTCTCATGGACCACGACATTGATGTCATCGGGAATGTCCACGCCTAGCTCCTGGGAGATAGCATCCCTCGGATTCGAAGTCAAAATCGCCCGGAAGTCACTATCAATTATAGCCTTTTCCGTGATCTGGCGGCGCATCTCCTCCGCCGATTGCAGAGGCGTTTCCGCAATAGATTGCCAGTCCATAATTTAGCTCCTTATGCTTAAGGTTTCGACATTACACCTCACTACTACCATCACAAATGGTAGCTCGTCAAGAAATTTCTCAGCGCGATTAGTAGTTACGGGCTTATCTCCCTCAATCACTCGGGCAGCGGCAATTTTAGCTGTGCCTGGCCCTTGCCCCCCGCCACCGAAGGCGTCAGGAATCGCTTTCCATCCAAGATTTCCTGAACGGTCAGCATCTGCATTCGCGCGTATTTCATTCCCTTGTGTTCAAGATCTCCGGCCTGAGCCATTTCCTTCACGAAATTCCGCATCTTTATGTCTCCCAGTTCGTCCATGACGATCAATCCGGCCATTTGCGCCGTCTCGCGTTCCAACACCCCGCGAAGATCCCGGACAACTCCAATCCCGACGTTCGCGCCTCCCTTCACTTCAAGAACCATGCTTTGCAAGTCGCGCTCGCCTTCAAAATCGAAATACAAACGGCCGTCAATTCCGCCGTCGCTTCCCTTCTTGGTCGTCACGAAACCGTCAACCTGCTCAACCGCCCATTTCTGGAAATGGTACTTGTCGCGCTCCCATAGGTCACGGGCACCCTCAAGGTTGCGCGGCACTCCCTCAATCGTGAAGTGCTTTCCCTCAACCAGTGTGAGCCTATCGCGAAGCCTGACACCGGCAACGCGCTTGACCGCGTGAATGGCAATGTCGATCCCGACCCATTTCCGGCCAAGATTGTGCGCCGCCTCAATGGTGGTCGCGCATCCGAAGAAGGGATCGAATACCACGTCACCGGGATTGGAGCTGGCGGAAATGATCCGCTCCAGTAACTCAACGGGTTTCTGGGTATCATAGCCCAAACGTTCTTTCGCGTTCGCGCCTATGGGCCGGATATCGGAGATTATGTCCTGAACCGGGTTACCTTTCGACACGTTAGCGTATCGCTTGAATCGAGGGACGAATCCTTTTTTCGGCCAACAGATCAGGCCTTGACGCTCCAGAACGTCAAGCCGTTCCTGGCATGACATTTCCGCATAGCCCTCGGAAAAAACGAACCACTCCGGCAACGATCTGTCAGGAGGCAACTCCCAATGCCTTCCCTTGACTGTTGGATCAACGTTTCGCCAGGGCAAACCCGAACTTCCGGTTCGGGTACCCGGTCCCGTTAGGTCAATGGGCTGGTAACGACCCTTTCCGTCTCCGTCATTACTTCGGTAATGCTTTTCGAGATAGTCCGGATCATACGCTTCAAGCACGCGGTTCCAAACGTAGTTCTTGCCGTTTGTATAGAATAGCAGCACGTCGTGAATCGGCCCCCAGCGTTTCGCGCGGTTGCGCGCGCTGGTTCGCTTCCATATGATTTCATTCCTGAAATTGTCATGCCCGAAAATCGCGTCCATCATTACCTTGATGTAATGGGAAGCCGTCGGATCGCAGTGGAGATAGATTGACCCGGTTGGCTTGAGAATGCCCCGCATGGGCAGAAGCCGTTGCGTCATGTACACCAGATAGGCCAGCACCCTCGGATTTGTCTTGCGCAGCGCGTTCATCCAAAGCCGCCAGAATTCCGCCACTTCATCGTCAACGCCGGCTTCCCGCATGAGTGCGGGCATGTGCCTCGCCGCCCGTTCGGTTTCCGCGTCTATGGTCCATGTGTCGCAAAACGCGTCAATCTGATCGGGCAGCGGCTTTCCGGTTTCGGTCTTGTAAATCGCGTTATAGTCGCGCTGGGAATTGAAGGGCGGATCAAGATAGATCAGGTCCACGCTTCCAAGCGTCATTTCCTGCATGATGGTCAGGCAGTCGCCATAATACAGCCGGTTCACGCGAAGCACTCCCGCATGAACGTTCCCAAGCCGTTCGGATTCTTGCGCTGGTTATACTTCCAGGTGCTTTCCGCGACGTAGAGCGGCATCCACTGGGTCGAATAGTGATGGTGCGATCCATACCAAGCGCGCTTGACCAGTGACCAGAAACCTTCAAACGTGTTGGTATGGGTTTTTCCGTCGGCATAGCGTTCCTTGTGGTTCACCATCGCCGACTGATAGACCCTCTGGGCCTTGTTGTACCCCTTGTATTCGTCGGTGATCAGAAGCGATCCCTGCGGATCAACGTATTCCCTGAGGAATGCCAGTATTCCCTTCGCGCTCAGGTCATGCGCGACTCTGGCAACGACTGCCCCCCCCCCCTCGACGGCACCTATGAAAGCGGTTTTCCTGGTTCCGCGGCCGCGCTTGTTCGGGGTATCGTCATCGCGCCTGTTCCTCTTGCGCGGCTTTCCGCCAACATAGGTTTCGTCGGCCTCGACTATGCCCTGAAGCATGTCGCGATCGCTCGTCAGCATGGCGGCGCGAATGCGCTGCATAAGGAACCAGGCGGTTTTCTGGTTCAGGTCAAGATCACGGGCCATCTGGCAACTGGACAGGCTTTTCTTGGCGTTGACCATCAGGCCAATGGCGAAAAACCATTTCTGCAACGGAACCTTGGTCTTCTCGAATATGGAGCCGGACAGTACGTTGAAGCTGGAATTGCAGTCATGGCAGTTCCAGCGGCCCACGCGATGTTTTTCCTGCTTCCTCGCGACATGGGCCGATCCGCAGTGCGGGCAATGGGTTTCGCCGCCCCAGCGCACCTTTTCCAGATGGGCGATGCAGGCTTCCTGATCGGGGTAGCGGGTGAATACGGTCAGCAGGTTCATGGCGTGTCTCCTTCCAGTGATTCGGAGACTAGCCTAGCCGGATCTGGATTGCAAGCCCGTAACTACTAATCGCGTTTTTCAGACCGAAGCGTTTGCGCTGCAGCGCTTTTTGACGGTGCCGGCGGCTGCCAACGCGATCCGCGCATCGGAATCCCGGCCCGACCGGCCGTTCCGGCGCCCGGAATGCTCCAAATGACGGGGAAGGCGACGATAGACGACTTTGCTCTCTCTTCGTTCCCCATTTCGGGCTGCTGAGCTCCAGAAGTCCCTTAGACGGAACTTCCAGTCGTTGATCTGTCCCTTTTTCCATCCAACGCGCTGGGGCGCAACGGTTTTCCGCCGTCCGCGGGGTGCCATCCGCGGGATTTTCGCTTACATAAGAAATCCCTGGAATTCGCCGATCCCGTCATATAAATACAGTGGAGGGACAGGTGAACGCTTACATAAGCGTTCCCTCCGAATCGACGTGATCCCAAACCAGGCTCCGCGGGCGAGGCCGTTCGAGCCGCCCGGAATTGACCCGGACCGCGATGCTTGCATAAGCGTGACAGCCTGAATCCGGACGAAACCCCGGTCACACATGGCCGAAACCGCCTTCCAGGCCAGTGAAGTTCCGCTTAGACTTCAGCGGCGGGCCGTGCATCGTCGAACTTCGGTTTCTGTGCCCAGAAACGCATTGCCCAACGCCGAAATAGGCGATCTGCTTCTGCCAGCGACATATCGGGCTGTATGTCACTCCGTGCGTGATTTCAGGGCCTGATTTGGCCTCCGTCGAATGACCGGAGCCGTGCCGACGGCTATCCGACCATGCGGTATCCGTCATGGGTGATGATCCAAAATCTGTCGGTGACGGACTCCGCTATCCACTCCCGTTCCAGTTGGAGGGTTTCGCCAAGAAACCCGAGGACCGCCTCGGTGAACCGCCGGAAGCCCGCATGGAACCGGTTGTGCGTTACGTGGCGGTGCATGCCCCCATAGCCGCTCGATGGGATTAAGGCGCGGCGCGCAGGGAGGCGGGAAACGCGGCCGGACGCGGCGCTCCGATCTCTCCGGGAAGGGTTCGGCGTCTTCTCGTGACGGTAGCGGGCGTTATCGATCAAGACATGGATCGTCCCGCTCCCGGGGCGGTGAAGCTCCAGTCTTTCGAACAGGCCCGTGTCGTCTCCGCGTCGGTCCCGTGTCCGCGCATGATCGCCAGTAGCGCATGGTACCGCTCCGGCGTCAGGATGGAGCAGTCCCGGGCATTTCGACCATCGTTGGTGTTAACCACCCGCTTCCGGGAGATCCGGAGCGGTCAGCGATTCATGCCAGCCTTTAAGGTTGAATTCACGAATCCGTGTATGAAATCCGTGTATATTCAATTATCTTTCAGGGTTCTGGCAACCTCAGAGGCGAAGTCCTCGGCGGTCTTTTCGATTCCCTCGCCCACTTCCAGACGCACAAATCCCGTAATCTCGGCTCCGCACCGACGAGCGGCTTCCCCAACCGTGACGTCCGGATTCACGACAAACGGCTGGTTAAGCAAGGTAACCTCCGCCTTCCATTTATTCATGCGGCCGACAATCATCTTTTCGATGACCGCTTCGGGCTTTCCGGATTCCCGCGCGATCTCGATCTGGACGTTTTTCTCCCTCTCAACCTGAGCCGGGTCGAGATCGCTCTCGTCCAATGCCCAGGGATTTGCCGCGGCGATATGCATCGCGACCTGTTCGCCGATATCGGTGTCGGCTCCATTCATCGCCACAAGCGCGCCGATCCTGCCCGTGCCGGGGGCGGTTACGTTATGGACATATGACGCGATCAGATCACCTTCGATGGATGCCATCCGGCGGAGGGTGAGATTCTCGCCGATGGTCGCGATTCTGTCGGCGAGAGCTTCGGCAACCGGCTTTCCGCCGATATCGGCGGAGTAGAGAGCCTCAATATCATTCACCCGGATCGCAGCGTCCGCGATCTTTCCGACCATTTCACGGAAGTCAGCGTTTTTCGCAACGAAATCGGTCTCGGAGTTTACCTCAACGGCTACTCCCCTGCCGTCTTTGACCTTAACGGCGACGAGCCCCTCCGCCGCGACCCGGCCGGATTTCTTGGCCGCCTTCGCCAATCCCTTGGTACGCAGCCAATCAGTGGCGGCGGCCATGTCGCCACCGGTCTCCGTCAACGCCCTTTTTGAGTCCATCATACCCGCGCCAGTCTTGTCGCGAAGTTGCTTAACCAATGCAGCGGTGATCGCCATCGTGGGCTCCCCTAGGTAAATTCAGATCTTTTCGGAGTTTATGGTCGGTTCGACCGGTCTTCCATCGCGGCGTCGGGACTACCTCTGGCCGCGGTCATCTTTGCCGCGGCGCCAACGCCAAAAGGCTAGGCCGCGCGTTCTTCCAACTTGTCCGCGTGATCGCCGTCAGGTTCCGGAGCGGATTCGGCCTGGGTTGGCTCGCCGTCCACCCGGGTCGGCTCATCGTCCTGGGCTTCGCCGCCCTTGTCTTCTCCGTCCTGGGCTTTTTCGGGAAGCTCTTCGGGAACTTCATTGACTTCCAGGGTTTCCTCGGACTCCCCGAGATCGATTCCCGCAGCGGTGAACTGTGCGTTCATCCCATCCAGCACGGCGCGCGCGACGAGGTCACAATAGAGCGAAATCGCTCGGGAAGCATCGTCATTACCCGGAATGATGTGCTCGATCCCGACTGGAGAACAGTTCGTATCAACCACCGCAACCACCGGAATTTCGAGTTTTCTGGCCTCCGCGACCGCGAGGTCTTCCTTGTTCACGTCGATGACAAACAGCATGTCCGGAAGACCACCCATCTCCCGAATTCCGCATAACGAGGCGTGGAGCTTGTTCCGCTCGCGTTCGATCGACAGACGTTCCCGCTTCGTCAGGCCTTCGGAGCCTTTCTCCATCTGCTCATCCAGCGCCTTCAGGCGCTCGATCGATTGCGACACCGTCTTCCAATTCGTAAGCGTGCCGCCAAGCCACCGGTGGTTCATGTGATATTGGGCGCAGCGCTCGGCGGCCTCCGCGACAGCCTGTTGGGCCTGGCGTTTCGTACCGACGAAAAGTACCGAGCCGCCCTTCGCGACCACTTCGCGAACCGCCCTCAAGGCGGCATCAAGCATCGGCACCGTCTGGGTCAGGTCGATGATATGAATCCCGTTTCGCTCCCCATAGATGAATTCACCCATCTTGGGGTTCCAGCGCTGGGTCTGATGGCCAAAATGAACGCCTGCCTCCAATAGCTGGCGCAGTGTGAATTCTGGAAGAGCCATGCTCTCATTCCTTCCCGGTTTTTAACCTCGGTAGAGCCGCTTCAGGCTATCACCCAACCGGTGGATCAATGCGGGATGTCTCCCCGCAGGACCCCGACCCTACCTGTGAACTGCGAGTCTCCTAAGGGAAAACGCCGACGCGCGCAAGCGGTTTCGCAAGGAGGCACGACAGGCTGTTTTGGTTTTCGCCGCGGGGCGGCAAAGGGGGCGCTGGATGGATGAGCCGCTTGCCAAAGTCCTGAGTGCCTGCCAAACGAGACCATGCAAGATGATTCCATGGAAAACATTGTCTGCGTCGGTGCCGCTGTCTGGGATTTTACCGGCCGGGCACTTTGCCGAATGCGCCCGGGCTCGGACGTTACCGGGCGCATTGAACGGCGGCCGGGGGGTGTGGCGCTAAACGTCGCGATATCTCTATCCCGCTTCGGGATCCGATCCATCATGCTGACTTCAATGGGCGGCGATTCCGACGGCGCGGAACTGCTCGGGAAGTGTCGGGGCATGGGGCTGCTGATGGACTATGTCCACATCACCGAGCGCCTGTCAACGGACAGATGCCTTGTCATGGAAGACGTCGAGGGGATGATAGCGATACTTGCCGACCTCAGCTCGCTGGAAGCGGCCGGCGACCGGGTTCTGCATCCCCTGCTCAATGGCACTTTGGGCAGCCCGGAATTGCCCTATTCGGGTATCGTCGTATTCGATGGCAACCTGTCCGAGGGACTAATGGCGAGAGTTGCCGTCGATCCATCGTTTTCCGCCGCGGATCTGCGGGTGGTATGCGCGAGTCCGGGAAAAGCGGAGCGGCTAAAGGCACTTCTCCCGGCGCCGAACGCGACATTCTACGTCAATCTTGAAGAAGCCAGCGCACTCTGTGACCGTCGTTTCACGTCATCCCGGGAGGCGGCCCGGGCGATACGGGAACGCGGTGCCGCTCGCGTTCTGGTAACCAACGGCAGGCGTCCGGCTACCGATTCCGGTCCCCAAGCCACGGTCGTCGCGACTCCTCCGGAGGTGGATATCGTAAGAGTCTCCGGAGCGGGTGATTCATTCGTGGCGTCCCATGTGGCTGCGGAAGCCGGGGGTGCGGACCCGGTGACGGCGTTGAACGCGGCGTTGAGGGCAGCGGCCGATCATGTCTCGGGCACGGCATCGGCATGATCTCGCCCGCGTTCTCGGACGAAGTCATTCAGGCCCGGGATTCGGGCGCACCCATCGTCGCGCTAGAGTCAACCATTATCACCCATGGTCTGCCGTTCCCGCTCAATCTCCAGACCGCCCTGCGGGCAGAGGGCGAAATCCGTGACGCGGGGGCGGTTCCCGCAACGGTCGCCGTAATCCATGGACAGATCCACATAGGCATGTCTGACGACGGTCTTCAGTATCTGGCGCGAGACGTAAAGGTGGCCAAACTGTCCCGTGCCGACCTGCCAATGGCGGTCGCGCAGGGAAAGACGGGCTCCACAACCGTCTCGGCAACGATGATCTGTGCATGCCAGGCGGGAATCGAGGTCTTCGCCACGGGCGGCATCGGCGGCGTGCATCGGGGGGCGGAGACCAGCTTCGATATTTCCGCCGACTTGCGCGAACTGGCGCTGACCCCGGTCACGGTCGTCTCCGCCGGCGCAAAGGCGGTTCTCGACATCCCCAAAACACTTGAAGTGCTCGAGACCCTCGGAATTCCGGTGATTGCAATGGGCCAGGATTCCTTTCCCGCTTTCTGGTCGCGGGATTCAGGGCTAAAGGCGCCGCTTCGCTCCGATAGTGCGCAAGATATCGCGCGCGCCCACCGGGTACGCCGCGACCTTGGACTTGCGGGTGGTCAGCTCGTGGCCAACCCGGTTCCGTCCGAAGCCGAGATCCCCTACCCCGAAGTCCGCTCCGCCGTGGGTGCCGCGCTGGACCACGCCCTCGCCGAGGGCGTGACGGGCAAGGACGTCACCCCTTTCCTCCTTTCCCGCGTCCTCGAACTGACGGAAGGACGGTCACTATCGGCGAATATCGCTTTACTTCTCAACAATGCCCGCCTCGCCGCGGAAATCGCCCGGGAACTTCAATGGATCCGCTGATCCGGTTCGCGGATACCGGACCTGTTGTTATCGACGACCCAAACCGCTATAGCGCCCCGACACGATTTTCCGCAAGTTACAGATGACCACAAAACTCGAGCCGAACGAGCCAGAACAGAAGAAGCCAAAAGGATCCCGATTTCTGGGCCTGAGGAACAGCTTTCTTGCAGGACTCGTTGTCATCGCGCCGATCGGGCTGACACTGTGGCTGATATGGACCGTGATCGGATGGATTGATGGCTTCGTCCTTCCAATCGTTCCGGAGGCGTACAAACCCGAAAATATACTCCGGACCCTTTTCGGAGTTGACTGGCCCGTTAACGTACGCGGGATTGGCGTTGTCGTATTTCTGGTGTTCACGACAACTGTCGGCTGGATCGCGAAGGGCCTGATCGGGCGGTCCCTGATCGGATGGGGTGAGCGGCTCGTCGACCGGATGCCCGTGGTGAGGTCGATATACAACGGCCTGAAGCAGATTGCGGAGACGGTATTCGTTCAAACCGGAACCAATTTCGACAGGGCCTGTCTCGTCGAATATCCCAGGAAAGGTATCTGGGCGATCGCGTTCGTATCCACCTCGGCCAAAGGCGAGATTCAGGAGAGCATTCCGCGTGACGAACCGCTTGTGTCAGTGTTTCTTCCGACCACGCCAAACCCGACCTCGGGGTTTCTGTTATTCGTTCCGAAGAGCGAAATCATCGAACTGCGTATGTCGGTTGAGGACGCGGCCAAGCTGGTCATTTCCGCCGGCCTGGTATACCCAGCCAAAACCACTGTCCCAACCGACGGGCCTGATGACGGGAACTCAGGCGAGCGGATACATGACCGGACGCGCTAGTGGTTCGGTTCAATCATTTGATTCCTTGATTTGGTGAAAGCAGGATATTCAGATACAGTTATAGAATCT
>JAPOUP010000284.1 GCA_026708635.1 Rhodobacter sp.
ATGGAGCTTACGGAAATAATCCGAGGTCTCCGGTGCCGCGACCCGTTGCAGAATCCGCTCGGCCGCCTCTATCAAGGTAACCTTCATGCCGCTGGTCGCCGCCACCGCCGCGGCCTCAAGTCCGATATATCCACCCCCGACGATCAGCGCCCGCGCGCCCTCGGCAAAGGCCGGGGCCATCGCATCAACGTCGGCGAGCGTGCGCACCGTATGGACGCCTTCCAGCGTCCCCCCGATCGACCCGGGCAACGTGCGCGGCACGGCACCGGTGCACAGCGCAAGCCGGTCATAGGAAATCGTTCGTCCGTCAACCGATATCAGCCTTCCCGCCCGGTCGATGGAAACGACCGCGCAGGAGGTCAGAAGCTCTATTCCATTCTCGGCGTAGTAGCTTTCAGGCCGCAGATAGAGACGCTCCAGTACCATCTCGCCCAGAAGATATTTCTTGGACAGTGGAGGGCGTTGATATGGCGCGACCGGCTCCCGACCGACAAGCGTCAGGGTCCCGTCATGGCCAAGGCTGCGCAGCCGCGCCGCGAGGGACGCCCCGGCCTGTCCGGCACCGATGACAACAATGTCGCACACCCTTTTGGCTCCCGCACTGGTTTCCCACCAGAATTTCCCTATATCGTGGAGATGACGGAACGCAACTCGCGAAAGGGACCGGTATGGCATTGAAAGTGGGTGACAGGATCCCCGAGGTGGGACTATTGAGAAAACAGGGAGATGGGTTCGAGACAGTGGAGCTTCCCGATCGGCTCGCCGGCAGGAAGGTGGTGCTGTTCGCGGTCCCGGGTGCCTTCACCGGCACCTGTACGTCGGCTCATGTGCCGAGTTTCGTTCGGACCCGCGGTCAACTGGCCGACGCCGGCGTGGATGAAATCATCTGCGTCTCGGTCAATGATCCCTTCGTGATGGATGCATGGGGCGAGACAACCGGAGCGGCGGCGGCGGGTATCACCATGCTTGCGGACGCTTCCGCGAAATACCCCAAAGCCGCCGGTTTGACGTTATCCATACCTGCCGCCGGGCTCCATGATCGTGCGGTGCGACACGCGCTGTTCGCGGATGATGGCGTGGTGAAGGTTCTGCACGTCGAGAAGGACAGCGGCGTCTGCGAGACAACGGCCGGAGAAGTCATGCTGGAAGCGATCAGGGCACTGAAATGAGGCTGACACGGCCATTCCAATCATGAAAGCCGCCTGGGCGCCAGGACAGTGGCGGGCACGACGATCGACTATTCCGCCAGGGAATCCATCTTTCCGGCAAGCCTTATGTCACGTTCGGTCAGACCGCCCGCGTCATGGGTGGATAGGGTAACGTCAACCCTACTGTAGACATTGAACCACTCCGGATGATGGTTCCACTTTTCCGCCCAGAACGCGCAACGGGTCATCCAGCCGAACGCCTCGATGAAGCTACGGAATGTGTAGGTCCTGTGAATCGCGTCCCGACCCTCCGCCATTTTCCAGCCCGAACGAAGTAACGGATCGAGAACCTCGGTGCGCTGCGGTTCGGTCAGTCTATCTGTCATGCCATTTCCTCTCCTGAATTCCTGAAGGGTCCGTATTCGGTCAATACGTCGATTTCCTCGCTAACGGCCTGCCGCTCCTCATTCAGATAACGGTTCACCGCGCCACGCATACCGGGTTCCGCAAACCAGTGCGATGAATGGCAGGCGACGGGCAGATAACCGCGGGCCAGCTTGTGCGGACCCTGCGCTCCCGCCTCGACCCGCGCGAGGCCGTTACGGATCGCGTAGTCGATGGCGCGATAGTAGCAAAGCTCGAAATGCAGGAATGGATGGTCCTCGACACAACCCCAGTATCGGCCGTACAACGTCTCGCGCCCGATGAAATTCAGCGCTCCCGCTATATATCGACCGTCGCGTTCGGCCAGTACAAGCAGAATGTCATTGCGAATGCTGGCATGGGCCTCCTCAAAGAAAGCCCGCGTCAGATAAGGCATTCCCCACTTGCGTGCGCCGGTGTCTTGGTAAAATCGCCAGAAAGCGTCCCAATGACAGGCTTCGATCATGTCTCCCGCCAGTTCATGTATCGCTCCCCCGAATGCCTGAACCGCGGCACGTTCCCTGCGGATGTTCTTTCTCTTGCGTGAGCTGAGGGCGGCGAGAAACTCCCCGAAATCTCCATAACCCCGATTCACCCAATGGAACTGTTCGCTTATCCTATGCATGAGGCCCTGCCCTTCGGCGGCCCGGGCCTCCGCCTCGGAGCAGAATGTGATATGCAGCGACGAGAGCCGATTGGCGGCTGCCAGACGCACCGCACCCTGCAGCAGTGCACCCCGTCCGGCATCCTCAAATCCCGGGCGAGTCAGCAGTCGGCGTCCGGTCACCGGCGTGAACGGCACCGCGATCTGGAGTTTCGGGTAGTAGCTCCCGCCCGCCCGCTCATAGGCGTGGGCCCAGCTATGATCGAAAATATACTCGCCCTGGCTGTGTCCCTTCGCGTAAAGCGGCGCGACGGCGATGACCCTGCCGTCAAGCCGGGCAACCAGGTGCCTGGGTGCCCAGCCAGTGCCCGAACCTACCGAAGCCGATACCTCAAGCGCGTTGAGAAAGCGCCAGGTGGTGAAAGGATCCACCGGATGCCCGCCATGCCTGACCTCCGGACAGGCGCAGGCATCCCAATCCTCAGGCGCGATCTC
>JAPOUP010000285.1 GCA_026708635.1 Rhodobacter sp.
CGCCATGCCTGACCTCCGGACAGGCGCAGGCATCCCAATCCTCAGGCGCGATCTCACCTAGGTTACCGAGAACGTCGATCTCAATGAATGGCTCGGACATGGGTTGTTTCTCGCCCGCCTATCGGGCTCACGAAGGCACGAAGGCCCGGGCGGCATAACTTTCGAAAGTGATATTGTGCGCGACTTTACGCGCCTCCAGTTCCTCGTCCCCACCACGCACTGTCCAACAGAGGACATTTGCGCCGCGGGACTTGAGCTCGGCAACTCGCGGGTGATGAAGCGCGTTTACCCGGTGACTGATGAACGTCACTCCGAGTCGATCATAGGCGGATACATTGCGAAGACGGTCCAAAACCTCTTCGGGCAGTTCAGGCCAGTCCCGCGACCTGAACGAGCAGGTCGTCAGACCACGCGGGATGCCGGGAGCGGCAGTGGCGAACGCCTCAATGGCGTCCGGACAGAACGACATTACCGCGACAGGCCCGTCGTAGGAACTCACGGCATGGGCAACCGCACGCTCCAGGGAGCATCCATTACCCATATAGGCGTCCAAGGTTTTTTTGATCTCGACAAGTACCGGCACGCGTCCGGCCACAAGCGCGAGAACGTCGTCCAGAGCCGGGATGGTCTCCCCACTCCCACATAGCCCGATAATCTCCAGTTCGGACCGGCGTCGCTCCCTGACGAACCCGGGCACGGACGTGAGACGTTCCAGGCTGGCATCGTGGAACACCATCGCCTCACCATCGGCCGACAGCCGCACGTCCAGTTCGATTCCGTAGCCGGCGTCGACCGCCGCTCCGAACGCGGCGCGAGAGTTTTCGGGAATGCGAAGCGATCGGTTGTGATAGCCTCGGTGGGCCAGAGGACGTGTCAGGAACTCCGTCGGAACGGGAATCATCGAACCTGGAATACGCCTTCAACCTCAACCGCGACGTTAAGCGGAAGGGATGCCGCCGAAATCGCGGAACGCGCGTGACGGCCCGCTAAACCCAATGCCTCGACCAGAAAGTCGCTGCAGCCATTGATAACCCGCGGCTGGTCAGTGAAATCGGGCGTGGAATTCACGAAACCGGTCAGCTTGATGACGCGCTGAAGGCGATCCAGATCGCCGTCGCATGCGGCCCTGACCTGCGCGAGCAGGCTGACGCCACAGGCGCGGGCGGCGGCGGCGGCCTCCGCGATACCCAGATCGGCGCCGACCTTGCCGGTTATCAGCCCTTCCGCATTCTGGCTAATCTGTCCGGAGACATAGAGTATGTCACCAATCCGCACCGAAGGTACGTAGTTGGCGGCGGGGGCCGGAGCCTCCGGAAGGGTGACGCCAAGTTCCGCCAGCCGTGCCTCAATGGTTCCGCTCATCGCCAAAAACCTCCTGCATCCGCGTGCCGATGTTATATCGCGCTCCGGGCGCGGAAAACCACAAAGATCTCGGCTGGCACATGGATGTGCGGACCGTTAGGGTCCCGCGGTGGTCTGCGACCCTTCGGAGATGACGATGCCCAATCCAACCGCGGCGATGATCGTAATCGGCGACGAACTTCTGTCAGGTCGCACACGCGATTCCAATATGTTCCATCTGGCGGGGGAATTGACGAAATCAGGGTTCGACCTGAAGGAGGTACGCGTGATCGGGGACGATCGGAACGTGATCATGAGCACCGTGAACGCGCTCCGGGCAACCCATGATCAGGTATTCACGAGTGGTGGCATCGGCCCGACGCATGATGACATCACGGCCGATTCCGTCGCCGCGGCTTTCGGGGTTGCAATTGACGTCCGGGAAGACGCCAGAGCGGTAATGCAGGCGCATTGCAGGCGTCTTGGCATCGAACTGAACGCCGCGCGCCTGCGTATGGCGCGGGTACCCGAAGGGGCGGCGCTAATAGACAATCCGGTTTCGTCCGCACCGGGCTTCACGCTGGAAAACGTGCATGTCCTGGCCGGTGTTCCGGCGATATTCGAAGCCATGGTGGCAAGCGTGCTGCCGACACTGGTTGGAGGTGCGCCAATGCTTAGCGAGACTGTACGGGTCGACCGTCCCGAAGGCGAGGTCGCCGGGCCTCTTGGGCGGATATCCGAAGCGTATCCCGAACTGTCCATCGGATCGTATCCATTCCTGATTCACGGTCAGTTCGGCGTGAATCTGGTCGTACGCGGAATCGACCGGCAAATTCTGGACTCCGCGGTCAACGAGCTACGGGCTGCTTTCCCCCGCGGACCGGAGTGACCGCTTTATCTATCCGAGGGCCGCTCGCCACACTCAAAACAAACCGAGTCCCGCAGACACGAAGCGAGCCCCCGTCGGGTTTGCGTCGTTGGGCAAATCTTCCTGACATCGAGCGACGTGCGAACTTCAAGCGCTGGAATCCATGCGTGATCGACCCTCTCATACTGAAGTTGGTCAACGTTCTCCGGATTTCGGGGGCCAATAATTGGTCTGCCGCAAAATTACTGCGCTGAATGTCCCGTTCTAACGGGCAACGAACAGTTAGTAACGTGCGGGATGAACATGATCAGACGCTATAGGTGCTTGAAAGGTCCTTCTCGAAGCTTAAGGAAATCCTTTAGGCTATGCTCCTTGAGGAGTCGCATCCAATGCCGTCCTTGCGGACTGGCATGCAGGTCAGCGACGACGTGACGGT
>JAPOUP010000207.1 GCA_026708635.1 Rhodobacter sp.
TCCTTGGCTACCTGACGCCGGACGAGGCGTTCCTGCGGGCGCGGCCTCCCTGAGGAAAAGCCCGGATCCGGACTTGACGCGAAACATGGAGGCTCCACGCGCCGCGGGTCGCCCGCGGCGCGCCCGCGGGCATGCCTTGCGCCGCCCGGATCCCTCGCGTAGTCTCGTTCCGGATGGGACCGAGCCGTTTCCGTGCGGAATCGGGGGGGGTCGGAGGGCGCGAAAAGCGCAACGCCGGGCCCTTTCCTCCGCTCGGGCTACGCCCTCGCTCCGGGAAGGGCCCGGCGTTGCGCTTCGGAGTGGCGCCGGCGTATAATTATTAGGCAAACTGTTCCAGAATTCACTCCTAAATTTTCCCGTCGGTCAGTAGGAGAGTCTACGTCAAATATTGTTGCGTCGCCCCTAAAGTGCGACCCAAGCCGCAGGGATTCACCCTGTATCAATTTCCACAGGCATGGGAAGTCATCACAGACCGAACTTGCGAATCAAGTGATGTCGCATACCTTCTACTTACGCTCTCGATCAGGATCAGAATTCGGGGCGGAGGACAATCTCTCCGGAATATGGTTGATGCTACATCAGGAAAATGGCACGCAAATATCACGAGCAGGAACGCAGTAATTACCACAAATCATGTGTATAGGTCCATTGACCTAGAGTAAGGGTATTCGAACTCTCGAACCTGTTACAGTCCCTGGTTTTCGAAACCGAAGCATTCAACTACACTCTGCCAACTCTCCGATGATGGCAGATTATCGGCCCATTTTTATTCGTGCGCCATGCTGGCGCAGATATAAAACCGGGGCGGGGGGCGGTTTTACGCCCCGGTTTGTGTGCCAGCCAGGAACCGCTGGCAGATGGGCGAGATTGTCCGGTCTCAATACTGTTAGTTGCCCCAGCAACCATACTAGTAGTGACTCCAACCCCCCCAGCCATAACTCTGCTGCTGTTGCTGGTTCCAGTATTCTTTATATTTCTCAATTGCAGCCTCAACGTCCGCATCCGTCAGTGGCGCACAGGAAGTATTCATTATCGTGCCCAAATTTTCCTTGCAGCGTCGGATTTTATGGATGTCTCCATAATTGAGCACGGCATTATGTTCGCCAGCGCGCAATGTACTCACGCCCAAACCTTTCCGGCACTCAGCGTGTACCCGACACCTCGAATACTTCATATGATGTGCTTCATTACTGACATTATCAAAAAAAGACGGATTGAGTGTATACGAGTCCCAACCAACCAATATTCCCTTACATTCCTGTCTGGTAAAGGCGTGCGATTTGCGCCACTCTTCAATACACAGCTGATTACGCCGATGAACAGACGTAGGTTCAACATAAGGGACAACAGGGCCCAAGTCGGGCAACTCGAAGCCTATATGTTGTGCCTTCGCATTCTGTGGCGAAAACAGGGCCAGCGTGATAGTTACTGCGAAGCAGCCGGTCAATGTCAAAAGTCTTTTCATGATGTCTACCTTAATATTAAGCATGATAATTTTCCCCTCGAGTCTAGTTGACTACGTATTATCTTACCCCCCCCCCCCATTTTTTCAAGGGTTTTTCCCAGTAGTTGGTTGATGTCTGTCGGAAAACCCGAAATATTCGTATAACGCACTGCCGTCAAATACCATGGTTTATCCGTAATGGACATGAAGGATTTGCCCGAAACGGAGTCCAGCAGGCGACCTTCCGGACCTGCGAACAGGAAACCGACTGAACCCCCCGGGTCCGAAACATCTTCATTGCTGATATTGAGCACGAACCCACTGCGGAGTCGGTAGATGTCAGGAATTGTTACGGTCTACGGTGGATCGGGATTTGTCGGACGCCACATCGCACGGCACCTCGCAAGGGAAGGCTGGCGGGTCCGTGTTGCCTGCAGAAGGCCAAACGAAGCGATGTTCGTCAGACCCTACGGCGTACCGGGACAGGTTGAACCAACGTTCTGCAACATCCGCGACGATACGGGCACGGGCGCGGCGATGCGGGGCACCGACGCGGTGGTGAACTGCGTCGGAACATTTGACGCCAGCGGTGCCAACAGTTTCGAACCGGTGCACGTTCACGGTGCCGGACGTATCGCGCGGATCGCCGCCGAACACGGCATATTCCGCATGGTCCATATCTCCGCCATCGGTGCGGATGAAGCCGGCGAGAGCGAATATGCCCGTACGAAGGCGAGGGGTGAGCGGGAGATACTGCGGCACCAGCCAAAGGCGATGATCCTGCGGCCATCGGTCGTGTTCGGATCGGAGGACATGTTCTTCAACCGATTTGCCGGCATGGCGAAATTCTGCCCCGCGCTTCCCATTGTTGGCGCCGATACAAAGTTCCAGCCGGTCCATGTCGATGACCTCGCACGGGCCGCCTCCGCCGGCGTTCTCCGGCAACATTCGGGAGTCTACGAAATCGGTGGCCCCGAGATAAAGACCTTTCGGGAGCTCATGACCGACATGCTGGCAACCATCCAGCACCGGCGGATGATCGTCAACATCCCTTTCTGGGCCGCGCGGGTCATGGCCGGAGCGTTCCGGGTCGGCTCCACACTCTCTGGCGGTCTGCTCAGGGCACCGATCACCGGCGACCAGGTAAGTGGCCTTCGGAATGACTCCGTCGTGTCCAAGGGAAGCCAAACACTTGCCGACCTTGGAATCGATGCCACACCCGTTGGAGCGGTGATTCCGGAATACCTTTGGCGTTTCCGTCCGTCCGGGCAATACGCCGCGATCAAGAACTCGGCCAGGAACCTGCGGGCGTGAAGTAGGCGATCCAAAGCAGGATCAGACCAAGCGCCACACGGTAGATGACGTAGGGCGTGAAGCTGACCCGCAGCAGCAGACGCATCATCACGCGCAACGCGACCAAGGCGGCGATAAACGAAAAGAGGGCGGCCAAAGCGCCGTCGCGTATGAGACCGGGATCGCCGATGATGGCCACTTCAGCGCCTTTGTAAACTCCGGACGCGAAAATCGCAGGGATCGACATCAGCATCGCCAGCCTGGCGGAATCCTGACGTCCATATCCGAGAAACCGCGCCGCGGAGATAGTGACGCCAGACCGCGAAACGCCCGGAATCAACGCCACCGCCTGCCAGAGCCCCATGATCACCGAATCGCGAATGGACCAGTCACCGGCGGATCTGTGAACCGATCCGGTTCGGTCCGTCCAGTAAAGGACCAGCCCGAACGTCAATGTTGTCCAGCCGATCACCGCGACGGACCGCATCAAGTCATCAAGCCCCGTGACGGCGAGCGCGGTGCCAAGGAAAACGACCGGAACCGTCGCGACCGCGAGGCAGAGCGCCAGAATCGCTCCGGGCGTGTCAGGGCGTCCGCGAGCGAGCGAGGCGACTCCCCGCAACGCGAGCAGCACGTCAGCGCGGAAATGGAATATTACGGCGAAAAGCGTGCCGATATGGACGGAGACATCGATGAACCGGCCCTGATCCTCATAGCCCGTGAGATTTGGAAGAAGCGCCAGGTGGCCCGACGATGACACCGGCAGGAATTCCGTAAGCCCCTGAATCACGGCGACCATGAGAAGGTGAAAAAGTGGCATGTCCGGATCCGCCCGATTCGCGGTGCCAGACTAAACCGTGTGGATCGGGTGAGAAGACGGAATTTTGGTCAGCCATTATGAACTTTTTATCATCGCCCTGTCCGGATTTTCGGACGTGAATGTACGGGACCGTCAATAAAGGTCAAAAATTCTGACTTTATTTTCGGCTCTCGCCGAGCTATCATGAGATTTCGGCCCGAATTCTGGAGGCATCTCCAATCATGACGTCGCGGAAAATGCTGAAATTCGTCGATGTGGCTCGGGACATGCCCGAGAAGCGCGACCCGATATCGCGCCGCGGGGACTTCCGTGAGATTTACGGCGACTATGCCGCGAGGAAGGCCGCGGAACAGGCCGGGCGGTGCAGCCAGTGCGGCGTACCTTACTGCCAGACACACTGCCCGCTACACAACAACATCCCCGACTGGCTGCTTCTGGCGGCCGAGGGACGGCTGCGCGAAGCCTACGTACAGAGTCAGGCCACCAACACCTTCCCGGAAATCTGCGGCCGGATATGTCCACAGGACCGTCTCTGCGAGGGCAACTGCGTCATCGAACAGGCCGGGCACGGCACGGTAACGATCGGGTCGATCGAGAGGTACCTGACTGACCTTGCCTGGGAAGAGGGATGGGTACAGCCGATTCAAGTGACCGTGGAGCGCGGGGAGACGGTAGGTGTGATCGGCGCCGGGCCGGGAGGACTGGCGGCGGCCGAGGCGCTGCGCCGGAATGGAGTCCAGGTGACGGTCTATGACCGCCATGACCGCGCCGGTGGTCTGCTGATTTACGGCATACCCGGTTTCAAGCTGGAAAAGGACGTGGTTCTGGCCCGGATCGCGCAGCTGCGGGAGGGCGGCGTCGAGTTCGAGCTGAACTGCGAGGTGGGAAAGGACCGCTCCTTCGAGGATATCCGCCGTCGGCATGACGCGGTCATCGTCGCCACCGGGGTCTACAGATCCAGGGAACTCTCCGGCCCGGGCGTCGGCTCGGCGGGGATCGTGCGGGCCATCGATTTCCTCACCGCCTCAAACAGGAAAGGTCTCGGTGACGAAGTCCCCGATTTCGACTCCGGCACCCTTGACGCCAACGGCAGGCGCGTCGTCGTCATCGGCGGAGGGGACACGGCAATGGATTGCGTCCGCACGGCTGTCCGACAGGGTGCCAGGAGCGTCAGGTGCCTCTACCGCCGGGACCGCGCCAACATGCCGGGATCGCAGCGCGAGGTCGCGAACGCCGAAGAGGAAGGCGTCGAATTCGCCTGGCTCACCACGCCGAAGGGATTCACCGGAAACCCGGTCGGGGGCGTGATGGTGCAACGGATGCGCCTCGGCGCCGCCGACCCCAGTGGACGGGAAACCCCGGAGGTCGTCGAGGGAGCTGACTATATGGAGGAAGTGGACCTTGTGATCACGGCGCTCGGCTTCGAACCGGAAAACCTGCCTAAACTCTGGCGATTCAAAGACCTCGAGGTGACGCGCTGGGGCACCGTCAAGACGGACTTCCGGACCCATGCGACATCGCTGGACGGCGTTTACGCGGTCGGGGACATCGTGCGCGGGGCTTCACTCGTGGTCTGGGCGATCCGGGACGGGCGGGAGGCGGCGGAAGCCATACTGGAGCGCTTCAACACGCCGGCAATCGGAATCGCCGCTCAGTGACTGACGACGGGCACCGACCGGGCCGCCCGGGCGAACGAGTGGGGCCGGATGCCACATCCACCGGGAGGGAGGAACGGAAATGACGGAACTTAACGATAGCTGGGCGTTGCGGGAAGCGACCAGACGAAACCGCCTTTCCGAATATGGCCTGTATTCAGCCTCCGATGAACGCTCATCCTGCGGAGTGGGGCTTGTTGCATCGATCGACGGCCAGCGCAGCCGCCGGGTCGTGGAAAACGGGATCGAGGCGCTCAAGGCGGTCTGGCACCGGGGAGCGGTTGACGCGGACGGCAGGACCGGTGACGGCGCGGGAATTCTCGTGCAGATACCGGCTCAATTCTTTTTCGAGCAGATAGAGCGCACCGGACACCGACCGAGGGAGGAAGAGATGATCGCGGTCGGTCAGGTTTTCCTTCCACGCGCGGATTTCGGGGCGCAGGAGACGTGCCGGGCGATTGTCGAGACCGAAGTGCTTCGGATGGGACACGCGATCTATGGATGGCGCCATGTCCCGGTTAACATTGAATGCCTCGGACAAAAAGCGAACGCGACCCGGCCCGAAATCGAGCAGATACTCATCTCGAACTCAAAAGACATCGGTGACGAGGCGTTCGAAAGAGAACTCTACGTAATCAGGCGGCGAATTGAGAAAGCCGCCACGGCCGCAAGGGCGGAGGGATTCTACATGGCCTCCCTGAGCTGCCAGTCGATCGTTTACAAAGGCATGATGCTGGCCGAACAGGTCGCTGAATTCTACCCCGACCTCCAGGACCGGCGTTTCGAAAGCGCTTTCGCGATATTCCACCAGCGCTACTCCACCAACACCTTTCCGCAGTGGTGGCTGGCCCAGCCCTTCCGGATGCTCGCGCACAATGGCGAGATAAATACCCTGAGAGGAAATCTCAACTGGATGAAATCACACGAAATTCGGATGGCGAGTTCCTCGTTCGGCGACAAGGCGGAAGACATCAAGCCAATAATCGCCGGCGGGGCTTCGGACTCGGCCGCTCTCGACGCCGTGTTCGAGGTCCTCGTGCGGGCGGGCCGCACCGCACCGATGGCCAAGACAATGCTGGTTCCGGAATCCTGGTCGAAGCAGGCGGTTGAGCTGCCGCGGGCATGGCGGGATATGTACTCCTACTGCAACAGCGTTATGGAGCCCTGGGACGGACCGGCGGCTCTGGCCATGACCGACGGCCGCTGGGTCTGCGCCGGAATGGATCGCAACGGACTGCGGCCCATGCGATACGTCGTGACCGGTGACGGCCTGGTCTGCGCCGGTTCGGAGGTCGGCATGGTGCCTACCGATGAAGCCGAGGTGATCGAGAAGGGCGCGCTGGGACCCGGCCAGATGCTGGCCATCGACCTGAGGTCCGGAAAGCTGTTTCACGACACCGAAATCAAGGACAGCCTCGCAGCCAGCCAGCCATTCACCGAATGGGTTGGCAGGATCACCGAGCTTGACGATGATCTGGCGAGCGTCACCGAGCGGGCGATGTTCACCGGTAGCGATCTTCGCAAGCGGCAGATCGCGGCCGGATACAGCCTGGAGGATCTGGAGCAGATCCTCGCGCCAATGGTGGAGGACGGAAAGGAAGTGGTCTCCTCAATGGGAGACGACACGCCGTGCGCCGTTCTGTCCCAACGTTACCGCCCGCTCAGCCACTTCTTCCGACAGAACTTCAGCCAGGTCACCAACCCACCGATAGATTCACTCCGGGAACACCGGGTGATGAGCCTCAAGACCCGTTTCGGGAATCTCAAGAACGTGCTCGACGAGAATTCCAGCCAGACCGAGATCGTCGCTCTCGAATCGCCTTTCGTGGGCAACGCGCAGTTCGAACTCCTGGTTAAGCGACTCGGTGACGACGTGATCGAAATCGACTGCGCCTTTGACGCGGATGGCGCGGGTGAACTGCGCAGCGGTCTGGAGCGCATCAGGACCGAAGCGGAGGACGCCGTCCGCTCCGGTGCGGGTCATATCGTGCTGACAGACCAGCGCCAGGGCCCGGATCGCGTGCCAATGCCGATGATCCTCGCCACCAGCGCCGTTCATTCATGGCTCACAGGCAAGGGACTCAGGACATTCTGTTCGCTGAACGTTCGGTCAGCCGAGTGTATCGACCCGCACTACTTCGCCGTGCTCATCGGATGCGGTGCGACCGTCGTCAACGCCTATCTGGCCGAGGATAGTCTGGCCGACCGCATTGGCCGTGGCTTATTGGACATGACCCTGACGGAGGCGATCCAGCGATACCGACAAGCCATCGACCTGGGCCTCCTGAAGATCATGTCGAAGATGGGGATTTCGATTGTAAGCTCCTACCGCGGCGGACTCAATTTCGAGGCCGTTGGCCTGAGCCGCGCAATGGTGGCGGACTACTTCCCGGGCATGGCCAGCCGGATTTCCGGAATCGGCGTGAGCGGAATCGAGAAGAAACTTCTCGAGGTGCACGCGCAGGGGTGGCGGCGGGGCCAGGATGTACTCCCGGTGGGCGGCTTCTACAAGGCGCGCGCCTCGGGAGAAACGCACGCCTGGGAAGCGCGGTCAATGCACATGCTGCAGATGGCATGTCACAAGGCATCCTATAGCCTCTGGGAGCGCTACTCCGCCGGCATGCGGTCCAATCCGCCCATTCATTTGCGCGACCTTCTGGACTTGAATCCTCTCGGCGAGCCCGTGCCTCTGGAGAAAGTCGAATCGATCACCTCCATCCGGCGGAGGTTCGTCACGCCCGGCATGTCCCTTGGAGCGCTTTCACCGGAGGCGCACAAGACCCTTAACGTGGCCATGAACCGTATCGGCGCGAAATCCGACAGCGGAGAGGGCGGAGAGGATCCGGCGCATTCAGCACCCGAGCTCAACGGCGACAATCCATCCGCGAAAATCAAGCAGGTGGCCTCGGGCCGCTTCGGCGTGACGGCGGAGTACCTCAATAACTGCGAGGAACTTGAGATCAAAATCGCCCAAGGCGCCAAGCCGGGCGAAGGTGGGCAACTTCCCGGAATGAAAGTGACGGAACTGATCGCCCGGCTTCGGCATTCGACGCCCGGAGTTACACTCATCTCTCCGCCGCCGCATCACGACATCTACTCCATAGAGGATCTCGCTCAACTGATCTACGATCTCAAGCAGATCAACCCGCGCACCAAGGTCTGCGTCAAGCTAGTCGCGGCCAGCGGGGTCGGCACCATCGCCGCCGGCGTGGCGAAAGCGAAAGCGGATGTCATCCTGATCTCCGGCCATAACGGCGGCACCGGCGCGTCTCCGGCAACCAGCATCAAGTACGCAGGACTTCCCTGGGAGATGGGATTGGCCGAAACGCATCAGGTACTCAGCATGAACAATCTGAGGGATCGGGTGACGTTGCGAACCGACGGAGGCCTTCGCACCGGTCGGGACATCGTGATCGCCGCGATGCTGGGTGCCGAGGAATACGGAATCGGTACGGCCGCGCTGATCGCGATGGGCTGCATAATGGTGCGGCAGTGCCAGTCCAACACATGCCCGGTAGGCGTATGTACCCAAGATGAGCGGCTTCGCGAGAAATTCACCGGAACGGCGGACAAGGTCGTAAACCTTTTCACGTTATACGCTCAGGAAGTTCGTCATATATTGGCGTCGGTCGGCGCGCACTCACTCGGCGAGGTCATTGGCCGCGCCGATCTGCTGTCCCAGGTCAGCCGCGGCGCCGCGCATCTGGATGACCTTGACCTCAATCCGATGCTGATCACGGTCGATGGCACCCCGGAGCCCGCGTACGGCCGCGGCAGACCCCGCAACGAGGTCCCGGATACGCTTGACGCCGAAATCGTGGGGGATGCGGCCCGGTTCCTGACCGACGGCGAGAAAATGCAGCTCCAGTATTCGGTGCGGAACACGCACCGCACGGTGGGCGCCAGGGTTTCGAGCCAAATCGTCCGGAACTTCGGGATGCGCAACTCGCTGCAGCCAGACCATCTGACGGTCAAGCTGACGGGCTCCGCCGGTCAGTCTCTGGGCGCGTTCGCCGTGCGCGGGCTGAAACTGGAGGTGTCCGGCGACGCGAATGATTATGTCGGAAAGGGCCTGTCGGGTGGCATTATCGTCGTTCGCCCGCCGATGGCCAGTCAACTCATCGCATCGGAGAACGCGATAATCGGCAATACCGTGCTGTACGGCGCGACCGACGGTGCCCTGTTCGCGGCCGGGCGGGCGGGCGAAAGATTCTGCGTGCGCAACTCCGGCGCACTCGCGGTTATCGAGGGCTGCGGCTCAAACGGCTGCGAGTACATGACCGGGGGGGTGGCCGTGATCCTCGGTAAGATCGGCGCCAACTTCGGGGCGGGAATGACAGGGGGAATGGCATATATTCATGATCCGGAGGGAACGGCGCGGGATTACATGAATATGGATACCCTGGTGGTCAGTCGCGTGGCGGCGGCGCATTGGCAGGCGGAACTGACGGAACTCCTGCAACGCCATGTGGAGCAGACCGGCAGCCGGAAGGCCGGGGAAATCCTGCAGAACTGGGACGTCGAGGCAGGACGTTTCCTGCAGGTCTGCCCCGAGGAAATGCTGCCCCATCTAGCGTATCCCCTGGATTATTCCGCGAGCGCCCGCATAGCCTGAAGCGATGGCTCCAGAGGCGCGAACCGCCTGTTGTCACGAATAGGAGCCCGTCATCACCGGGTCCGAGCCCGCACGCGCCGTAGGGGAGCTGTTCAACACTGGACATGACCGCCGGCGAAGCCGCCGGTCATGCATATAAAGCCAGTCCGCGGCATGGTGGGTTGACCGGTGGACGGTGCCTGTGGTTTGGGTCGGTGCATGGCAAAACGCAGCAAGCCAACCGGCGCCAAGTGGTGGACCGGATCGCTGAGAGTGGCCCGTCGTTGGACGATTCGGGCGATCCTTGGACTGGTGGGCCTGCTGCTGCTCGTGGTACTCGTCTATCGTTTCGTCAACCCTCCATTCACTCCATACATACTCTCGGAGCGCCTGCGTCTGGGCGGGATTGAACGAAATTGGGTGCCAATGGACGGAATCGCGCCAGTGATGGTCCGCTCGGCCATCGCTGCCGAGGACGCCAATTTTTGCCGGCACTGGGGTTTCGACGTAAGTGAGATTCGCGCGGCACTCGAGGAAGGCGCCGGACGTGGAGCCTCGACCATAAGCCAGCAGGTCGTCAAGAACGTCCTGCTCTGGCAGCGGCGCAGCTGGATTCGAAAGGCTCTGGAAGGACTGATCACCCCGGTGCTCGAGGCCGTCTGGCCAAAGCGGCGGATTCTTGAGGTCTACCTGAACGTAATTGAATTCGGCGAGGGCGTATTCGGCGTGGACGCGGCCTCGCGGAGGTATTTCGGGATTCCCGCGTCGGATCTGAGCGTGGCCCAGGCGGCCAACCTCGCCGCGGTCCTGCCGGATCCCAAGGGTCGCTCCGCCGCCGACCTTTCGGCCAACCTCACGCGCCGCGCCGCCGCGATCGCCGACGGGGCCGCGACAATCCGGTCCGATGGCCGTGATGATTGTTTCAGCGGTTGAATCGCCGATGCTTTCGCTGCATTGATGCCGCAACCGATACAGTGACGGTCTCAGATGATCCGCCTTTTCCATTTACCGCTGTCGCCATTCTGCCGGAAAGTGCGTCTGTCGCTCGCTGAAAAAACCCTTCAGGTGGAACTGGTTGAGGAACGCTTTTGGGAACGGAATACCGATTTCCTGCGCCGCAATCCCGCAGGCAAGGTACCCGTTCTGAAATTCGGCGACCTGATACTCTCCGAGAGCGCCGCGATCTGCGAATACCTGGAGGATATGTATCCCGAACCATCCCTGATGCCATCGGACCCTATCGCACGGCACGAGGTGCGGCGGATGGTCAGCTGGTTTGACGATAAGTTCCACAATGAGGTGACTTCAAAGCTGCTATATGAAAGGATCTACAAGAAACTGTCAGGCCGTGGCGATCCAGTCACCGAAAACCTGCGGGCCGGCAAACAGGCGTTAAAGTATCACATCGATTATCTGGGTTGGCTTCTTGAACATCGCAATTGGGTGGCAGGCAATAAAATGACGCTCGCCGACTTCGCCGCGGCGGCGCATTTCTCGTCACTGGATTACTTCCACCTCCCCTCAGGTAACAGCGACTCCGATGTTGGTTACGCATCCGATGTGGACTGGAACCGGAACGCGGCCGTCAAGGACTGGTACGCCAAGATCAAGTCGCGCCCGGCGTTTCGCGGGATTCTCACCGACCTCGTACCCGGCTTCACACGGTCGCCCCACTATGCGAACCTTGATTTCTGAAGACGCCGCCGCGCGCGCCGTCACGGAAAGAGCCGCAAATAGCCTAATTTCCGCGCCGACCGGTAAAGGAAGGGTCGGTGTCGGCTGAGTTGAAGCGAAGACTCACGGATCTCGCCCTAAAGGAAGGATTCTCGAAAGTTGGAGTGACACGGCCCGATTCGGTCGTCCGGGCGGCCGAACGGCTGGCGGCGTTTCTGGCGAAGGGCAGGCATGGCCAGATGCATTGGATGGCCGAGCGGGCAAACTGGCGCGGAAACCCGGCGGCGCTGTGGCCGCAAGCCCGTTCGGTCGTAATGCTCGCGGAGGCGTACACGCCTGTCCACAACCCACTTGACGTGCTTCGACGGCGGGAGCGGGCCGCGATTTCGGTCTACGCCCAGAACCGTGACTACCACGATCTGGTCAAGAAGCGCCTGAAGCGGGTCGGACGCTGGCTTCTGGAGAGGTGTCCCGAGAGCGAAATCAAGATCTTCGTTGACACCGCCCCCGTTATGGAAAAACCTCTGGCCCAGGCGGCGGGTCTCGGCTGGCAGGGAAAGCACACCAACCTGCTGGCGCGCGATCTCGGAAACTGGTTTTTTCTCGGGGCGATATTCACGACCGTCGAACTGGAGCCGGACCCGCCGGAAACCGAGCGCTGCGGAAGATGTACCGCCTGTCTCGACATCTGCCCCACGAACGCGTTTCCGGAACCGTTCCAGTTGGACGCGCGCCGCTGTATCTCATATCTAACCATCGAGCATCGTGGACCCGTGGACAGGGATCTGCGCCCCGCGCTCGGAAACCGGATATTTGGCTGCGACGACTGTCTGGCGGTCTGCCCGTGGAACAAATTCGCCGTTGCCGCTCGCGAGAATCGCTATATGGCGCGGGTGGATCTGGTGGCTCCACGACTGGCGGAACTGGCGGAACTGGACGACGCGGACTTCCGCGCCAAGTTCTCCGGCTCACCGATCAAGCGTCTCGGACGGGACAGGTTCGTGCGAAACGTATTATACGCGATCGGAAATTCCGGCATGCGGGAGCTGGAAGGCGTGGCGTGCAGGCTGTCTGAGGATCCGGATCCCGCTGTGGCGGACGCGGCGCAATGGGCGCTGACGCGCCTCAGGTCGAACCGGTAGCGGTCCGGAACCTGTCGGGACGGGGTTCAGTCCCGCGCGACCGGCTTCCCTTGGCCGGATTTCCGCCTGACAATCGCCTCGGGCGCTGTTAGGCGGGCGAGGACTGTCTGAACCCAGGTTCCCTCTCATGTCTCCGCTACGCGGCATTCTATTGATGGTGACGGCCGTCTCACTATTCGTGATCATGGGTAGCCTGGTCAAAGCGGCGGTGCGGATACCGACCGGAGAGACGGTTTTTTTCCGTTCGTTCTGCGCGCTCCCGGTGATCTGCGCCTGGCTCGCGTTGCGCGGCGAACTCATTACGGGTCTCAGCGTGCGCGACTGGCGCGGCCACGCATTGCGGGCGGCCTGTGGGTCAATAGCCATGGGACTTGGGTTTCTTGGACTGAAACTTCTGCCTCTCCCGGAGGTCACGGCTATCCGTTTCGCCACACCTATCCTGATCGTCGTCTTCGCGGCGCTCATCCTGGGGGAGCGGATCCGGCTGGTAAGGGTCACGGCGGTGGTTACCGGTCTGGTCGGCGTGACCATAGTGATGTGGCCAAGACTGACGCTTGATTTCGGGGATCTCGCGCTGCTTGGCGCAGTTGTGACATTCGGCTCCGCCGTTCTTGCCGCGCTTTCCCAGGTGTTCATAAAATCGATGGCGGGCGTTGAGCGCACGACGGCGATCGTCTTCTGGTTCTCGGCGACCGCGTCCTGCCTTTCGTTGCTGACGTTGCCGTTCGGTTGGGTGATGCCTTCCGGCATCGAGTGGATCTTTTTGGTGGGCGCGGGTCTGGTTGGCGGGTTGGGCCAGATACTCCTGACCGCCGGTTACCGTTTCGCCGATGCCTCGACCCTGGCGCCTTTCACCTATGTATCGATGATCTGGGCGCTGGCTATCGGGTATTTCGTATTTGACGAGAGTCCGACCTGGCCGATGCTTGGCGGGGCGGCGCTCGTGATCGTCGCGGGAATTGGCATCGTGCTTCGCGAGCGTCAGTTGGGACTGCACGTGACGGCGGACCGGAAGGTTCAGTCCCAAGTGTAGCGCATTGGCTATGGCCCGTATTCCAAGCGGACTGCGGATCAGCTCTCCTTGAGCGCGGACCATGGGATTCACAATTGTTACCGTTGGGAGGCCAGGTTGGCCGCGAGGGCGCGACGCTCCCGTTCCGGCCCGCCGGACTCAGGGTCCGCGGACGGCGGTTCCGGGGCGACACCGGGCCCATGGTCCGCGCCTTCACACCGGAACCGCCGTCCGTGGCTCCCGAAACCGGCCGGAGCGCCGTCACTCCGCACGGAACCACTTCTCAGTACGTATGTAACTATTTAATATTAATGATATATCTCACATCAAGGATCCATTCAGCCAGATATGCCGAGATATCCGGCTAAGTGTGTAACGGAATTGACATCCTCTCCCATAATCCCAAGTATGCCGGAACGAACCCATAGGAGCCGGCCATGCGCGAGCCGTCATCGGGAAAACAGAGCGATCCGACAGACCGTTATCCGCGGGATATGACCGGTTACGGGCGCATCCCGCCCAACCCGAAATGGCCCGGCAACGCCAGGCTCGCCGTCCAGTTCGTCATCAATTACGAGGAGGGCGGCGAGAACTGCGTCCTTCATGGCGACGGCGCATCCGAAGCGTTCCTGTCCGAGATTGTCGGCACCGCGCCGTGGGAAGGACAGCGCCACTGGAACATGGAATCCATCTACGAATACGGCGCGCGCGCTGGATTCTGGCGCCTTCATCGACTGTTCACGGAGGTCGGCATTCCGGTCACGGTCTACGGCGTCGCCACGGCACTGGCCCGCGGCCCCGAACAGGTCAGTGCCATGCAGTCGGCGGGCTGGGAAATCGCGAGCCACGGGCTGAAATGGATCGAATACCGCGACTTCGATGAACGCGAGGAAATCCGTCATATCACCGATGCGATCCAGCTCCACACGGAGGTCACCGGAGAACGTCCCCGAGGCTGGTATACCGGCAGGTGTTCCATGAACACCGTCCGACTTGTCGCGAGAGAGGGCATGGACTACATCGCGGATTCATACGCCGATGATCTCCCATACTGGATCCGCGTGGGCGACCGTGACCAACTCATCGTGCCTTACACCCTTGACTGCAACGACATGCGTTTCGCCACAGCGCAAGGCTTTAACGCGGGCGACCAGTTTGAACGCTATCTGAAAGACAGTTTTGACGTACTTTATTCCGAAGGATGTTCGGGAAGACCCGGAATGCTTTCGGTCGGGCTACACTGCAGGCTTGTCGGCCGTCCCGGTAGAGTGCGGGCGCTCCAGCGGTTCATCGAGTATGCCATGGGCCATGAGAACGTCTGGTTCCCGCGCCGGATCGACATAGCGGCGCACTGGGCGGAAGCCCACCCGCCGAAGCCGCGCACCCGCCCAAGCGAACTGGACCGCGGGGAATTCGTCGCCTCCTTTGGCGGCGTTTTCGAGCGATCGCCCTGGATCGTCGAACGCGCCTACGATCTTGAACTTGGCCCCGCCCATGACACCGCCACGGGACTGCACAACGCACTTTGCCGGGTTTTCCGCCGCGCAAACCGTGATGAGCGCCTCGAGGTACTCCTGAGCCACCCGGATCTGGCGGGAAAACTCGCCTCGGCGCAACGGCTTACGGATGAAAGCGCCCGGGAACAGGCGGGAGCGGGGCTTGACGCGCTGACCGACAGGGAGCGGGCGGAGTTCACGGAACTCAATACCGCCTATACCGGAAAACACGGATTTCCCTTCATCATCGCCGTCAGGGACCACGACAAGGCGCAGATTCTGGCGGAACTCAGCGCGCGCACCGAAAATCAAACCGACACCGAGTTCAGGGAAGCGTGCCGTCAGGTCGAGCGAATCGCCGAACTCCGTCTGCGGGATCTGTTGCCATGAGATACGCCTTTCCTCCCGGAGGCCTTCCCGATCAGGGCTGCGACCCCGAGGGCGCGGCCATCTTTACCGAAGCGTACGCGGTTCTTCCGGCCGTGACACAAAGGGATATTGTCACAAGCCTCTTGCCCGGATGGCATGGCACGCGTGCCTGGGTGCTCGCCAGGCCTCTGTCAGGCTTTGCCGAGACGTTCGCGCAGTATGCCGTTGAGGTTGCGCCGGGTGGTGGCAGTTACAACCCGGAACCCGAAGCCAATGCCGAAGCGGTGCTGTTTGTCGCGCGGGGCCATTCCCGGCTCCGGATCGACGGCATTTCGCATGAACTGGACGCCGGAGGCTATGCCTACATCTCTCCGGATTCCGTCTGGGCGCTCGAGAATCCAGGCCCGGGCGATCTGCAGCTTCACTGGATCCGAAAGATGTATCGATACGTTAGCGACATCCCGCCCCCCAAATCCTTTGTTACGTCAGATCAGAAGACACGGCCCGTCAACATGCCAGATACCGGGAAGTGGTCCACCACCCGCTTCGTCGACCCTGGCGACATCGCGCACGACATGCATGTCAACATAGTCACCCTGCTCCCGGGAGGACGTATCCCTTTCGCCGAAACCCATGTGATGGAGCACGGCCTGTATGTGCTTCAGGGCACGGCGCGTTACCTATTGAACCGTGACTGGGTGGAAGTCGGCCCTGGCGACTTCATGTGGCTGAGGGCATTCTGTCCCCAAGCCTGCGTCGCCACGGGGAATGAACCATTTCGGTACCTCCTCTATAAAGACGTCAACCGCCATCCGGCGCTGACGCTTGCGGCTTGAGAATAAAGGCCGAACCGCTGACGGCGGCGGCGTTCGCGCCGTTCGGGGATGTATTGGACGCTTCGGGACAACCCGACCGCTTCATCAACGAGGGCAGATGTGGAAGATACCATGATAGGGCGCACCTCGACTTCGGCCCGGGTGGACGCGCCGGGATCAGCATCTTCCGGTCCGAACCGAGACCGCTGCCCCATGTTCTGGAACTGGTCGAGCGGCATCCGGACGGTAGCCAGGCGTTCCTTCCGCTGGACCGATACGGTTTCCTCGTAACGGTTGCGCGGGACGAGAACGGTCGGCCCGGTGGACCGTTGGCTTTTGTCACAGCGCCCGGACAGGGCGTGAATTTTCACCGCGGCACCTGGCATGGTGTTCTGGCCCCGCTGCGGGGAAACGGTTTGTTCGCGGTCGTTGACAGGATAGGTGATACCCGGAATCTGGAGGAATTCAGGCTTGAACGAACGCTAACGGTGTATTGACTGACAGATGGTCGGACCAAGCGTGGATCCCCCGGATAACACACTCCGGTTGGGCCCGAGAATCGCTGAAGACGCTAGCGGATTCCGGCAAGATCCGGCAATCCGGAAGCCGCCCGCAAGTCTCGGAGACCCGTACATGTGACGTTCGGTACGTTCCGGTATCCCCCGGTCCAAACGTGCCTCCCACGATCACCGTAGCGGGAAGGCCGGGCATGCGGCTCACCAATCCAGAGGCGGCAATCCATGTCTGTCCATTGCATGTTTCGATAGCGTCCGCCGCAGTTGCCAAACTGTCCAGAAAGATTGTTTCGGGTCATCGGGCGCACGTAACGCTATCGTCCGGCTATCTTTCCTGTCCCACCTGACGGCAAACGGATATATCGTAGGCCGATCCGTATGGCTGCGAGAGCGGGAACCGAACGTCATGACTATCGTTGGGCTACACAGTTGATCGAACCCAATACCCTGCTCTCGCGGATCTCCGTCCTGAAACCGAAAGGACGGCGGACACTTTTGGCGATCGCCGGACCTCCCGGCGCCGGCAAATCGACACTCGCCGAAACACTGGTGAGCGCGCTGGGGGAGACCGCCGCACTCGTTCCGATGGACGGCTTTCACATCGACAACCGCATCCTTGAACGACGTGGACTGCTGACGCGCAAGGGTGCGCCGGAAACATTCGACTCCTCAGGATTTCTCGCGATGGTGCGACGCCTCGCCGAGGACGACGAAGTCTACATACCCACGTTTGACCGCACAAAGGATATAGCGGTCGCGGGCGCGGACGTCGTCGGACCGGAGCAATCCATTGCCGTAGTGGAGGGAAACTATCTCCTTCTCGGAATCGCGCCCTGGCGGGGATTGGGCGATCTCTGGGACTTCAGCGTTTTTCTGGACGTTCCGATGGAAGTGCTTCGACAGAGGCTTGTCCAACGCTGGCTGGATCAGGGCCTCGATTCCGGAAGCGCTGTCCGTCGGGCTGAAGTGAACGATCTTCCGAACGCCAGACTCGTCAGGAACTGGAGTGCCGCAGCCGATTCCGTGTTTCGAACGGTATGAGTTCCGAGCGTGTCACGGACGCGTATTTCATTAGCAATCGTATATCTGAGTGACCATTCCGATTTTCAGCCATCGTCGACGCCCCGGCATTTCATTCACCTGTCCGAAGGACATGCGCCGGTCGCGCGGACAAAGGCCTCCAAGCGAACAGCAGACCCGCGAGCAACGTCGTAAACGCACCACCCAGAACGATAACCAAAGCCGATAGGGGGTCGAACGAGAAGCCGCTTTCCATCACGAACGCCATCACGCCCCATCCGGCAGCGGCGCCCGCTCCAACAGCCACAACTCCAGCGGTCAACCCGAAAAGCGATGACCGCAAGGCAAATTCCAGCAGAACCGTAAGGCGCGACGCACCGACGGTCTTCAGAACCGCCGCCTCGAAACGTCGTGCCCGCTCGCCGGCCGCGGCCGCACCAACCAGCACGACCAAACCGGTCAGTAACGATACAAGCGCGCCGTAAGAGGTCGCGGCGGCGATACCATCGAGCACCTCACCCATCCTTGAGATCGCGTCCCGCACCCGGATCATCGTGATATTGGGATACGCCCTACCCGTTTCCCTTAGCAGACGCGCTTCCGCGGATTCCTCCGCATAGATTGTGGCGATGTGGCTATGCGGAGCGCCCGCAAGCGCCGCAGGATTCATCGAAAGGACAAAGCCAATTCCGGCGGAAGAAAAATCGACCTCACGAAAACTGGTGATCTCAGCCTCGATTTCGCGCCCAAGCACATTGAGCGTAAGCCGGTCGCCGATCACCAAACCCAATTCGGCCGCCTCTTCGGATGCGAAACTTATCTGCGGCGGGCCGATATAGTCCTCCGGCCACCAGGAACCCGCGGTAATCGTTGCGCCTTCTGGTGGGGCCGCGGAATAGGTGATGCCCCGGTCACCCCGCAAAGTCCAATGGTCGCCAGCGACCGTGTCCGCGGGACGTCCGTTGATCCGGGTGATCACGCCTCTCAACATAGGTGCCGTTTCCACCCGATGAACTTCGTCATCCCGCCGCAGACCATCTACGAAATCCCCGAGCTGGTCGGTCTGGATGTCGACCACGAAATAACTTGGGGCGATCTCTGGAAGCTCCTGAACGATCGCATGGCGAAGATTGGAGTCGATTTGGCCGATAGCCGCGAGCACACTAAGTCCCAGCCCGAGGGACAGAACCACCGGATCGGCTTCTCCACCCGCACCACCTATTGAACCTAGCGCGCGTCTCAGCGCACCGAACCGACGCGCTAAGCGGATGCGGGCGACGCGGCGCGCGACCAGCCGCAGTCCCGCCGCGACCGACAACAGTGCGAAGAAGGCTCCCGCCAGACCCGCAAATGACCACATAGCCAGTAACGGAAAGCCGGAAAGAGCCATTGAAGTGGTCACGAGCGTAGCAAGGACAATCGCAAGAGCCGTGAGGTAGCGCCATCCGGGAAGGTTCGTTCCCGGAGAAATCCGGCTCCTGAACAGGGCGGCTGCGCGGACGCGCTCAATTCGCGATAACGGCCAGAGAGTGAAGAGCGCGGCCGCAAGCGTTCCGTAGACGGTCGCCTCAACCATGGGCGCGACGTGAAACGAGCGAACGACGGGAAGGGGCAGCAGGTTCCCGGCAAATGCCAGCAAAAGAGAGGCCGCGGCTGTCCCGACCCCCAGGCCGAGCGCGACGCCAATTAGGGTCAGTGTAGCTGTCTGCAGGCCATAGGCCATGAATATCGTGCGGGTCTCCGCGCCGACCGTCTTCAGCGTCGCGATGACATTGATTTTTTCGTCCAGATAGCTCCGCACAGCCGCCGCAACCCCGACTCCGCCGACAACAAGCCCCGCCAAACCGACCAATACGAGAAAAGCCCCGAGCCGGTTCACGAATTCACTTACACCTGGCGCCGCGTTCCTGGTGTCGCGCCATCGCAGTCCACCGTCAAATATTTCGGTCGCTTCCGTCTCCAACTCCGCCAACTCATCACCGGCGGAAACCCCGAGGCGATATGAGGCGCTGAACAGCGTTCCCGGCTGGAGAAGGCCGGAGCGCGCCAAGGCCTCTGTACTTACGATCGTCCGGGGCCCAAGTCCAAAGCCACCCGAAATTCCGTCAGGCTCCCTCAACAGCGCCGCGGAAAGGATAAACTCCTGTGTGCCCAACCTAAATGACTCGCCGATTTCAAGCCCCAACCGATCGATCAAAACCGGGTCCATGACTGAACCCGGCAAACCCCTGGAACCATTCAGCGCCTCGTCCAGCGTCAGTTCAGACTCGAGAAGAACCGTGCCGAAGACCGGATAGGCGTCGTCAACGCCCTTGACCTGAGTCAGACCCCGCTCCGAACCCCCGTCCCCGTGCACCACCGCCATCGATCTGAAGTCGACGATTTCCGACACCGTTACGGAGTTCGCTTCCATCCATCCGCGCTCGGCCGCCGTCGCGAAACGGTAAGACAGCTGGATCTCGGCGTCGCCACCAAGCAACTTGGCGCCTTCCTGCCGCAACCCGGCCTCGATGGAATGTCGGACATGACCCACAGCCGCGACAGCGGCAACTCCAAGCGCAAGGCAGGCAATCAATACACGGAAGCCGCGCACGCCTCCGCGAAGTTCCCGCCGGGCGATGCTGAACGCGACGGGAAGTCTCATTCCGCCGCGTCCGGAAGTCTTTCCGTCTCCAGATACCCGTCGACCAGCCTGACGGTCCGGTCGCAGCGAATGACCAAGTCCGGATCGTGCGTAACGAGGATAAGCGTGGAACCATGGCGCCCGGCCAGACTGAACAGAAGATCCATTATCGATTCACCCGTCATGCGGTCGAGATTGCCGGTCGGCTCGTCAGCCAGAAGGATGTCGGGTCGCGGCGCGATGGCGCGGGCGAGCGCCACGCGCTGCTGTTCACCGCCTGACAGCTGGGCCGGATAATGCCGTATCCGGTCGGCAAGGCCCATTGACTCCAGTTCGGCCTCCGCACGGGCGAATGCGTCGCGATTCCCCGACAGTTCCAGAGGAGTCGCCACATTTTCGAGAGCGGTCATTGTTGGAATCAGGTGGAAAGACTGGAACACAATGCCCATATGCCTGCGGCGCATCCGCGCCAACGCGTCCTCATCCATCTCGGTCAGATCATGACCCAATACATTGACAGTTCCACCGGTGGCGCGGTCAAGTCCGCCAATGAGCATCAGGAGAGAAGACTTGCCAGACCCCGACGGCCCCACGAGACCAAGCGACTCGCCTCTCGCGACATCGAGATCGATGGATTTCAGGATTCCAACCCGACCGGCGTTCCCGTCGAGATCAAACCGGGCACCTCTAAGCATCACTACGGGTTCTCGCATGGATAGCTTTCTTATGGAGATTAACTCACTTGGATATGGTGCGCTGCGCCAACTCCGCAACCTTTCCATCGCGGCTCTTATTGGACTCGGTTCCGCGCATGCCGAGACCGTGACGATCGCGGCGCTTGGAGACAGCCTCACCCAGGGTTACGGGCTTCCGCCGGATCAGGGATTCGTGCCGCAGCTGCAGACCTGGCTGGATGCGGACGGCGCGGACACGGTGATCGTGAACGCTGGCGTGAGCGGTGATACCACACAGGGCGGGCTTGCCCGGGTGGACTGGACGCTGACGGAGGAAACCGATGCCCTGATTGTCGCCCTCGGAGCGAATGACGTTCTTAGGGGAATCGAGCCATCGGTCGTACGCGCGAATCTGGAAGGAATTCTCGGCACCGCCGTGGATGCAGGGGTGCCGGTCCTGCTGGCTGGCTTCGCGGCCCCCGGAAATTACGGTCCCGACTACAAAAACGAGTTCGACGCGATATTCCCCGACCTCGCCACTGAATTCGGCGCGCTTTTCATTGATCGATTTCTTGAGCCAATAATCCGCGAAGGAGATGAGAGCCGCCCGCCGGTCGAGCTTCTGCAGGCGGACGGGCTCCACCCCAACCGCGAGGGCGTGGCACTTATCGTTGAGCAGCTGGGCCCAAAAGTGGCTGAACTGGCCAATCGTGTCCGCGAGAAGTGGCTTCGAACTCATTAGTCCGAGTGCGGTAGCCAAACTTAGCTAGAGCGGACCGCAGGCCGGGAGCGGGCCAACCGACGGCCGTCCGGATCCTGGCGCGAGAGAGGAAGTCATTTCAGTTCAGCCTGTTGGGGACCATACAGCGTCGTAGGTGCGAACCACGTTGTATGCCGCTCTGAAAGTGAGCGGCGGGAACTTGCCGCCCGCGGTCTGATCATCGCAACCGCAACGCCTGAACGAGGTGACTGCGCCTTCCTGATTCGCCGTTGGTTGCCTCGGGTAACGGCGATAACTATTAGCCGTGACATCACATTTGGGCAACGGGAGACAGACACCATGACGAAACCGTTCCGAACCCTGGCCGCCGCTTTGTGTATGCTGCCACTGGCAGCCCCGGGGCTGGCCGCCCTGTCTCCTACATCCGGGTCGGATCCAACGGCCACCGTTATGATCAAGACGCTGACCGACATCGCCGGCGGCGAAGGCACGGAATATTTCAACCTTCGCGTGATCGTCAACGATGACAGGGTGGCCGCGTCCATGCTGGCCGTCAGGGCCCACATTAACGATGCATGGTGGCTGGCTCCGGCGCAATGACACCCCGCCACCGGGAGGATCGCATGACACGCGTGACGGGAGGGACCGCCGGGTTTTTCTGATCCTGCGTATCAATCATCCGTCCCGCGGGTGAAGAGGTGACAGCATGACCGCGTTTCAACGGGACGCGCTGCGTGATTTTGTCCTGCGGGGTGAGAAGTCACCACCGCCGGTCTTTGTGGGCCGGGATGACATTCTGAATACGGTTCTTTCACTTGCCGAATTGACCGGTCGGGATCGCCAGGCACCACCCGGAAACACCCGCATCATCCAGGGCGCGCCCCGGGCGCGGGCAAGAGTTCGGCCCTGAGTGAACTGGTCTCTCGTTCAGAGGGGACTTCACGCACCCTCGTGATATCAAATATTGATTTGCAACAGGCTTTGCCGGATACCTTGCAGGCTCTGGCCTTTGCCG
>JAPOUP010000092.1 GCA_026708635.1 Rhodobacter sp.
GCCATAGAGCCTCGAAAAGGGAATTATATTGACATTTCGCCGCCCGGAGGTGCCGGTTAGGCTTGAATCCGAAGGGATAGCGGCCGTTCCCATGCGGAAACCGGGGGCCGGGCGTCGCGCTTCGGAGTGGAGCCCGGGCTGGAAGCTGTCGTCAGAAAGAGAATCGTAGCCGGCTGAAAGGAGGCTGGAATGCAGGAACTGGGAGATGGATTGGGCACTGCGCTGTGGCTTCTGGTGACACTCGATCCTGACCTCGTCAAAATAACGCTGCGCTCGCTGCATGTGACCTTAACGGCACTTCTCATCGCCTGCGCTATCGCTATGCCGCTGGGTACGTTCCTGGCGATCCGACGCTTCCGCTACAGGCGTCTGGTCGTCGCGGTTCTCAACGCGCTGATGGGACTGCCCCCGGTCGTCGTTGGACTGATCGTCTATGTCCTTCTGTCGCGTTCTGGCCCACTAGGGGTCCTTGGGTTGCTCTTCTCGCCGACCGCGATGATCATCGCACAAACCATCATCATGGTTCCGCTCATCGCCTCGATTTCGCATCAAACGATCAGGGAAATCTGGAGCGAGTACCACGATTTGATGATTTCGCTTGGCGCGACAAAGTCGCAAAAGATCTGGACACTGATCTGGGATGGACGCCGACCGCTGTTAACCGCATCTCTGGCGGGTTTCGGCAGGGGAATTGGCGAAGTCGGGGCAATCATGATTGTCGGTGGAAACATCGAGCACGCAACCAGGGTACTCACAACGGCAATTGCGCTTGAAACCGGTCGGGGCGACTTCGGCCTGGCGCTCGGCCTGGGATTCGTGCTGATTGCCTTGGCCGTGACGATCAACATCGCTACCCACGCGCTGGCCCGGACCGAGCGCGAAAGCCGGTGGTGAGCCAGCTCTTCCCACTCCGGCTCGAAGAGGCCGAATTGCGCCGGTCGGGCCGTATGCTCGTCGGACCCATCAACCTTGAACTGAAGGGGCATGGAACGACTGTCATCATCGGGCCGAACGGTGCGGGCAAGACGAGCCTCCTGCGGCTGATGCATGGCATCGGAAGACTGGGTGGCGGCCGCATCGCCTGGGCCTGCCCCACCGAAGAGGCGCATTCCCGTCAGGCGTTTGTGTTTCAGACGCCGATCATCATGCGTCGAACGGTGATCGACAATCTGGCCTACCCGTTGCGCCTGCGCGGAAGTTCTCGCGGAGCCGCGCGTCTGGCGGCTGAAGAGATCGCGGCGAGCACCGGGCTCGCGGATACTCTGGGTCGGCAGGCGCTTGGCCTTTCGGGCGGCGAGAAGCAGAAACTGGCTTTGGCGCGGGCCCTGATCCTGCAGCCGGAGGTTTTGTTTCTGGATGAGCCCTGCGCGGCACTCGATGGACGGGCTACGCGTGAAATAGAGGATGTGCTTAAACAGGTCACCGCGGACGGAACCAGCCTCATAATGACCACACACAATCTGGGGCAGGCGCAAAGATTGGCCCGAGAGGTTGTCTTCCTCTTACGGGGGCGGGTTCACGAGCATGGCAATGCTCAGGGCTTTTTCGATGCTCCATCCACACCGGAAGGCGCCGCGTTCCTTAGAGGAGACATTGTCGAATGATGCGCTCTATGCTGGCTTTGCTTGTGCTACTGGTGCTGACGCATGCATCACTTGCCGATCGGATGCGAATGGCAGTCACCACATCCTTCCACAATTCCGGTCTTGCCGATGTACTCTTGCCCGAGATCGAGAAGGACCTTGGGCTGGAGGTTCAGCTGCTGGTTGTGGGCACCGGTCAGGCGATCCGGTTGGGCGAGGCCGGTGATGTCGACGCGGTACTGGTGCATTCGAAAGCCGCCGAAGAGGAATTCGTGGCGTCTGGGCACGGTCTTCATCGACGCGAGATCATGTACAATGACTTTGTTATCATAGGCCCGCCAAATGATCCTGCAGTCATCGGCACCGCAAATTCCGCGGTGGAAGCGATGAGCGCTATAGCGGCGGAAAACGCCCTGTTCGTTAGCCGCGGCGACGACAGCGGAACGCACGCGAAGGAACTCGGAATTTGGGCCGCGGCGGAGCTTGATCCCATGGAATTCGGCAGTTGGTATAGGTCGGTCGGCGCCGGAATGGGGGCGGCCCTGAATACGGCCTCCGGGATGGCGGCCTATATACTGGCTGATCGTGCCAGTTGGCTCAACTTCAGGAACAAGGCGGATCTGAAACTTCTGTTCGCGGGGGATCCGATACTCTTCAATCAATACTCCCTACTGCCCGTCAATCCTGAGTTCCATGAGCATGTGAAAGCTGAACTGGTTGCCGCCCTGGAGGACTGGATGACATCCCCTAAGGCAGAAGCGCTGATAAACGGTTACAGGATCAATGGCGAGGGATTGTTCACATTCAATGCGATTCGCTGAGTTCGACTGACTCCTTCCCAGGCGTCAGGGATGGGGCGCGGAAAAGCTCGTCGGCTTATGCTGCCAGCCTCGATTCACCGCTTTGTCCCGCAGAAGTTTAGCTTTGTCTTTCTGCTCTTTCTTTGAAATTCCGGAGAACACGATAAAGGCGTGGGCGGGAAGGTTTTCGTCGCTGTCTTTTTCAACTTCTAAATCTATTTCTTG
>JAPOUP010000318.1 GCA_026708635.1 Rhodobacter sp.
CCCGTTATGTTCCTCGCCTTTACTTTCCCGAACCAACATGTTTGAATGAAGAATATCATTGCATGGAGATATTCGGTGAATCCGGAAACGGTGGAAACAAAGCCCCCGCCCAGGCTCGGCCCTTCGGGAGCGGTCAGTGGAGTGGAACGGCCGCGCGGCAGGTTTCGGGCGCTGACCGTCAGGAACCTCGACGGGTTTGGCAGGTACGGGATAGGTGACGACGATCTTTTCACGATGCGCGTCATCAGTTCGGTACTGCCGTTCCGGACCAACCGTTACGTAGCCGAGCACCTTATCGACTGGGACAGGATCCCCGAGGATCCGATTTACCAACTGGTATTCCCGCAGAGGGACATGCTCGCCGAGGGTGACTTCCGGCGCATCGCCGACCTGATGGTCCGGGACGCGCCGAAGGAGGAGGTCGATCGGGCGGCGGCGGAGATCCGCGGCGGCCTGAACCCCCATCCGGCCGGGCAGCGCGAACTGAACATTCCCAGCGGGGACGGAACGGTTTTCGAGGGCCTCCAGCACAAGTACCGCGAAACCGTCCTGTTTTTTCCCAGCAAGGGCCAGACCTGCCACGCCTATTGCACGTTCTGTTTCCGCTGGGCGCAGTTCGTCGGCGACAGCGAGCTGAAAATCTCGTCGAAGGACGCCGCGCACCTGTACAGCTATCTCGCCGCCCATCCCGAGGTATCGGACCTTCTGGTCACCGGCGGCGATCCGATGATCATGAAAACGCGGGTGATCGAACGCTATCTCCGGCCGATCCTCGACGATCCGGCGCTCGGCCACGTGCGCAACATCCGGTTCGGAACCAAGGCGCTCGGCTTCTGGCCCCACCGTTTCATCCATGACAATGACGCCGACGACCTGCTGCGCTTTCTGGAGGAGATCGTTCGCTCGGGCCGCCACGTCGCGATAATGGCGCATTTCAACCACTGGCAGGAACTGCGGACCAACGTGGTGCGTGAGGCGATCCGCCGAATTCGCGATACCGGCGCGGTCATACGCAGCCAGGCGCCGCTGCTCGACCATATCAACAACGATCCGGACGTCTGGGCGCGCATGTGGCGCACGCAGGTCGGCCTGGGAATCATTCCGTATTATATGTTCGTGGAGCGGGACACCGGCGCGAAACGCTATTTCGAGGTGCCTTTGGCGCGGGGCTGGGAAGTGTTCCGGCAGGCCGTCCGGCAGGTCTCGGGTCTCGGCCGCACCGTCCGCGGCCCCAGCATGAGCGCGACGCCCGGCAAGGTCGAGGTGCTTGGCGTGCGGGAGGTCGCCGGCGAGAGGGTGTTCGTACTGCGTTTCCTGCAGGGCCGCGATCCCGAGTGGGTCGACCAGCCGTTTTTCGCCAAGTACGATCCGAAAGCGACATGGCTGAACCAGCTCGAACCGGCTTTCGGCGAGAATTCCTTCTTCTTCGAGCGGGATGACGGCGGCTCACCGCGATGATCATGGGCCGGTCACTCATTTTCCCCGGCGCGAAACCGGATGCCGGGCCCGGAGCGTCCATATCCAGCCGCAGGCGCTGATCCCGTTTTCCATCCGTTTGCCGATCAGGGCCGGAACGGAGGAATCACATGGCACAGGAAATGATCGCTGAAGCATCGGACTGGATGCCGCTCGATACCGGCCTTGGGGACGGGGAGCGGATTTGCGCGGTCGGTGACGTGCACGGGTGCAGCCGACAGTTCCTGCACCTGCTTGACGATCTCGAAAGCCGGAACGCGGACTATGACACGAACGTTCTTGTCCTGATGGGCGATTACATCGACCGCGGGCCGGACAGTCTGGGCGCCGTTGACGCCGCCATCAGCGCGGCCCACAGGAGTTTTGACGGTTTCTACCCGTTGATGGGCAATCATGAGCAGTTGATGCGCATCGCCCTACGGGCCGGACCGAAAGACAGCCAGAGGCTATGGCTGGAAAACGGAGGCGATTCGGTTCTCGAGGAGCTTGGTGTGAGCTACGGGATATCAGAGGCCGAGCCCGACGTGTTCGCGGCCGAAGTCGGGAAGGCATGGGGCATGGAGAGGAAATCGTTTCTCGACTCCGTTTTCCATCACAGGACATTCGGCAACCTCCTTTTCGTCCATGCCGGAATCAACCAGGAGATCGCGCTGGAGGAGCATCTCTCGCAGCCATGGGACCTTCTGGTTGAGAAGCATTGGGTCTGGATTCGCTACCCGTTTCTGTACGAGCCGACCGGCCTCGATCCAATGACGGTGGTACATGGCCATACGCCCGCCTTTATCCCCAACTACGGGGTGCCACGGACCGATCTCGTCAAAATGCACGGTCCCCGCGAAGGCAGGATGAATCTCGATGCGGGCTGTTTTGAATCGGGCCGGCTCGCGGCCGGCGAGTTCGTCAGGGAGTCCTGTCGGGTGGTGACCCGCTACGAGGAGAAAAAGTGACGGCGACCATTCCGGCGTTCCCCGGGATCCACCGTCGGTCCCGGACGCCGGGGTCTTGAGATCCACGGCGACGCTGACGCAGTCGCGCGGGAGCCCCATTCGGACATCGAGGCCGTCGCCCGGGAACGCCTCGACCGTCTCGCGGAAAGGCCCCAGGCGGAACCCGGG
>JAPOUP010000269.1 GCA_026708635.1 Rhodobacter sp.
AGAATAGGTTGTTCTTCGGAAATCCAAACGGTGGCCGACTTCCGGCGCTCGCCCGCCGGGCTTTCCACTGGGACATATCGGTCTGATGGCGTACCTTTCCTCCACCCATTGACCAGGTCAGTCCTTCGCTGAGGTCAAAGGTCACGACATCCGAAAGACACTCCTCAGGTTCCGGCCCTCGATTCTTTCCACCCGCGCGGCCGTATTTCTGCAAACGCACTCCCTTGCCTCGCGACATTTCCGGCAATTCGTCAGCGGCAAAGACCAGAAGCCTACCGTTGCTACCGACAACCGCGACATGATCGCCATCAAGAGGCCGGCAGGCCCGCGCGGAATCACCCTCCCGCAGGTTCAGGACCTGCTTGCCGTTTCTTGTATGAGCCACGACTTCATCCTCCGGCACGACGAAACCGTTACCGGCGGTCGATGCCACCAGCAACTTTCGCCCGGGCCTGTTGATGAGAAGTGCGGTTATGTCCGCTTCGTTCGGCAGGTCGATCATCAAACGAACGGGTTCGCCCATGCCCCGACCCCCGGGGAGGTTGGACACGGAGAGCGTGTAGAACCTGCCATTCGTTCCGAAAACCAGCAGCCTGTCCGTAGTTTCGGCGTGAATGGAATACCGTCCTTCGTCTCCATCCCTGAACTTCAGTTCCTGATCTGGAGGGATATGTCCCTTCATGGCACGGATCCAGCCCATCCTGGAGCAGACCACGGTAACCGGCTCGCGTTCGACCATGGCCTCCAGCGGTACGTCCGCGATCTCCACCGCCTCAGCGAATTGGGTGCGGCGGGCACCACCCCTGGAGTCCTTTCCGAACCTTTTTCTGACCTCGCGCACCTGCTCGGCGATCCTGGTTTTCTGGATATCTTCGTCTTCCAGCAGATCCTCGATTTCAGCGCGCTCCCGCATCAATTCGTCCCGCTCCCGCCTCAACTCCATCTCCTCGAGCCTTCGCAAAGATCTCAGACGCATGTTCAGGATGGCATCGGCCTGCGCTTCCGTGAGGCTATTGGCGTCCATATCCGCGATGGATGGACTGACATAGTCGTTCTCCGAATGGGCGCGCGTGAAGTCACGCGACCAGTCTTCGCGCATCAGCGCCGCCTTCGGGCTTTCGTCATAACGGATGATCTCGATCACGCGATCGAGATTCAGGAAGGCGACGATGAAACCCTCCAGCACCTCAAGCCGCAGATCGATCCTCTCGAGCCGGTGCCGCGCCCTGCGCAGCAGCACTTCACATCTGTGATCAAGCCACGCGCGTAGCGCTTCCTTAAGAGAGCAGACCTTGGGCGTGCGCCCGTCAACAAGCACGTTCATGTTGAGACTGAACCTGATCTCAAGTTCCGAATTCCGATAGAGCATGTTCATCAGGACATCCGCGTTCACGTTCTTGGACTTCGGTTCGAGCACAAGCCTTATATCGTCCGCACTCTCATCGCGGACATCCGCCAGAAGCGGAATCTTCCTGTTTTGGATAAGTTCCGCGATCCGCTCGACCAGCTTCGCCTTCGGCACCTGATACGGAATCTCGGTGACGACGATCTGCCACTGGCCTCGACCCAACGTTTCGACGCTGTGTCTTGCCCGCAGGCGGAACGCGCCGCGGCCACTTCGATAGGTCTGCGCGATGCTGTCCTGCGGGTCGACGATCACGCCCCCGGTGGGAAAATCAGGACCCTGAACGAAATTCAGCAAAGTGTCGTCGCGGGCATCCGGTGACTTGATCAGGTGGAGGCAGGCATCGCAGAGTTCCGCGATATTATGCGGCGGGATGTTCGTGGCCATTCCCACGGCGATACCGCTCGCGCCATTTGCCAGTAGATTCGGGAAGGTCGCGGGCAGAACCACCGGTTCCTTCAGGGTTCCGTCGTAATTGTCCCGAAAGTCGACGGCGTTCTCGTCGAGGCCCTCCATGAGGGCTTCGGCGGTGTCCATCATACGCGCCTCGGTGTAGCGGCTCGCTGCCGCGTTGTCGCCATCGATGTTACCGAAGTTACCCTGTCCGTCGACCAGCGGGTAGCGGACGCTGAATTCCTGGGCCAGCCGCACCATGGCGTCGTAGATCGCCGCGTCCCCGTGCGGATGGTAGTTTCCCATCACGTCACCACTGATCTTGGCTGACTTGCGGAAGCCGCCATTGGAGGAAAGCCGGAGTTCCCGCATTGCGTACAGGATGCGTCGATGTACCGGCTTGAGACCGTCGCGCGCGTCAGGCAGCGCACGGTGCATGATGGTTGACAGCGCATAGGTGAGGTATCGATCGCCGATGGCGCGGCTCAGTGGCTCCAGACTCACAGGGGGCTGGATATCGCGGTCGTCGGCGAAACTGCTCATAGATAACGCGAATACACCTGATGCTGGGGTGCAGGCAAGAGTCGTTGACGCGATACGCGACGCCTGAAGGAGGTTCGAGGCCGATCGGAACGCGTCGCGTCGATCGCGAGAGGGCCACGTGACTGCGTGCGATGAAACAACTGGCCGGAAGGCGCTTTACAGGTCAGGACTTTCGGGAAACGGTATAAGGCACTTCCGTCCCCGTCGGTCATCTCCCGGAAAGCCCCTCAGAAAGCACCCCCGCACCGGGGACGCGCTCATGATCCAGCCACGCCGGACACCGCGTCCAGAACGGTTCTTATCCTACGTGGAGTCAAATCCACAGCCGCGAGCGCTTGCGTAAGGTAAGTGAGTCCATTCCCGTCCACCCCGATCAATGCCTGCAGCGGGGCGGCCTTTTCCTCGTAAATTGCTGTGCGGATAGCCTGTCCGTACTCACCAGGCGTTCCTTCCTTCGAGAGGCGTTCCGCGGCGGCGTCGCGAACGGCTTTGTGCGGATCGTTGACGAAACGGGCGACGCAATCCGGCTCCGCGCGAGCGACGGCCCAGGCCCGCACCAACCCATCCACATCCGTGAGCGCCCGATGGATCAAGGTCGCACCGACGGAACCCAGACGCTCAAGACAGCTGAACGCCGACAGACGGACCCGTGCATCCCGATCCCCGGCCGCGGCATGCGCCGTGACGTCAAATCCATCAATCGCGGCGAGATTCACGCTCTTCGTGACCAGCGCGTTCCAAGCGGCCGCGCGTACGGCATCGTTCGAATCCTCCAGCCTCGAAACCAGCGCCCCCCGGACTTCAGGCGAGTCGAGATCGCTGGCAAGGGAAATAGCCACGGTCGATAGATCGTCCGCGTATCCGTCTGGTCCTTCAACGGATTGGCGGCGCCCACGCCTGAAGCCGGCTTCCTCAGGACCGTCCCCGGTCGGGAGATTCCCGGACTGGATTTCATCGATCGTCGATTTCCCTTGCTGGACAGCTTGATCAGGCCGGGCGTCCAGTTCCAGAATTTCCCCATCCGACGAGATCCGGATACGGCGCTTTCCCCCGCCCTCGCCCTTGGGCACCCCCGCCTCATTACCACGCACGGAAGGCACATCCCGGCTACCTTCATCGTCCGAGAGAAGCGTTCCCCCGATCGCTCGCGCGATGAGGGCCGCTGCCGAAACATCGCCGTCGCGCACCCGAGCCCACAGGACGTTCAGGACTGCGGTTCGCAACTGCTGAACTGGACTGGCGAGAAGATCTCCCAGTTCCCCGTGGTGTTCGGAAAGCTCAAGCCCCTCGCAGGCCCGAACCGCCGCGACCCGCGCGCCAAGCGGTCGCTCGTCCGACCGGGCGACATCAAGTAGTTGCGATCCCGCGGACCGCGGAGCCAGTAAGGCAAGTTCCCGCGAGGAAGCGCCAGCGAGTTCCGGGCCGGCATACTGGATCCAGGCGCGCAGCTGGGGCACCAGATCGTCATTCAGCGACGCGCGTTCGTCATCGGAAAGACAGGACAGTGCCGCGGCCCGGACCGACTCCGAGTCATCGGACAGGCACGCGACGGCGAGACCGCTATGGGCGCGCGCCGCGCGAAGTAGGGCCGCGCGCCGGACCCCTGGATCAGGATCGGACCGCGCCATGGCCCGGCACCGACGGTCTTCCGGGGCAAGGGCCGCGAGGGCGGACTGGCGGATCTCGGGTTCCGAGAACGAAAGCAGCCTATCCAGATGCTTTTCGAGAACATCGGCCTCCGCTTTCGCGAGTTCGGTCGCCGCCCGGCGACGCCTGAGCGCACCGCTATCCTCAAGGTAGTCGACGAGCCGGGCGATGCCGGTGTCGCCCAGCGCGCGGAACGCGGCGAATACCGGCGTATCAAGCGTTTGCCCGAACTCGTCATGCAGCGCGCCCGTAAGTATCTCGATCGCACCGGTATCACCGAGATCACCCAGCGCCTCGATAGCGGCGACCTGGATGTCCAGCCAGTCGTCCCAGTCACCCTGATCGTCCTCCCAGACCACCCGGTCCTCACATCGGTCAGCCGCGAGCGCGCGCAGAATGTCCAGCCCATCGGTCGCCCGCAGCCGCCCCAACGCGCGAATCGCCGCCAGCTTGACCTCGCGTACCGGATCGCCCGCCAGGGCTCCAACGATGATTCGATCGTCCTCTGGACGCGCGACTTCGGCGAATAGCTGCATTGCGTCCGACCGGACATCGGGATCGGGATCGTCAAGGGCCGCGGCCAGGGCATCGGGAAGTCCCGGATCAGATGCCCCGATCACGGCCAGCGCCCGCAGGGCCGAACTTCGCAGGATCTCGTTCCCGTCGCTTATGAACGGCAGGATCACGGAAACGAGATCCCGTCTCACCGGCAAGGGTGCCGTCTCGACATTCACGTCGGAACGGGTCTCAGGCGATGTCCCGGCGGGCGAAAGACATCGACCTGAACTGGGTCTTGTAAGGACTCTCGCCCATTTTGCGGACCTGACCCACACCCATCTTGTAGTTGTAATTGCCGCTGATCCAGTCAACGACCCGTCCCGAGAGCGCGTTTGCCGGCTGCGCGGTGTGCAGGAAATCCATGTATCCAACGTTCTCCTTGACCGCAGGCGTGAGAATAGCCACCGCGGTGATCGAGGCGCGTGTCAATTCGATGTGACCGTTGCGGAGCAGGCTGGCGAAATCGAAATCGTCGGGCTCCACGCCGACGATCGTGTTCACCTGGACGGGGATGCGGTCAGAAAAAACCTGCACGTAGTCACCGTTCTCGATTCCCCGGGCCGCCGCCGCGGATGGATGGATCTCGATCCAGTTCTCGGGCCAGCGCTGCACGATATACGGCCGCCGCCGGTCATCGTAACCCGACTGCCAGCGCTCGTTGATCCGTCCCGAGGTGATCCAGAGTTCGTCCTCACGTGGCCTAAGCCATTCCCAGTAACTCGCGAAGAGCTCCCAGGGCGCCTTCTGGATGTTGCACTTGCCGGTCTGGCTGTTGAAATGCGTGAGCTTCTTGTTGAAGACATTGGCGCCGGCCGGTCCTTCCTCCGGCAGAACGCGGTTGACGTCATGGAGCCGCTTGGTCTCGACGAGATTGCCCTCCGCATCCATGAGCACCGGACCCTGGATGCCGTCGGTGCCAAACTCGGCGAATTTCTCATGCAGCGTCTTGTTCTCCCGGCGGGCCGCCACAAGAACCATGTTGAAATCCTTGCGGCTGCCACGCGAATAGCGTGCGCCCTCCTCAAGCACGTCGTTCGAGTTCCGCCAGTCGAAGCCCTCGAAGCCCATCTTTCTGGCGAGCTGCGCGATAATCCACCAATCGGGCCTGGCTTCTCCCGGCGCGTCATAGAACTTTGGATAGAGTCTGAGGCGCCGCTCGCCATTCGCGCGCGTGAACGTGTCCTCCCCCCAACCTGACGCGGGGAACACGATATCGGCATAGCGTGCGCCGATCGGATCGACGAGATAGATGTCCTGGTTCCATACAACCATGCCCCCGGAATCGACTCGCCGCTTCAGCGTGTCGACGATGTCTTCCTTCTCGAATGACATGACCTGGTGCGGATTGCGTGTCGTCAGCTCGTCAAACTTGGCCTGTAGCGACTGCGACCCGCACATGGCCTGCACCCAGGTCGTACCGATGACATGGGCAAGACGGGTATGGCCGGACATCAGGTAGCGGTCGGTGTCCATCGCCCGGCGACGCCGGCCGGGAAGCTTCTCCGGTGATTTGTTGCGGGGATAGCTGCCGCCGCGGAGACCGCCCCGCTGGTGCCCGCCGGCACGACCGATGACCTGGCCGGGACGCCCGCCCGCGCCGACCGTGATGCCAAGCGCCGAAATGGCTTGGGTATTCCCGGTGTTGTTCGACCAGTAAAAACCCTTCTCTATCATTATCGAAGTCTTTGGCCGTGAACCGTCCGACCGTGGCTTCGCCATCCATTCAGCGGCCGTAAGGATCTTCTGAACGTCGATCTGGGCGATTTCGGCGGCTTTCCCGGGCTCCGAGTACTCGCGGCTGAGCAACCACTCCTTCCAGTCCTCGAAGCCCCCGGTCTGAAACATGCCCCATGTCGTGCGCCACTGCCAGGGAGTGTTCCGCGTACCCTGTCCGAAACCCGAGGAGGATTCCCACTTGTTGTTGACCCATTTCCGGATCCATTCGCTGTCTTCCCAGCCGTTCTCGACAATGACCCGAGCGATGGCCAGCACCACGGGAAGATCGGTTCCCGGCTGGATGTCTATGCAAAGACCCCCGTTCTTTTCCGCGAAAGCCACGCCCGCCGTCCGGCGGGGCAGGAGAAAGATCGCCTTCTGCCCGCCAAGAATCGCCGGCATGATATAGTCGGTGAAGAGGATCGTCTTCGATTCGTAAGGATCGGTTCCGCACATCATCAAGGTATCGGCATCCGCCCAGTCGTCGTAGGACGGCCCGAAATTGTCGAAACCGGCATCGCGAAAACCCGGAGTGGAGGTCACGTCCGAAGGTGTGTCGTGGAAGGTGAAATTCGCCGTACGCACGTGGCGGAGAGCGTACTTCGTGATAGCGTACGTATTTTCCATGTAGCCGTAGGAAAAGGTCTTGACCCCGTATGCGTTCGTTCCGTGCCTCTCAAGCACGTAGTTCCCGACCCGCGCGGCGATGTCGGTCGCGAAGTCCCAGGTCACCGGCATCAGAACACCGAACATCCGCACCATGGGTGACTTCAGGCGATCACGTGTAGGGGTCTGCGGATTGTACACTTTCTGCGCGATCGCTCCGCCGCGAATCGACGAGTTGCCGTTATAGTTTACGAATTGCGCATCTTTGTCCGGGATAATCACGACATGGTGCGGCTCGCCGTTGTGGAGCACGATATTGTGCTGGTTGGGCGCGATCCAGGGGCCAAGCGGACCCACGGGGAAATCTTCCCCAAAAGCGTTTTCCGATGCGGTCGGACCGCCGTTACGGCCTCCGGCGACGGGCCATCGGTATACCTTGTAGCCGCAGGCGACGATGCAATAGTCACAGGCGGTTGAGATCACGTCGGCGTCGGGCGGCGGAAGCGGGACGGAGGTCTCGGGAATGTAATACGGTGTGGACATCTCAATACCTCCTCACGCCATCAGATTGTCGAAGCGGCCGTAGATCAGGCCGAACATGCCGACGGCGAAGATGTCGTCGCCGTCAAGTTCCAGAAGCACCTGCGGCAGCGACTGATATGCCTGACCCGAGATGAAAATCCCGTGGCGGGTGAGATCGAATGTCGTCAGGTGCAGCGGGCATGGCCCAAGTGCCTTGTCGTCAGCCTGGTACGTGCCGTACAGGGAACCGCCCTGATGCGTGCAGGTATAGTTGAAGGCCACGACGTCCCTATCGGGCCCCAGACCGCCGCCGGCCTCCCGGCCGAGTTTGACCAGTATCGATTCCGCGTAAGGCCCTTCATCCGGGTATTCGAAATCCATCGGTCGGTCGGTCTCGAGCTCGCTAAGCTTCGCGATGAACTTGCGCGGGTAAGTCGATATGGCGGCGGGGGTCTGCGCCTCGGGCATTCCCGGCACGCTGACCATGATCACTGTCGTCGCGATTCCACCTGTCAGGAGAAACTGGCGCCTGTTCATCAGGCACTTGCGGGTGCCGGCCCTCTCCGCCTCGCCGTGCCGTCCATTTATGGCCTCCCGGATTTCAGGGTCGAGCTTGGTCATCGAGTCGCTCCTCTTATCATTGCCGCGCCACGGGAAGCGGCTCCATGAAGGCAGGGTCGGGTTCCGTGATGATGATCTCGTCTCCGCTCAGGCTTTCCAGAAACGCGACGACGTCGTCGATTTCGGCATCGCTCAGGCCAAGCGGCTTGACCAGCGGCGACTTCGTGGCCGAGAACTCGTTCTCGCCTCCACCCTGATTGTAGAAGAGGACCACGTCGCGCAGGGTCTCGATCATGCCGTTGTGCATATAGGGATAGGTGTATTTGGCATAGCGCAGGGAGGGCACGCGGAACTTCCCGAGATCGGCTTCCTGCTTGGTGCGGAAATAGAGCCCCGGATCATCCTTGAGGTTTCGGTATCTCTCTTCCGTCACCCCTTTCGCGTAGAGTTCAAAACGGAACGTTATCTGTGCGACCGGATCTTCCTCCCAGCCGGCGTAGGCCGGGACGCCCGTGTTGTAGTAGGCCTCGTTCGACAGTAGTGGCCCGCTATGGCAGGTCACGCAGTTCGCCTTGCCGACGAACAGGTCCAGCCCCCGCTTCTGGCTCTCGGTCAACGCGCCGTCGTCGCCACGCATATATCGATCGAAAGGCGTATCGGTCTGGACAACCGAACGCTGGAACGCGGCAAGGGCCATGTAGGCATGGCGCACGCTTGGCCAGTCGTCGCCAAACACCTCACGGAACGCCCGCCGGTACCTTGGCACGAAGGCCAGACGCGCCTCCATCATGTCATCCTCGCCGTTTCCGGCGACTCCGCCACGCGCGGCCGAACGCGCCTGGTGCTCAAGGGATCCCGACGCTCCCGCCCAGAACAGCTTCCTGTAGTAAGCGGAATTGACGATCGTCTGGCTATTGCGCCAATGGATCGTTCCGGGATAGCCGATGCTGACCGGCGCCTGAACGGACCAGCCGGCTTCGGGCAGATGGCAGGCGGAACATGGCATGCCGTAGTTTCCTGACAGGATCGGATCGAAGAAAAGCTGTCGCCCGAGCTCGATCTTGGCTTGCGACATCGGATTGTCCGCCGGAACCGGCGGAGGTCCGAGCGGCGCGAGTTCGGACGGACGTTCGGACTGCGCCATTACGGCCGCGCCCGAAAGAACAAGAACGGATGCGACGGCGGCACTGAAATATCTCATGGATCCATCCCTTCAGTTCAATACGTTGCGCCAGTCTTCGATCAGCTCGTATCCAAACGGATCGTCATCGGACCAGACGTAGTCTTCCGTTGCGAAACTCTCGCCGGACAGGCTCACGAGAAATGCGATTAGGTCGGCTTGCTCGCTTGGGACGAGACCGAGAGGGCGAAGCCGCGGATCCTTGAGAGGATCGTCGCCACCGCCGTCATTGTAGAATTCAACGACCTGCTCCAGCGTATCGAAAACGCCGTTATGCATATAGGGCGCGGTATGGGTCAATTCGCGGAGCGTCGGCGTCAGGAAGCTTCTTCGGGTCTCGGGACGGTGCGTCCGCACGAAAGCGCCCGGATCCTCGCGAAGGTTCATGTAGTTCTCTATTCCCATGAACTTGGCGTATGTGACAAAGGTCACATGACGCTCGGGGTCATTCCAGATTTCCGGGTTGTCCGGAACTCCCGTGTTGTAGGGTTGGTCATCGGTATAGCGCACGCCCGAGTGGCAGTCGGTACAGCCACCTTTGCCCTCGAAAATATCCCGTCCCCGCCGTGCCCCGGGAGACAGGCTTCCGGAGTCGACCGGCGCGCCCCTCGACACAATCGTCCGCATGAACGCCTGTAACGCGTTTCGGGCCCCGCCGTTAGAGGGTTCGGACATACCGGCGGCCCTGAACATCTCAACGTAGACCGGATCCTGCTTCATGCGTTCCTGCATGATGCGCATATCCATGTTCATGAGGTAGGTCTCGGTTATCATTTCCCGGGCCACGTCGTTCAGATTCGTGCCAAGCCTGCCATCGTGCATCCACGCGGCGCGGTACCCGACGTTGGCGAGTGTCGGCGAGTTCCGGAAATGGGCCGACCCGCCGTACGCCCGGGACAGCGCCTCTCCATCCGAGAACGCTTTCGTCGGGTCATGACAGGAAGAACAGGACAGTGACGTGTCCCCGGACAGGCGCGTATCGTAGAACATCCGTTTTCCGAGCTCGGCGAGCTCGCCGTTCACGTCCATGGGTTCAATGGGGTCGGCGAAAGCGGCGCTGGCGGAGACAAAGCAAAGGAAACGGGCGATATAACGCGAAAATCTCACAATGGCCTCCTGGCGAATAATTCCGGGACTGGTTCGGAAGTCTAGCGGTGACGCGAGGCGCCGCAATTGATCCAGATCAAGGCCGGGTCCTTTTTTTCGGAACTCCTTTCCGGACTCCGGGAGTTTCGGGCTCCCGGGATCCATGGACATTTCGGATTCGGGAGCGTTTCCGGGCCCGGCGCGTTACGCGCGTCGGTTACGCTACGTCCCCACGGTGAGGGCCACCGTCAGGAGTCCGGGCCCCGGGAAATCCCGCGGAACGGAACGGCGGATCCATACCGGGGCGGATCCTCACGCCATATCAACAGCCGCACGCTTCCTGACCATCACGCAGATCAGCTCGAACATGATCGACGCGCCAAGAAGGGCCGTGCCGCCTGACGGATCGAACGGAGGGGATACCTCGACCAGGTCCGCGCCCACGACATCCAACCCATCGAGAAGCCGGGCCACAAGCAGAGCCTCGAAGGAATTCGGCCCTCCGACCTCCGGCGTTCCGGTGCCGGGCGCGAAGGACGGATCCACGAAATCGATATCGTAGCTCACGTAGGTCGGCCCGTCGCCAGCGATTTTCCGGGCTTCCGCCATCACGTCCTCCGGGCCGCGGGAGAAGTATTCCTCGACGGGAATCACGCGAATCCCCACTGACTTCGCGAAATCCCTGTCCTCCGTGTCGTAGGCGGTGCCGCGGATTCCGATCTGAACCACCCGCGCCGGATCAAGAAGTCCCTCCTCCACAGCCCGCCGGAACGGCGTGCCATGGGTATATTCCGTCCCGCCGAAATAGGAGCGGAACAGGTCGGTGTGGCTGTCGAAATGCACCATTCCCAACGGACGGCGCCTGGCGAGCGCGCGCAGCACCGGAAGGCTGAGAAGGTGATCCCCTCCCGCCGTCAGCGGCAGGATACCCGCCTCCACCACCCGATCGTAAAACGACGTGATCCGGTTCATCGTGTCATGGATGTCCGTCGGATTCGGGCCGACATCACCGAGGTCCGCGCAATTGGCCGTCTCGTAGGGACGCACGCCGGTGGCCCCATGCTCGGCCCGGATCATCGTGGAATTGTCACGAAGCTGTCTTGGTCCGTGCCTCGCGCCCGGCCGATTTGTCGTTCCGCTGTCCCAGGGGATACCAATCAAGCCGATGTCGACGTCCCGAATCCCCGTGTCGTCCAGGTCGATATGCGGTAGCCGCATGAATGTCGGTATCCCCGCGAATCGTGGCAGGTCCATACCGGATACCGGCCGGAAAGACGCATCAACCATTTCCGTTCCTCCTCCATTCCTCCGTATCGCGGGCCCGTATGATAGATCCGGCCGCCACCGGATCATTCACGTGCGCCATGCGATCGTACGGGCGTTACCCTTACCACCCGAACCGTCACCGTGGCCCGATCCGACATGACCCCGATTTCCGACGTCATCGCTCAGGTAAGGGCCCGGCCGCGATATGTTCCAGATCGGACGGACCATAAATACGCAAGAAGCGGCTCGGCGTCACCCGATCGGGAATTCTTCGGAAATCTCCGACCGACCGATAGCCCGCAGGCCCGATCCTTTCGGTCACGTTCTCCCGAATAGCCGTTCGATGTCCTTCAGTTTCAGTTCCACGTAGGTGGGCCGACCGTGATTGCATTGGCCGGAATAGGGCGTCATCTCCATCTCGCGCAACAACGCGTTCATTTCCTCCGCGGCCATCCGGCGGCCGGAACGCACCGAACCATGGCAGGCCATGCGTGACAGCACCGCATCGATACGCGATTGGACCGCGCCGCTATCTCCAAGGTCACTCAATTCGTCGAGAACATCGCGCAGCATTGCCGCGGCGTCCACCGTGCCGAGTATCGCGGGCGTTTCACGCACGGCCAGGGCGTTGCCACCGAATCTCTCGATGACCAGGCCCAGGCGCGAGAGATCGTCCGCCACCTCCAGAAGCCGGGACGCGCTCTCTTCGGGCATCTCAACGATTTCGGGGATCAGCAGCGCCTGCGAAGCGACGCGCCGCCCGGCCATCTGCTCCTTCAGTTTCTCATACACCAAACGCTCATGTGCGGCGTGCTGGTCGACGATGACAATACCGTCCGCTGTCTGCGCGATGATGTAATTCTCATGCACCTGGGCCCGTGCCGCCCCCAGGGGGCTGGCCAACGCCTCATCGACGGTTGTCGGCGCGACATGCTCGGCTCGAGCGGAAACGGTCACCGAATCGTCGAAAAGGGGATCGGTCGGTCGGTTGCGCCGGGAGCGAACGGAACGCGAATACGAATCCATCTGGTAGACCCGGGCGTGAGCGCCGAACTCGGGGCTCATCGCTCCCAGTGCCGCGTCGGCCACCGTGCTGGACGCGCGGTGGCCGGATTCCAATAGCGCGCCGCGCAGTCCCAGTACGATCAGCGACCGAGCGGAGGCGGGATTTCTGAACCGCACCTCAGCCTTCGACGGATGCACGTTCACGTCCACCAGTTGCGGATCACAGTTTATGAACAGTGCCGCCGCCGGATGCCGGTCACGACTGAGGAGGTCCGTGTAGCCGGCCCGGAGGGCACCAAAAAGCATCCTGTCCAGAACGGGCCGTCCGTTAACGAAGAAATACTGGGCAACCGCCCGCCCGCGGGAATACGTGGGCAGAGCGGCAAGGCCCGTCAGATGCAGCCCGTCACGGGCGAAGTCAACCCGCACGGCGTTGTCCGAGAACTCCGCTCCCAGAACGCGGGTAAGCCGGTCTCGAAGCGCGGATTGGAAAGTTCCGGTCAGGGGGTCCGCGCGCAGGACCTGCCTGCCATCTCCGCCACGGGAAACGTCATGCAGGGTAAATCCCACGCGGGGCTCGGCCATCGCCAGGCGTTTGACCACGCCCAGGATGGCCTGCGCCTCCGCACGGTCCGAGCGGAGAAATTTCAACCTCGCTGGCGTCGCGAAGAACAGATCCCGAAGCTCGGCCACCGTTCCGCCATTCAGCGCCGCCGGACGCGGGCCATCCCGCCGTCCACCGGATACCGATATCCTGGCACCTCCCTCTCCCTGCACACGCGATGTGATCGCAAGCCGCCCGACCGCCCCAAGTGACGGCAACGCCTCACCCCGAAACCCGAACGTGTGGATGTTCAGCAGGTCGCTGCCATCGATCTTGGAGGTCGCGTGGCGGGAGAGCGCCAACGGCAGATCCGCGGGGGCGATACCATGACCGTCGTCCACCACCCTGATCAGCGTCTTTCCACCGTCCGCGTACTGGATGCCTACGCGGCGGGCTCCCGCATCAAGCGCGTTCTCCACAAGTTCCTTGACCGCGGAGGCGGGCCGCTCGACCACTTCGCCGGCGGCGATACGGTTGACCACGGACTCGCCGAGCTGGCAGATGACCGGACGGTCTCCATCCATTTCGTGACGCGTTTTCTGCATATTACCGTCAGTAGCATAACCGGGCGAAAGCCTCCAGACCCGACATATGGAGCCGTTGGTTCGCGCCGCGATCATGGAGGCCCGCTCCCTGCTTCCCGGGCGGCCTGTCGCGCGGGCATTGAGCAAGGGGCCAAGTCAGGCCAGACAGCGGTGGATTACGCCAATCGCATAATGCGGGGGTTTCGATCTCTGCTTTTTAAGATAAGTAAGTCACCTTAATTGACCGTATGACCGCTCCACTGGAATCAACTTATGCCCAACCATCTTCCGGGAATCACTTTCCCGTCCGCCCTCGCCGTCACCGTCGGCCTGCTCGCCGGCTGTGGCGGTTCATCGCAGGAGCGGGAAGCACTCCCATCCCCGCCACCCACCGATATCCGCGGCGATTATCATGTCGACGCCCGTTTGGCCAATGGCGTGGTGACCGTGGTCGTCCCGCGCGAGGGTTCCCGCCGTGTTCTCGACAGCCGCCGACATCTGGAAACGGCTTGGGGCTTCGTGATTCCGCCCCCCTCCATGGAGGGCTTCGTGTCCCGTGAATACCTGCTGTCGGAGAATCACAGCGACGGCAAGACCTTGGTGTTTGCCAATGTCGAACAGAACGATTCCGACCCGGCGGACTATTTAGTCGCCGGCTGGTGGATGCATTTCCCCGCAGGTGTTGAGCGGAATGATATCGCCAACGCGGAGCGACAGGTATTTTTCGCCGGCCCCGAGCTCGACGCCGCCCGTCCCCCGCGCTTGCCAACCGCGGGCAGCGCCGTCTACAGCGGTCAGGCGGGCGGTCTCTACGAGTATACATATGGCGCTGACTCGACGTTCGCAGATCAGCGCGGCACAACCGAATTCGCCGAGGTCTACGCCGATGCGCGCCTGAATGTGGATTTCTCCAACGGTTCGATTCGGGGCTGTATCGGCTGCGACGGCGACGTTACCGCACAGACCTACTATCTCTATCCGATCCTGCCGTGGAGGGGCGACCCACCGGCCGCCTTGCCCAAAGATTATGAAATCACGCTTGAATCGACGGTTCTGGAATCAAACGGCGTCTTCGAGGAACCCAATGTTATCGTCTCGCATCCCACCCGAAACATTGAGACCTATTCGGGACGGTGGGGCGGTCAACTGTCCAATGTTCCCGATTCCCAGAATCGGCCACGCCGCGCCTCGGGTATCGCCGAGGTTCGCTTCGCCGAAAGCGACGGTAGCGAAGGAAAGTTCGATTTCGGCTTCGGGTCCCTGTTCCCCGATAGCGGCGGGTAAGTCCTGCAGGGCCATCGCGTTTGAAACCATCCCCTGATTTTGACCGTTTCGTTGCCTCCGCCACGCGGCGGAGCGGGATCCGCGTGGCAACCACTCCACATCCACCGCCCGATTTCGGGAACGGTGGCCGCGCTCCGGTCACCGGGTTGATTCCACTCCCACAGGCTGGCCCACAACGACAAACGTAAGCCGGTCCGGATCCAGGAGCCGGGTCGCAACCCGTCTTATGTCCTCACCCGTCACGGCGCGCACATAGTCGTTGCGCGTCGAGATGTAATCAACGGGCAATCCGGAAATCTGCATTCCCGCAAGGATACCCGCGATGCGGGCATTGCCATCGAACCGAAGCGGATAGGCTCCGGTAAGGAAGGTCTTCGCCGCCTCCAGCTCCCCATCGGTCACGCCCTCGGAGACGATACTCGCCCACTCATCCCGGATCACCTCGATCGTCTCGCCGATCCGGTCGTTGGCGGAAGCCACATAGCCAATCATCAGATCCGCGTAATCCTTGTTTGCCAGATAGGTGTAGACACCATACGTCAGACCGCGCTCCCGGCGCACTTCCCGCATCAACCGACTATTGAATTCACTGTCTCCAAGAATTGTGGCGAGCACAAACGCGGGGAAGAAATCAGGGTCATCGCGGGGAATTCCCCCATGCCCGAAAATCGCCACGGACTGGGGGATATCGTAGGGAACGACCTCAACACCACCCGCGAAATCCGGCATGACCGGATCGGGTCTCCCCGCACCGCCCGTTGGCAAACTGCCGAGGAGATCGTCGAGCAGTAAGCCGAGCTCCTCAGCGGTGATGTCCCCTACCGCTCCGACATGGAGACGGTCGCGGACCAGAACGCTCCGATGCGCGGCAACGATATCATCTCTTGTCAGAGCCGAAACGCTGTCCAGTGTTCCGTAAATCGACGAACCGTAAGGGTGCGCGCCGAACGCAAGCTCGTCGAACCGCCTGGCGGCGATACCGTCGGGATCCTTCAGGCCCGACCGGATGGCGGACAGTACCTGACCGCGCACCCGTTCCACAGCGTCTTCGTCAAAGCCTGGATCGGCAAGCGCCAACCGCAGGAGTTCCACCGCTTCATGGCGGTTTTCGGTCAGAAAACGCGCCGATACCGTCAGCGCATCGTCATGGACATCAAAGCCAAAGCCCGCGGCCAACGCTTCCTGAGCGGCGGCGAACTCCCGGGCATCCAGCCCTCCGGCACCCTCTCCGATGAGTCCCGTCATCAGATTGACCGCGCCACGCTTGCCTGGAGCGTCGAGCGACGCACCGCCTCCAAACGACATCTCCAGCACCATGAAGGGCAGCGAACGCTCCTCAACCAGCCAAGCGGTGATCCCTCCGGGGGAAGTGACTTCCTGGATATCGACGGCCGCGCGTGCGGTATCCGTGAAAGCCAGCGTCGCCAACAGAAGCGGGGCGATCCCTTTCATTGGATCACCTCGCCGTTCCCCGGTCTCCGGATCCAGCCAGTGACGGACCGGCGTCGGTCAAGCAGCTCTTCCGCGGCGGCCATAACCCGCTCGGGCGTTACTTCCTGGAGTATCCGGGGCCATGCCTCGACATCATCTATCCCCAGACCCGATGTCAGGGAAGAGCCGTAGTCTCGCGCCAACGTCTGGACGGAGTCTTCGGCATAGATACGTGCGGCGCGAAGCTGCATCTTGATTCGGTCGAACCGTTCCGGATCGACTCCCTCTTCCATGAACTGGGCGACCGCCCGATCCAGCGCGTCCTCGGCTTCCCGTAACGAAATACCCGGTAATGGAACGATAAACAGCGTGAACGTTCCGTAGTCCAGCGACAGCCCCTGATAGTAAGCCGAGGCGTGGATCGCCTTCCGCTCCTCGAACTGCAGCTTCCGCCCCAATACCGATGTCGCGCTGTTTCCGCCGAGAAGCGCGGCAAGCATCGCCAGAGCGGCGGCCTCCTCCTGCGCGCCCGGGTTCCGTTCGGGCACGAGATAGGTACGCACGACATAGGGCTCGCCGACCCTCGAGTCCTCGAACAGCAACCGTCTCTCGGCGAGCTGTGGCGGCTCCATAGGCCTCATGCGCTCTCGGGGTATCGGCGACGGTTCCAACGGCCCGTAATGCACCTTCGCCAGTTCCAGTACATTTTCCGGAAGCACGTCTCCGGCAACTATCAGGACAGCGTTGTTCGGGGCATAGAATTTTCTGTAGAAAGCCCAAGCGTCCTCCAGCTCCAACCCCTCCATCTCGTGCCGCCAGCCGATGACCGGAATACCATAGGGATGGTTCATGAACAGGGCGGCGCGGCGCTGCTCGGCGAAGAGCGCGCCGGGGTCGTTCTCCATACGCTGGTTGCGCTCCTCGAGAATCACCTCCCGATTGACGTCAATCTCTTGCTCGGTAAACAATATGTCGCGCATCCGATCCGCCTCGATGCGCATCATCAGATCCAGTCGGTCGGCGGCGACGCGCTGGAAATATCCAGTGTAGTCCCAGGACGTGAACGCGTTATCCGTACCACCGTTTTCCGCGACAATCTCCGAGAACTCACCCGGTTCCAGATCATCCGTACCCCTGAACATCAGATGTTCGACGAAATGCGCGATTCCCGACTTGCCGGGCGGCTCGTCCGCGGCACCGGCACGGTACCAGACCATATGCACCACGACCGGCGCGCGGTGATCCTCGATCACGACCACATCCAATCCGTTGTCAAGCTTGTAGCTGGTTACCTCGGCGGCTCGGGCCGGGAACACTGCCAACCAGGCGATTGAGCAGGCGATCAAGCAGGTGACGAAACGATACATGAGCGATCCTTCTCCGGAACTGTCAGGCTGAAGTAATCCCCTAAAGTAATCACGGATAGAAGCCCCGGATTTCACGGCACCGCCCATTCCCTTGTAACGATCCGCGTGATCTCCTCTTTCCGCTGGACGAAGCCGCAATGTCATTTCCTTAGGGACCCGTGCCTGTCCGTCGCGGGCGGCCACATCGGCCCGGGAGCGTCGGTTCGGGGAAGTCAGGGCGGACATCGAGGCCGGCCGGGTCGCGAACATGGTGCGCTGGCCGGAGCCGTTCAGCGGCAGGTACGGGGAGGTGGCCGCCTGCGTGCGGTATTTTCGCGGGAACATGGAGCGGATGGGATACGACCGGTACCGCTAGCGGGGCATCCAGGTCGGAAGCGGGATGCCGGACATTCGGGCCGCGGCTGAAGTGCCCCGGCACCCGCTGGTCCCAGAGGGGCGACAGCGCCATGCTCCCGCCCAAGGGATGCGTCATGGACCTCAGGCTGCCCGACCCTCGACTGGCGGGCGATTCAAGCTCTCGCGGCACGACCGAAAAACTTGGGCTACACCCTTGACACCTTGCGGGCGGATCGAGTAACCGTACGGTGCGTTAGCCTCCGCGTCCCCGGTCCGCGCTCCCGGAGGAGGCCGTGCGGGACGCGGCGCGGACGGGATCCCCTAGGGGGTCCTCGGGGAGAGGGAGGAATCCATGCCATTCATCCGGAAATTCATCGAGGCGGAGCGGGTGTCGTGCCGTGGGGAGAATGGAACGCCCCTGGCAATCGGCTTGCATGTTCCGACGCTGGGGCAACTACGCGTCACGCAACCCAGGCCGGGATGCCGTTCACATGACCGAGGGTCTGGGTGCCTGAATCGGAAGTCTCCTTGACAATCTGGGTGCAATGCGGACCTCCTTCGTCTACGACTGACCACCGAGGCTGCTGACGAACGAGCGGCCAAACCTTAAACACGGAGAGTGGCAGAACGTCGCCATACTCAAGCTTCGGCGGCTTTATTCGGAGAATGGGATCTTCGAACTTAGGTTGATTTCCGCCAGTGGCCGCGACCTCTCCGAGCACATGAAGGGAAGAACCTGATGCACGAGAAGATAAAGGCGTCTCTGATCGGCGCTGCGGCAGCCCTGACTTTATTTGGTCATGCAGCGTCTTCGGCTGAATGGCGCGGCTGGAACATCCATGTCGATGGCTATCCCAACACCGTTGCCATGGACAGGTTCGCCGAACTTGTCGCTGAAAAGACGGATGGAGAGATCACGCTTCAGATGTTTCACGGAGGAACGCTAGGCAGTCAGCCTGACGCGATCGAGCAAGTGCGCCTTGGCGGGCTTGAAATCGGGAACTTCAATCTTGGCCCGATCGGACCGATTGCCGCCGAGGCCAATGTCGTTTCGTTGCCTTTCATTTTCAAGGACGTGCCTCACATGTTCCGGGTCCTTAGCGGCGAAGGCGGCGCCAAGATTGCAGAGGGAATGGCCGCAAAGGGCTTGATTCCCCTTGCATGGTACGATTCAGGAGCCCGATCGTTCTATAATGGCGCCAAACCGATAAACGCCCCCGAGGACGTGGCCGGCATGAAGGTGCGGGTCATGAACAACGACCTCTACTCGGGCATGATCTCGGAACTGGGCGGGAACCCTTCTCCAATGGCGTTTGCCGAGGTCTATCAGGCACTCAAGACTGGCGTTGTCGATGGCGCGGAAAACAACTGGCCATCCTACGAATCGACGGGACATTTCGAAGTTGCGGGCTACTATTCCCTAAGCCAGCACCTTATCATACCGGAATGCGTTTGCATCAATGCAGATGTCTACAATGCGTTGTCCGACGCGCACAAAGCAGCGGTCAGGGAGGCGGCAGTCGAATCTGCCGAATTGCAGCGCAAGCTCTGGACTGATCGCGAGGCCGCAAGCCGCAAGATGGTCGAGGAAGCCGGTGTCGTCACGAACGAGATCGCTGACAAGGGTCCGTTCCAGGCCGCGATGGCGCCGGTCTACGAAGCCTACCTTACGGCCAATCCGGAACTGCGCCCGCTGGTGGAGTTGATCCAGGCGACAAATTGAGCTTGACCCAGGCAATGCGCCCCTGGCCCGACGTCTTCGGGGGCGCATCATGCCGAGAGAATTCAGATGCCTGATCCGGACACCCGGAATCCATCGCACGAATTCGTCAAGCCAATCGACGCGCTTCTGGGCATCGTCGTCGCAGCCTGCCGGCTGGTGACAGGCGTTTCCCTGGTCTTCCTGACAGTCATATTCGGTTGGCTGGTCTTTGGGAGATATGTCCTGAACGCAACGCCAACCTGGGTCGAACAGGCGGCGCTGCTGCTGGTGATGACCATCGCCTTTCTGGGCGCCGCCGTCGGCGTGCACGAGCACTCGCATCTCTCGGTGACGGTTCTTCGCCGCGCCGTGCCGACATGGATGCGAACGATCTTCGTCATTGCAACCGATGTGTTGATGGCCATCTTCGGCGGGCTGATGCTCTACTATGGCGCCAAGCTCACGTTGTTCAAGTGGGGTTCAATGATCCCGCTAATTCAATTGCCCGAAGGCCTCCGGTCGATGCCATTGACAGTCAGCGGCGCACTCATCCTGCTGTTTTCCCTGGGCCATCTGCTGCGCCTCGCGCTGGGGCTGGACCAACGCAGCGACACCATCCGATGAGGAACCTCAATGGGGCTTCTGTTTCTCCTTGGCCTGTTCGCCATCTGTATTCTGCTCGGCGTGCCAGTGGCATTCGCGCTCGGCATTTCGGCCGTCGCGGCCTTTTGGTACGAGGGCCTGCCCCTGATGATCGGATTCCAGAGGATCATTTCGGGGATCAATGTCTTCTTGCTGATGGCTATCCCGTTCTTCATCTTTGCGGGAGAGTTGATGCTCCATGGCGGCATTGCCATGCGATTGGTCAAGTTCGCCTCGGCCGCGGTTGGCGCCGTCCGTGGCGGCCTGGGAATCGTCAATGTCTTCTCTTCAATGCTGTTCGGCGGGATTTCCGGATCGGCCGTTGCCGACATTTCCGCATTAGGGTCAATTCTCGTCCCGGTAATGAAGAAAAAGGGGTATGATGCGGACTATGCCGTGAATGTGACCGTCACGTCCTCGATTGCGGGCATCATAATTCCACCCAGTCACAACATGATCATTTTCGCCATAGCCGCCGGCGGCGGAATTTCCATCTCCAAGCTCTTTCTGGCTGGCGTGGTGCCTGGCGTCCTTATGTGCATATGTCTGGCCGCCGCAGCGTACATTGTGGCCGTGCGCCGCAACTACAGTGCGGAAAAATTTCCGGGGTTCGGTGCGCTTGTCTTCAGCTTCGTCGGGGCAATTCCTGGACTCCTGACAGCGGTGATAATTGTCGGCGGGGTGTTGTCTGGCGTCTTTACGGTTACCGAATCGGCTGCCTTCGGGGCCATCTACGCGTTCGCCGTAACCCTTCTGGTATACCGCAGCATCACTTGGGAGAGCTTTTGCATTGCCGTTGTGCAGTCGGTGCGCACTACTTCAATGGTCATGATCCTGATCGCCTGCGCCGCGGCATTCGCCTACATGCTGACATTTTACCGCGTTCCGACCAAGACAGTGGATCTCCTGACCGGACTGACCGAAAACCCCATCTTGATCTTGCTGATGATTAACGTGGCATTGCTGGTACTGGGGATGATCATGGACATGGCCGCCCTGATTCTCATCTGCACGCCGATTTTCCTGCCCGTAGCCAATAGCCTGGGCATAGATCCGCTTCAGTTCGGAATGATTATGCTTGTCAATCTGGGCCTGGGCCTGTGCACGCCGCCGGTCGGATCCTGCCTGTTTGTCGGATGTGCCGTTGGCAAGTTGCCAATGGAAACCGCGGTTCGAACGATCTGGCCGTTCTACATTGCGATCTTTGCCGCCTTGATGATGATTACCTTCATTCCGGCAATTTCGCTGACTCTTCCTCGCTTGATTGGCCAGTAGCGGAGAGACCACATTGTTCAGCGCTGGACACATAGCGCGTTGAAGGGGCGCGCCTTGACGCCCCGGGGCTAGCCGCACGAAAGGTTCGGCGAGCGGCTCGCCGTCGCCCCGGTCCGCGGACAGATCAGCGATCCCATCTCGCCGTCAGTTCAGGGTGGCCATGCAGCAGGAACGGCGAATTCAGGATCGATGTCATCAGCCCGCCAGTTGGCCAGCGGGACGACGATCCCGTCCGGCGCGCCAGGACTTTGGAATCTGCGTCTGTGGACACACACATGACGCGATGGCCAGAATGGTCCCGCCGCCAGCCACGCCGTCGTTTCCGAAATCCCGACGTCCGGCCGCGCCTCAGGCAACCGCGCCGAGACCGTTCTTCTCCACCAGCGTCAGCAGCTTCAGCGACGGCCCCCGCGGACGCTTCTCGCCGCGCTCCCACTGGCTTACCAGACCCGTCGTCACGTTGAGATGGAGCGCGAACACCGCCTGGCTCGCGCGCTCGCGCATGCGGAGCGCACGGATGTCCTCGGGCGTCATCTCCCTGACGGGCGTCAGGCACATCTCGTCGAACTTGCGCATGGTCCGTTTCGACATCAGGCCCGCCTCGGCCAGGCCGAGCGCAGCCTCGTGCACCGATGCCAGAACCTCACTCTCATACTGCTTGGTCATTGCATTCCACCTCGATTATCGCTCCAGTCGCCTGCACGGCCGCCAGGCCCGTTCCGTCCAACGCCAGATACTCGTCGGCCAGCGACTTCAGGCCCGAGAGTTCCTTGCGCCGAATGTTCTCCTGATTGCTCTTCGCAAACCCGTGAACGAAGAACGCTAG
>JAPOUP010000237.1 GCA_026708635.1 Rhodobacter sp.
ACCGAGGAGGATGGCGGACATTCGGAACGAAGGCGGGGATCCTTCCCGGTGCCGGCCCGCGGGTCGTCGGCCTTCGAGGACCGTCTCAACCGCGACGCCCGGCGGCAGCGTGAGCCACATCCCGAACTGGTTCCATGGTCTGGAGTATCTTCAGGCCGCGGTGGCGGCGATGGAGCGGGACCCGCCTGCGAGTCCCCTTATAATAGCACCCTTTTTGGGAAGGATCCCACTTACGTTTTTAAGAGTCAGCCGGCGTCCGCCCTGATGCGGTCAAGCTCCTCTACGGCATTACGGGCATTCGGTTCCGAAACATGGGGTTTCAGACGACGCAACTCTCTGGCCCGTCCTTCGACAGATCCATCACCGGAGTTTGGATTCAGGGTGACGAACAGGGCCGTTGTCAGCCGCTCCAGTTCCGCGACTCTTTTTTCTCCGAGGCGCTCGGCCACGAAATCCAGTGCCTTTTGGTGCCTGGCAAGGGTCTTGGGATGCCGTTCCTGGATCTCCTTCCCCCGTTTTGTCGTGACAAATTTGGGTCCGTACGAATGCTGGACCTCAAGTCCCAGAAGTTCATCCGCCCGAAGCGCGGTCAATTCGTCCCGCAGGTCGAATGAAAAGGGGCCGTGCTTGTACATCACAAAATCGAATCCCAAGGGAACCTTAAGAAGCTCCTGAAGGACATATCCGGACTTCTGGATGTGGGTCTCGCCGCACCAGCTTCCCCTTTCTTTGAGTTTGTCCGTCAGGGACAGGATGATGGACGCTCTTGCAAGGCGTTCCATGGTTATGTCTCCTCCTTGTTGGGGCAAATGATGGTCTCCCGATGATCCTGAAGCCACTTCCGTGCCGCTTCATGGATGCAACGTTCGGCAAAGACAGTGTCAATCGATACAACCGGGACCTGTTTGATGGCTGCCGACTTGGAGAGAGAGGACACAATCGTTCCGTCACGAAGCTCAACGGGAAAGTCCGGCTGGCCGACTGGCTGGGGATATGTGTCGCGTTTGAAAAGATCTTCGCCAAACTGTTTTGAAAGGGCTTCATAAACCCTTGCGGCCGCTTCCGGATTGATCTCTGTATCCTGCGGGTTGCGCTCATACAGCACTTTGAAGTGCTGGCGACCCACAATTCGGCTAGCGTGCGGACACGTAGCGGCCTCCTTCAACAGGGCAGCCATGACCTCGTTATCCGTCAGGGCGAGATGGTCATCGAGATCGGTGGAGAAGCGGCCATTCGGCAGCCATTCCCGAAGAAAGTCCATCAGGTGAATGTCATAGATCCGGCGCACGGGGTGAAAGTAGACCTGTGCGTACATGAAATACCGGGCCAGCATGAGCGCTTCGGCTGAATGCAACCCCCCTTCCGAAACGCCGAGCATGGGCTCGCCCGGCTCCGATCCATCACCCTCCTGCGGTGAGGGAAGGATCCGGAGCGTGTCGAGCAGTCGGTAGTGATCAAACCTGCCGTAGGCAACGCCCGCATGATGGGAATCACGCAATAGGTAGTCCATGCGGTCCACGCCAAAAGCGTCACCGGTGATGATTTCCGAGAGGATCGCCTCCCAATTGGTAAAATCGAGATCCCTGGCTTCTTTCTTGCCGAGGGCAAGCTTGACGATGTCCCTGGCTCGAAGGGGCGGAGTCAGCCCTTCCCAGATTTCCCGCATCTTGTCACTCTCAATGATCGCGCGGGTCATCCGTTCGTGGTTCCAGCCTTTGGGCAACAGCTCCCTTTCGGCGGCATGGGAGAACGGTAGGTGACCGACATCGTGGCACAGGGCCGCCATGCGCAGGACCGTTCGCCAGTAGGATAGCTTGGTTTGGTCCGGGATTTCCTTAATATGGTTTCGAATGGCGTCCGAGACGTGTTCCGGGCGGGTGATGACATCGAAGGCCCGGCTGGCAAGCTCCATCACGCCCAGCGAGTGCTCGAAACGCCTGTGGGTTGCGCCGGGGTAAACAAAGTGCGTCAAGGCCAGCTGGTGGATATGGCGCAGTCTTTGAAAGGGCCGCGAGTCAACAACCTGCCGTTCATCGCCGCCCAACCTGACAAAGACGTGAATGGGATCACGGATTTCGTGCTGGGTCTTGGTCATTCTGCATCGTGAGGCGGGGTGCCCGCAAAGCTGGCTGCCAAGGCAGGGACAGTAGCGTACGACGCGACGACGAAATAAGGCATGAACCCTCTATGGCACGCAATGGATCCCGCCGCAACTCGGACGGCCCCTGGCATACAATCGACAAACCGAGAACCCTATGCCGTGCGACGATACGAAGGCGTTCGATAGCGAGGCGCGGCACCGGGTGCGTAGGCACCGCGAGTCGCTGTGGCCGGCCGGCGACGGCGGCATGATTCTCATTCTCGGCAAGGATGAGGACGGCAAGACGGATGATCTGCAGGACATTCTGGTGCGTGTGGACGAGGAATTCTCACGCACGACGAACCGGCGGACCGGACCGGCTTGCGTCGTGGCGCGTTCCGGGGCATCGGTTGCGGCATGGACGGACGTGGATGGATCGCGCGGAACGGTTTCCGGACGCTGGCGCCG
>JAPOUP010000219.1 GCA_026708635.1 Rhodobacter sp.
AAAAGCGCATATCCATGAAATATCGTGAGGGACTGCAGGCCTACGGCGAGAATGACCAACGTCAGGTCCGAAAACGCGGCGTCCGCGGGCAAGCCAATGGAGTAGAGCGCTCCAAAGAACAATATTGCCTTGGGATCGGCGATATGCAGCAGCAGCCCCTTGGCGAAGAGAGCCGTTTTACTTCCGGTCTCCGAGCGCGGACTGATGGTTTTTCCCGAGACCGCCGAGCGGGCTGATCTGTAGGCCAGGAAGATGAGATATGCCACCCCGAAATAGCGGAGCCCCTCAAATGCCCAGCTGTTTGCATGCATGACGGCGCTAAGTCCCAGGGCCGCCGCGGTTGACCAAAATAGGGATCCGGTTGTGATGCCGGCGCCGATCATCAGCCCGGATACCCGCCCCGACGCCATTGACGTTCCCGCGATTGCGAGCGAGGCGGTGACCAAAATCAGGGGGAGGTTCAAATCCATATGAGAGTCCTGGCGATCAGCTGACTATCCAAGTCTACGTCGCTAGATTGACTCGTCTGGCGAACCCGTGCTCGGTAAGCCAATTTTCATTATGGATCCCCCTGTTTTTCCTTCCCCGGCGCCTGTATTTCCCGAGGTGTTCTCCACGATTGTCGAGCCGATTGACAATAGTTCTTCCCTCTCGGCGTCAGCGAGGACATACTGAACCATCGTGTCCTCAATACATTTGCCGAGATTCAGAAACTCCAATTTGGCGAAGATGCGGATACCATCCGGGATATCGAGATTTGTCAGTTTGACAATTGGAGTGCCGCCGATCGTGTTTTCTATACAACGTCGCATCTATGTTGTCCTTTATTGGTTAGGCGGTTGTCGTGGTGAACTAATTTCCTGACCTTTGTCCGGCTTTGACTGACCAAGCCCGCTTCTGATAGTGATCAACAGGCAAAGCATCCCTGTACCAATGAGTTGAACCGGTGTGAGAACCTCTCCGAGGAGTACATAGCCGAGGCCAATTCCGAAGATTGGGGTTGCGAGAAAGAAGCCACTCGCCTGGATCGCGGAAAACTGCTGAAGAAGCAGGATCCAAAGCCACATCCCGCCAATCGAACCGATGACGATCAGATAGATCAACCCGACGAGGACTTCCGGGGTTGGACGGAAATAAGGTTGGCCTTCCACGATGGCGGCAACGGCGGCAAGCAGCACCCCACCAACGCTCATTTGTATCGTGATAAGCGGGAGTAATTGGCCAGTTTCCGCAACTGGCTTCAGCAGAGTGTTTCCGGTCGCCAGAGCCAGAACGGCCAGCAGCATAAGGGTAACAGCGAATCCTGAGGCGTCCGTGTCGATGCTTGGGGAGCCGTCTCGACCGAGTATGACGATCATAACGCTTGCGACCGCGGAGATTGTGACCATGACTTCGCGCCATGACGCGCGCTCCCCGAGTACGGCGGTCGCAACGGGTATTGAAACCAGCGGCAGGCTGGAACCGACAACAGATATGAAGGTAGCCGGAAGTGAATGAAGCGCGTAGAATACTGCGCCAAGGTAAAAACTCTGGGTCAGCGCCGCGGAACACAAGAGACGAAACCGTGTCGAATGTTCAGCGTCACGCCATATCCGCAGCGCATGGATTCCCACAAAAGGCAGAAGGATGAGCGACGCTCCGATTAACCGTTCGGCGGCGAGCCAGAGCGGAGGTGATAGCGGCAGGGTGATTTTGCTCGCAATGAACGATCCGCTCCATATCAACGCGAACAGGGTTCCCGAGATAAAGCCGACGTAAGGGAATGACGGCCGGTGTGGAAAGGAGCAATTCAATACATGCCCTCTCGTCAGGCAGCGTTGGCGGAGGCTTGTTGAATGCCGCGCTCATAGTGCATGCCAGCCCGCTTGAAACAGGCGTCGATCGCGGTGTCCGGGATTCGACCGCCGATCAATTTGATGATGGCTCTCTTTGGTGAGAGCCTGTTCTTCGCCGACCGAAGGAAGCCCAACTGGGGCAGGAGGGACCATCGCGCCAGAATATCATCGGAGCCGGTTTGCAAGCTGGCATAAACGCGACCATCGGTCAGCGTGGTTGTGGCAAGCTCCTTACCCAAGTCATCTTCATCCGCCATGATGATAGGAAGATTGGCGTAGATCAGTTCGCAGGCATCTTGAACGGGCTCGCAATCGCGGCCTGTGGCAAAGCGCAAAGAAGCGGGGATCCTTTCCGCGGATATTGCGCTCGATCGTAGGCAGTATCTCCGGGAGAATGTCGGTCACAACAAGCGATTTGATGTCAAAGAGACGCAGCGCGGCTAAAACGTCGATGCCGTTCGCACTTCCGATAAAGGCACCTGACGCGATCTTGCGGCCATGACTATTCTGGAACCGCTGCAGCTCTGCGAGCGCGACATGGAACCAGTAATTACTTGGATCAGCTTCAAGGCCTGACATATTGTTGCCGATATAGATGGTGTCAGGAAACTCGGCTGATGAAAGCCCGTGCAGGTCAAATTGGGATTTAACTTCCGGCCTCATAAGCCCTCGTTTTCCAGCACCGATGGGACGATGCCTGACTTTCACG
>JAPOUP010000263.1 GCA_026708635.1 Rhodobacter sp.
ATGGCATTTCCCGACGGAAATCGCCAATAGGTTCGGTAGGAAATCGACGGATGGAACCGTTCATGGATCTTCTGCTGAAGAAAACGGTTGCCCTGGTGGGCATGATGGGATCGGGCAAGACCACGATAGGCCTGGCGGTCGCCAGGACTCTGTCCGTGCCGTTCATGGACAGCGACGCCGAAATAGAGAAAGCCGCCAACCTATCGATCTCCGAGATCTTCGAGCGATGCGGTGAATCTTTCTTCAGGCGGAAGGAGACGCAAGTGATCGTTCGGCTTCTGGAGGGTGAGTGCGGGATTCTGTCCACCGGCGGCGGCGTTTTCCTCAATCCGGCGAACCGCCGCGTAATTTCCGAGAGAGGCGTGGCGCTCTGGCTTCGAGCCGATCTGGATCTGCTCTGGAGCCGAGTCAGGCGCAAGGACACGCGGCCGCTTCTAAAGACCGCCGATCCATTCGCTACGCTGGCCGAACTGTGCGACGCCCGCAATCCCGTCTACGGACTCGCGGACCTTCAGGTCGAGATATGCGGCGAATACAGCGTTCAGGATACCGCCGAACGCGTGCTCGGCGCGCTTCAGTCGCGTCCCGATGTTCTGGCGAGGCCCTCGTGATCGACACCGTTCGGGTTGAGCTTGGCTCGAGAGCCTATGACGTCCGTATCGGCAAGGATTTGATCCGACATGCGGGCAGGGAGTTGGCGCCGTTGCTGCGTCGGCCGCGGGTCACCGTTCTGACAGACGAGACGGTGGCCGCGCTCCACTTTGGCGCACTGAAAGACGGGCTCGCCGCGGAGGGCATCTCGGTCAGCCACCTGGCGTTGCCGGCCGGCGAGGCGACGAAGTCCTGGCGCTGGCTGGCGCACGCGGTTGACTGGTTGCTGGAACACAGGGTGGAACGCGGAGACGCGGTTATAGTTCTTGGCGGCGGCGTAGTCGGCGATCTCGGGGGCTTCGCCACGGCGATACTGCGACGGGGCGTTCGCTATGTGCAGATCCCCACGACCTTACTGGCGCAGGTTGACAGTTCGGTAGGGGGCAAGACCGGCATAAATTCGTCTCACGGAAAGAATCTCGTGGGCGCGTTTCATCAGCCGTCGCTGGTACTCGCCGATATCGGGGCGCTCGACACGTTACCGGAGCGTGAGTTCCTGTCAGGCTACGGAGAGGTGGTGAAGTACGGCCTTCTGGGCGACAGCGGGTTCTTCAGCTGGCTTGAGGCGAATGGGCGGGCCCTGATCGACGGTGACGTCGGGCTGCGGGTGCAGGCGGTACTCCGGTCGATCTGTATGAAAGCGGAGATTGTGGGGCGGGACGAGACCGAGCGCGGCGAGCGGGCCCTGCTGAATCTGGGCCATACCTTTTGCCACGCGCTTGAGGCGGCGGTCGGTTACTCGGACCGGCTGCGGCACGGAGAGGGAGTGGCCATCGGATGTATGCTGGCGTTCGAAACCTCCGCGCGGATGGGTCTTTGCGCTCCGGAGGATCCCGTCCGTCTCCGCAGGCACCTGAGGGCGGCGGGAATGAAGGCGGACATCATGGACATTCCCTGTCAGTTTCCGGACGCGGACGCGCTGATGGCCCTGATGGCCCAGGACAAGAAAGTCGTCGGTGATCGCCTACGCTTCATCCTGGCCCGCGGCATCGGGAAAGCGTTTATTGCCGAGAACGTCGACGCTGCGCTCGTCCGCTCGGTGCTTGCCGACGCCCTGCAAGGCGAGCGGCGCGAGTCCTGAACGGGGGTTGCGTCCGACCGTGTCTATCGATGACGTTTCCGGACACCCATGGCGGATCGCTGTCGTCTGGGGCGACGGCGCGGGATGAACGCCGCGGGAGACGGCGCCAGCGGGATCGGGATGACCGGGTAAAGATCCGGCTGTGGCATTCCGGGAGTTACCGTCGTCAGGTCGCGGCGCACCGACTTCGCCGCCGGGCCTGGCGATCCCCGAATTCCTGCAGGGACCCGGCATCGAGCGCCACCGGACCGCCGGGAATACAGCCGGGAGGGTACCCGCAACCGTTCAGAACGGGATCTCGTCGTCGAAATCGCTGGAGGGGAGTGAATTGCCACCCTGATCGGGCTGCGGTCCGGCGTCTCCGGAGGTTGTCGCGTCGTAACCTCCATATCCACCGGAGCGGTCATCTCCGCCGTAATCGGCTCCGCGGCCACCGTCACCGCCGCGAGGAAGCAGCACTAAATCTCCGCGATACGGACGGACCGTGACCTCTGTCGTATACCTGTCTTGGCCCGACTGGTCCTGCCATTTTCGGGTCTCCAGCTGACCCTCGAGGTAGACCGACGATCCCTTGCGCAGATACTGCTCGGCGACTCGTCCAAGTCCTTCGTTGAAAATCGCCACCGAATGCCATTCGGTCCGTTCACGACGTTCTCCCGTGTTGCGGTCCTTCCAGGTTTCCGATGTGGCTAACCTGAGGTTGACGACCTTGCCGCCGTTCTGGAACGTCCTTACTTCGGGGTCACGTCCGAGATTTCCCAGCAAAGTGACCTTGTTTACCGATCG
>JAPOUP010000040.1 GCA_026708635.1 Rhodobacter sp.
GATGGACCTGCTGGCACAGGACCGCTTCACGCTGATGCCCGGCGTTCCGACCATGTTCAACTATCTGATGCTCAGGGCGAAAGAGACCGGGCTGAACCCGTTTCGCTCCGTCCGTCGCTGCGCCTCCGCCGGGGCGATCATGCCCGCCGCCTTGAACAGTGAATTCGAAGACCTCTTCGGTATCGAGCTACTGGATGGTTACGGAATCACCGAAACCTCGACCATGGTTACCCTAAACTGGCCGGGTTCCGCCCGAGTCGCGGGGTCCTGTGGCCTGCCCCTGCCTGGCCTGTCGGTCCGCCTGATCAGCCCGACCACCGGCAATGACGTGGCGCAGGGCGAGGAGGGGGAGCTTATCTGCCGAGGCCCCAATGTGATGCGGGGCTATCGCAACAAGCCCGAGGCCACCGCAAGCGCCCTGCGCGACGGCTGGTATCACACCGGTGATCTGGCGCGTGCCGACGCCCATGGATTCCTGACAATCTCCGGGCGCTTGAAGGAACTGATCATCCGCGGTGGCCAGAATATCGCGCCCGCCGAGGTTGAGGAAACGGTCGTGCGGATGGACGGAGTGCGCGACTGCGCGGTTGTCGGCGTCTCACATGAGACATTGGGCGAGGTCCCCGTCGCCTTCGTCGTGCCCGAGGATGGGGTCACGCTCGAACTTGACGCCGTCCGGACGTTCTGCGCCGATCGGCTGTCCGCTTACAAACTGCCATACGACCTAAAATCAGTAGACGAAATTCCCCGGACCGGATCGGGCAAGATCATGCGTTTCAAACTGCGGGACCTCTACGAAGCCGGAGCCCGATCCCGATATCCAAGGACAAGAACATGACCCCCTTTACCTTCAATACCACAAAGTCACTGGTTTTTGAGGCCGGCGCCGCCGCGCGCCTGGCCGAAATCGGTGGCAAGACCCTTGGCAAGACAATCCTGGTGGTCACCGATCCAGGGCTGCGCCGGTTGGGCCTGGCTGAACCGGCCATCGCATCGCTGGAAGCCGCCGGTCACACGGTTGCGGTCTTCGACGGCGTTGAGGCGGACCCTTCGCGCGAAACGCTGGTGGAAGCGGTTGAGTTCGGCCGTGACGCGGGTGCCACCGGGGTGTTGGGTTTTGGCGGCGGTTCCTCTCTGGACGTGGCTAAGCTGGTGGCTTTGCTGCTGGGTTCGGGCGAGGATCTGGACGAGGCCTGGGGCGTGGCCATGGCCAAAGGCCCGCGCCTGCCGCTGGTGCTGGTGCCGACCACCGCCGGAACCGGCTCCGAGGTCACGCCAGTCTCGATCATAACCGTTGGGGCCGAGGAAAAGCGCGGCGTGTCCTCGCCGGTCATCCTGCCTGACATCGCCGTTCTGGACGCCGACCTTACCACGGGCCTGCCCGTCCATATCACCGCCGCGACCGGCGTCGACGCGATGGTGCATTCGATCGAGGCCTATGCCTCGAGATCCGCCAACAACAATCCGCTGTCCAGGATGCTGGCGCGCGAAGCGCTACGCCTGCTGGGCGCCAATATCGAAACCGCCGTATTCAACGGGAAGGATAGGGACGCGCGTGGCGCGATGCTGCTGGGCTCGATGCTGGCGGGCCAGGCCTTCGCGAATTCCCCGGTCGCCGCCGTACACGCACTGGCCTATCCCATCGGAGGCACCTTCCACGTTCCGCACGGACTGTCGAACGCACTGGTTCTGCCACATGTGCTGCGCTTCAATGCACCTGACGCGCACGGGCCCTACGCCGAGATCGCCGCCGACGCCTTCCCGCGTCTCGCACGGGTGGAAGGAAGTCAGGCCCGTTGCGACGCTTTCATAGAAGCGCTGGCCGACCTGTCCTCGAAACTGGGAATGCGGACCCGCCTGCGCGACGTGGATATCCCCGAGGACGCCATTGGCAAGATGGCCTCGGACGCGATGCTGCAGCGGCGCCTGTTGGTGAACAACCCGCGCGAAGTCTCGGAGCGGGATGCCTTCAACATCTACAGGGCGGCCTGGTGATGGGTGACGGGAAGCCGATCCCGACCCGCGCGGATTATGCGGATTTCTATCCTCTGCAGACCCGTTGGATTGACAATGACATCTACGGCCATATGAACAATGTGGTCCACTATTCCCTGTTCGATACCGCCGTGAACGGCTGGCTCATCGAACGGGGCCTTCTGGATCCCCGCAACAGCGAGACCTATGGTCTGGTTGTGGAAACCGGCTGCAAATACCACGCTGAAATGGGGTTTCCCGACAGTGTCACGGCCGGGTTGCGCGTGGCGAAACTGGGTAACAGCTCGGTTCGTTACGAGGTCGCCCTGTTTCGCAATGACGAGGACAGCGCCGCCGCCGAGGGATACTTTACCCACGTCTATGTCAGCCGCGAAACCCATCGGCCGTCACCTATTGAGGACGACCGCCGCAAGGCGTTCCAAAGCCTGATGAGGGAAGAAGCCTGACATGGCACCGCGTATTTCCGGCCAGTCCCTGGTGTG
>JAPOUP010000302.1 GCA_026708635.1 Rhodobacter sp.
AGGAAAGAACTCGGACGCATGCATGACACAGGGAACTACACGATCAGCGGTCCCGCCGAGATCCTCTCGGTGTCACGCCCAACCGTCTACCGGACGCTGAACAGGCGACAGACCGCTTAGAGCGTCATTTCACACCGGGCCGGAATCTCTAGATTACCAAGGTGATGGGGTTCAAGGCCATGACTCTGCGCTCCGATGCCGGCGGTCTTGCCGGGGTTGCCCTGAACACCCCATTGCGTTAGAGTAACGAGAATGCACACGGTGGCTGAAACCCCGACATTTTCCCGTCAGGCGGACAGGCTGTTTACCGGGGAGGAGCGGCACGCGCTGATCAACTACTTGGCCGAAAATCCAAGGGCGGGCGAGGAGATTCCCGGCACGGGCGGCGTCCGGAAGCTGCGGTTCGCGGCATTGGGTCGGGGCAAACGAGGCGGTGCGCGGATGATCTAATTCTACGGAGGGGAGGACATACCCATCTACGCGCTCCTTGCCTACGCGAAGTCCGCCAGAACGGACCTGACCCCGGCGGAGCAGCGAACAGCGTCCGGGATCGTCGCGGCGATCAGGAGAGCCCGCAAGGAGAAGCAATGAGCACGTTCGGAGAAGACTTGACCCGGTCCCTCAACGAAGCGCTGGCCCATGCCAGAGGTGAAGGCCCCGCCGTCGTTCATGCGCCCATGGCACCGCGTGAGGTCCGCAAGCAGGCTAAGCTCACTCAGACGCAGATGGCCCCCCTGATGGGCATGAGCCTTTCCGGCTACCGCAGGTGGGAACAGGAAGTCCGGCGAGTCAGCGGCCCGGCGGCCACACTGCTGCGGGTGATCCAGAAGGAGCCCGAGGCGGTCAGGCGCGCGTTGCGGTCCCCGTGAGCCAGGGGCCTTCCCGCTGGAAGCCTTCCCTCCTGATGTGCAGCCCCGCCGGAGATTGGCTGGCCGGTTCGCACTGGCCGGAATCAACCGTAAGTCGACCACATCATTGACCTTGTGACCTCACTTCGGCAGAATGATTGCGTCACAATCGACGGATGGCTTCTTGGTTCACCAGTGTCGGCCAGACCTTAAAGGCGTTGTCGGGCTTACCGTCGTGGAACGCCTCGCGGTTCAGCACCAAGTCGGATAGGCGCGCGGCGGGACCGGCGTGACCCCGGCCCTCCAGCACCTTCTGGGCGGCGTCGATCAGGATCTGGAGTGTGGTCAGGCGCTACTGTCCGTCCACCACGATGCGTCGAGGAAGGGTGCCCGTGGGATTGGCGTATTGTTGCAGGACGACCGCGCCCATGAAGTGGGGTTTGCCGTCGTCGTCGTCCAGGATCGACTGCGCCAGATTCTCGACATCATTCCACAGCGGTTCCCACTGCCCGTCGCGCTCCCAGACATAGCGGCGCTGGAAGGGCGGGATCTCGTTGCGGCGCGGGCTGGGCAAACATTTCCTGAGGATGGCGAAGATTGGTTTCGACGGTCATGGGTCAGATCCTGTCGGCGAACGTAAGATAAAGGCTGAAGGCTTGCGATCAGGCTGTCCGGAAAAGGGGGCACTTCCTTGCCTGAACGCGGGGCCGCGAAACGGGAAGCGCGACGCGCCCGATAGGTTCGGTCCGTTTGCGCTTTTACGCGAACGGACCCAATCAGGGGCGCAGCGGAATATCCGACATGAAAACCTTTTCGTTCGCACCGGGCACGCAGGCGGCGACCAAAAGTTGAGCGAAAGCTCCGCGGGTGACATGTGGATGGGTGCGGCCCGATGATGATTCCCTCCAGCAGGCTGTGCAGGTCGGCTCCAAAAGGGCCATTCGTGGGGTCATAAACAAGCCGTAGCGCCCAGATTGTCTGCGCGACCCCGTTGATGACCACCCTTCGCAGCTATGGTCAGATCAGCCGAGACGACCAGCGACGCCTGATCACCGGAGAAAGCGGTTAGGGGATTGCACGGTTCGGGTTGATCAAACACAGACAGGATGTGGGAACAGAAGCGCAAAACTCGGAATTATACATTGTAAATCAATAGCTAGAAGGTTTTAAATGGCGGAGAGACAGGGATTCGAACCCTGGAGACGGTTACCCGCCTACACGCGTTCCAGGCGTGCGCCTTCGACCACTCGGCCACCTCTCCCAAGCGCCACTCTAACGAGTCTTGCGGTCCTGCCGCAATAGTCCGCGCGGGAAGAATCCAGATTTGGTCATACCGCGGATGGTGGAAAATCGAATTCAACGCCTAAGTCGGTCAATCCGTCTCCCGACCGGATGGAAATAGAACTTTCTGGTTGCGCTGAATTGGCATAAAATGTTATTGAAAAAGCATAAAAGCGCATAACTCGTATACAATATCGCGGAGCAGCGAGGCGGGTTTGTTCTTGATCTATCCTGATTGGGTGTCACATGGGACAAAACGCGCTTCAAATCGCTAACTGGTTCATAGGGCGATTCAAGAAAGACAATCGTACCTTCTCAGTCATGGAACTTCTCAAGCTGA
>JAPOUP010000233.1 GCA_026708635.1 Rhodobacter sp.
GAACGCCGGATCCGTGTCCGAACCGCGGCCAGGCTCCGAAGGTACCGGACGAACGGATGGTAAACAACCGGGTGATTGCGTTCCAACCGATACACTACCTCCAAACCGATAGATCTTGAGTCATAGCCTGGCCCAGAGCGTTCAGGTATCAGGCGGGCATAGTGGGCCACGCGGAAACCCCGGTGGGGGTGTAGCCCAGATTTTTTGACTCCTGTGTCTTTAGGCCCATCATGCCATAAGCGTGCCGGAGGAACCCGCGGACGGTGCGCGTTGAGAGGCAAGGCAAGCGTAGAAGAAGCGAACCGCAGCCGCCAACTGGGGCCCGTTGACAGTCATCTCGCGGCGAGCACGCCGGCGACGGGGTGAATCCCGGCCGCGAAGCTCCCGTCGGTCCTGTCGCACCGTGTCGCGAATGCCAGCAACTAAGCGACTGACCGCACTCGCCGCCACGCCAGTGGCAATGACGCTGGCCGTCCCCGTCGAAGCTGCCGCCGGGGACGGTGCCATCCGTCATGGACGGGGGAGCTATTCAGCCGGCTCGTATTTCCTTTCATCGTGGGTCGCGTACCAGTAGCCGAGGAAATGCCCTCCGGTTTCGTCATTTCCCTGTCCGTGGGTCCACTCAACCCCCATGGTGCCCGCCGCCGCGCCGGGAGCGGGCTCCTCGGGCAGCAGGAACTTGCCGCCCCACGAGCCGTCCGACGACGCGCCGGGATACCGGTCCCATTCCATCCGCACCCCCGCGTCCGCGAAAGTGCCGGCGGCGCCGATCTCGGCCCCTTCGAGAATGAAGCGCGGATCGACCGGCTCGTACAGTTCCGCCAGCGGGTCCGTGATCACGCAGCCCATGCACCCGGATATCGTGTTCCCGGAGAAATCCGCCGTCAGTTCCATATCCTTCGACCACGTGTACACGCGACGGGTGTCAAGCGCGCCTTCCCCGTAGGAATAGGCCAGGCCGTGGACGCTTCCCTCATAGGTGGCCGTGCCCGAATCCGGCGGCGGCACGTTGGCGTCAAAATCGCTCCCGTCCACGAAGGCCCCGAATTCGGCGCTGGTGAACTCATTGCCCCCGCCGAACGTGGACGCGCTGCGTCCGCCGCCGTTTTCCCGCATCCAGAAACCGCCGGCCAGATAATCGGTGTCATTGTACTCGGGATACTCCACGGTCACGGTGACGATTGTGGTGCCCGGGCTGTAACCCCCGCCCGTTCCCTGAACCTCCGGGTCGTAGACGAGGAACTGCCGGGCGAAACCGCTCCAGGCGTTGAAGGTTTCCTTGCGGTTGGCGGCGACGGAACGGATGCTTCGGTCCTCGGAGCTGATCTCAATGTCACCCGGAACGCTCCCCTTGACGCCGGAACGGTTGAGGGTAATGTTGAGTTCACCGCTTTCCCTGTCATAGGACACCGAGGCCCTTCCGCCCGTCCCCCCGAGGGAGCTTCCCGACTGCGTGATACTGCCGAACCGCGGGACTGAGGACGTCGCCGCGCCCAGGCCAGCCTTCACTTCTTCCGGCCGCTCGGCTTCGAGATCGAGAAGCTCATCACCCCATTCCAGTTCCTCTATCGCCGTAGGTTCGTCTGGTTTGGGCATTCCCGTTTCTTTGGTCTGATCCGTCTTTGCGCCTCCCCCGCCGCAGCCCGCGAGAATGGCGGCCGCAAGGAGCGCGGCCGTGGCCGTTCCAATACGTTTCGTCGTGAGTGTCATTGGTCTTCCCCCTGTCGTTAAGGGGGCGGCGGTCATGCCGCCCCCGGACCTTTCGCCGTTGGCGAACGGATCGCGCTATTGCTGTTGTTTCGCCGCGAACGAGCCGACAACGATGCTGCCCTGATTGCACAGATTGCCGCCTCCCGCTCCGCAGCTTCGTCGGGTCGGCGTGGTGCTGTCGACGTACCACGTTCCCGCCGCCTCCGTGCCGTCAGGTCCGAAAAAGGCGCCGTCGATGAACCGATCACTGGTTCCGTTCCTCCCCTGCCGGAACTGTCCATCGGAAGTGATGAGGGGGATGCCGGAGAAGGTGATTCCGCCCCGGAGTTCCGGCTCGCTTCCATTGAAGCTGTGAAAACGGGCGTTGACCGAACTGCGGTCAAAGTTCGCGGTGAGCGTGGCGTCTCCCGCAAAAAGGCTGTTTCCCGCGATGACGTAATCGTCTTGCGTGTCCGCGCTCGCTCTCAGGACACTGGCCCAGGTCTGGCCCTCATAGGTGGCCGTTCCGTCCGGCGTTCCCCCGTAGAGAAGGCCGCCGTGGTTCGCGAGGGCGTAGAATGCGGTGCAGCCATAGTCGGCCCGGGCACAGCCACCGGACCCTGTGGCGGTTCCGTGTCTCAGCGTGCGCGTGTTATCGCTTCTGCCTCTTTCGACCCTGTCACTCGCCGTGTAGGCATAGGACCACTCGCCCCATGCGCCGTATGTGTCCCCGGTACCGTCACGGAACCGGC
>JAPOUP010000145.1 GCA_026708635.1 Rhodobacter sp.
AGGATACGGTCAACGAGAGCCTTGACCGTCGCCGGGTTCGCCGAACACGCATAAATCAGGTCGATCACCTCCCTGTAGACGGCCCGCTTGTTCGCGGGCAGCTTCCCGAAAACATCATGGCCGCCCGCCCTCGTTTCACGGGCGACCGCATTTTCGGTCTCGGTCAGCCGACGTTCGAGATCCCCGCGTTCGGCATCGTCGAAGAGATCAAAGGCGATCAATTTCCGCATCTCTGAGGGGAGTTCAACCCGGCGCCGGTCATCGGACGATGTCATTCAAGAAACGGCATGACTTTCCTGTGTGGATGTGGGATGTATCCATATCAGCAGCCCGTGCCGCCTTGACGAGCGCCGGGCAGGTCAGGGGGATGGCAGATGAGCTTGAATCCGGACTGGGCCCGCACGGAAAGGTGCCTGGCTCCCGTGGCGGAATCCATGGGCCATCTGCTGGCACGGCTCCGGCCGCACATCTCCCCCCGGGTTCTCGACGGGCCGGCGCTTTGGCGTCTGCTTGACCGCGCAGCTCAAGTGCCGGTAACAACGGCGGCGTTTCCATTCGGCCTCGAGGTTCCGCTGCACGTTCCCGAGCCGCGGGCGAATTTCGGCGTTTCGCTGGTTGGAGGTAGCCTGACGGCCAAGTATTTCCAGAACGCAGGAAATGTGGAAGGCACCGACCCGTCGTTGGCACGCCTTGCATCGATATTGGATAAGACAGATCGGGAGACCTCCATCTTGCGCCGCGTCGTCGGCAGGAAGATGGGGCTTGAATTCGAGATCGACGAGGACGCGGCACGGACGGATCCGGGCATGTTTCTGTATCCTGAAGGCGACGTGCTGACTGGCGGTGCAGGGCGGTTTCGGGAGCTAGATACGGTCCACGACGCTTTGATCTCCGCCTGCGGCTGGAGCCATGATCCAGCGGAACGCCGGGCACTTGATTGCCTGTACGAGACGCTGCCTTCGAATCGACGCATCAGGAGAGTCGGCACGTGCCCGTCAAGGGAAAGGGTGATACGGACCGTCGCGACGGATTTCACGACCGCGGATGAAGTAACGTCATATCTTGAACGAGCCGGCTGGACGGGTGATGCCTCGGCGGTTGGCGAGATGGTCTCGTTTCTCGATGAACGAGGGGCCTTTGTCTATCTTGGTCTCCACTTCCAGGTCAGTGCGAACGGACTTGGGCCAGAATTGGGACTGAGCGTCTATGTCCATGAAACCGACTGGCTGAAAGACATAAGCCACTGGGCGCCTGCGATCGAGGCGATAGGTGAGCGGGAATTGGCGCTTTCCGGCAAACTTGAGGAATTGCTCAAGTGGTCGAACGGAACGGCCACACTGCTGTCCGAGGCCGGGCCCATCATGTTGGTGCGCGGCATCCATCACATCAAGTTGTCGATCGTTGGTGACCGCGTGGGGCCAGTAAATGCTTACGTTTTCTTTCTGGCGATGTCCATGCGGCCCGGTAAGCGGTAGATAGACGGGTGCCGGGTCGCGACAGAAAGCCAGATTCACGCCGACGCTATAAGGAAGACGATGATGAATGGAGCGATTGGCTTTCCTGCGCGTTGCTTGGCGACGGTTTTGCTGACCGGTTCGGATTTCCCCGGAAACGGACAACGGGTCCGCTTGCCTTGCTGCAGCATGTGTAGAACCGACTCGCGCCACGCGTTATGCGGCTCTGGAAAGATAATCCGCTCCTCCGAGAGCTTGACGTCGCGATGATCGCGAACCTGAGAGGCCCCACCATCCCGATGTCGGGGTGTATGTAAAAGGACGTGGCGAATGTGGAGAGGTTCTGGGTATGCTGAGAAGCACCTAGCGTCCGGAGTTGCACCTGTACCTTTTCCTGATGATGGCGAGGAGCATGTGGACGGAGATCCGAATCCGGCTCTTCAAGGCATTGGCCGAGATGCCCGGGAACGAACTTATGCGCAGGTTTTGCCAGATCCACCTGAAAGCGATTCCACCTGCTATCTGGAACCGTGGATATCCGCGACCGTCCTGGCTGGCAGGTCGAGGTTTCCGGTAAGGAAGACCAGGCTCCTGCCGCGTTTCGGGTCGCGGCATCCGATCCGCGGCGGCCTACTGGCCTGGGCGCGCCGGCAGGTCCCGATGTCGCGCAGACTCGCCCACGCCAGTTGGGCGAACGCCATGCCGTGGACCGGTTCTGGAAGCTGAAGCGCCTCACGCGCCGGTGACCGTTGCGGAATTCGATACAGCGAAGAGGAGTGTACGTCTGCAAGTGCTCCATGACCTGCGCGGGGACCGGTTCGCCGGTGAACATGGTAGGGGCTCTCCAAATGGGGGCTCGGCTGGAGGGCATGAATTCCGGGCCTGGGCGGTTCAGGTCGGCGACACCCCGCAAGCGTTTTCTTTATTGATCATGGAGCCTCTTGCAGAACTCCGCGGTCGAGCGGTTTTTTCCCG
>JAPOUP010000228.1 GCA_026708635.1 Rhodobacter sp.
ACTTCCAATTTTCACGGGGAAACCTGGAGACGGAGGCCGTTCCCGCTCCCTTGACCCTGAACGTGTAGTAGACTTCCGGTATCACGGGTCCGTAGTCCCAAGCCTCCACGTCATCGTCAATAAGAGGGCGGCTCAATGCCGCGAGGCACCAACCATGAGCCATGTAGACTATCTTGACAAGCTTCATGATGGTTAGTGACATGTCTTCCTCTTTAGCGCGGTCGACGAACCAGTTGGCTATCTGTCTGCTGTCGTATGGAGGGCCCTCCGGATCGGGACGCTGAGGGGATTTTTCTGTGAAAACGGATTCAAATGGGTTTAGCATATTCCCGTTCCTTACCGTGTTCGGCGGTTTTGGAACGGAGGATACATTATTTAAGCAATTTTTGCGAATTTGGGCACTTTTCGGTAAGTCCCAAAATTAGGGAGGCGCGGGCCAGCGGGACGTTCAGGGTATAGCGGACGCAAAGGTGTCCGACGCATACGGGAGGTAGTCATCGATCTTGGATGCCCCGTCGTATCCCGTCCGTCCGTCGGGGCCATTCCCTGGATGGACGAATGTCCGGCGGGGACTCTGCTAGCGGAACGTCGACCCGTTGCCGGTCCTATCCCGAGACCGTCCCGGCTTTCGCGCGCGCTGGAGGTGAGGGGACCGGTGCAGACATAACCCGGACTCCCGAAGCGCAACGCCCGATCCCGCGCTTCCCTCAACCGTAAAGAATGCGATGCCGTATGCCCGTGGAGAGCTTCGGGTGGCCGCGTTCCAGGGCCGGACGCAATGGTGCCGGGACATCGCGAAGGCTTCCCGCCCTATCCGGCCACCGCGAGATAATCCTCAGGCGGAGGACAGGTGCAGACCAGATGCCTGTCACCGTAGGTGTTGTCCACCCTGTTAACCGGTGGCCAGTACTTGTCGACCCGGAACGCGCCGGCAGGATAACAGCCCTGCTCCCTGCTGTAGGGCCGGTTCCAGTCCCCAAGCAGATCCTCAACGGTGTGCGGCGCGCGTTTCAGCGGGTTGTTCCCGGCGTCGATACCGCCGGATTCAATGGCGTCGATCTCCGAACGTATGTCAATCATCGCGTTACAGAACCTGTCCAGTTCCGCTTTGGTCTCGGATTCCGTAGGCTCGACCATCAGGGTTCCCGCCACTGGCCAGCTCATGGTGGGAGCGTGAAACCCGTTGTCGATCAGGCGCTTCGCGATGTCATCCACGGTGATGCCGGCACTCTCGGCGAAAGGCCGCATGTCAAGTATGCATTCGTGCGCGACGCGCCCGCTCTCTCCGGAAAACAGGATGTCGTAGGCGCCCTCAAGCCGTTTGGCGATGTAGTTGGCGTTGAGAATCGCCACTTTGGTTGCCTGTGTCAGACCCTCACCGCCCATCAGAAGCACATATGCCCAGCTGACCGGGAGAAGGGAAGCGGATCCAAATGGCGCCGCAGTGACCGGACCCGGGTCGCCGCCGGTTACGGGGTGTCCGGGAAGGAACGGCGCGAGATGCGCCTTGACCCCGATCGGGCCCATTCCGGGCCCTCCGCCACCATGTGGAATGCAGAAGGTCTTGTGGAGGTTCAGGTGACTGACGTCGCTTCCCAGTTCACCGGGTTTGACGAGCCCGACCAAGGCGTTCAGATTCGCGCCGTCAAGATAGACCTGCCCGCCGAATTCATGGGTGATCGCGCATACCTCGCGTATCTTTTCCTCGAACACGCCATGGGTCGAGGGGTAGGTGATCATGCATGCGGCAAGAGTGTCACCGGCGGCTTCCGCCTTGGTCCGGAACTCCTCAAGATCGATGTCGCCGTTATCCGCGGACCGCACGGCGACGACGTCCAGTCCCGCCATCTGGGCGCTTGCGGGATTGGTGCCGTGGGCGCTAGTCGGAATGAGGCAGATGCGACGGTGCCCGTCGCCGTTCGCGCGGTGATAGGCAGCGATGGTCAGCAGGCCGGCGTATTCACCCTGTGCGCCGGAATTCGGTTGCATCGACATGGCGTCGTATCCGGTGATCCTGCAGAGTCTCCCTGAAAGGTCATCCAGCATTTCCATGTATCCCGCGACCTGGTCCGATGGAGCGAACGGGTGTATGTCGGAGAACTCCGGCCACGTGACCGCCGCCATCTCAACCGCCGCGTTGAGCTTCATCGTACAGGATCCAAGTGGAATCATCGCGCGGTCAAGCGCCAGGTCGCGGTCCGCCAAACGCCGCATGTAACGCATCATTTCCGTTTCGGCGCGGTTCATGTGGAACACCGGATGTTCCAGATAGGGAGTCCTGCGGCGCAGGTTCCCGGGAACCCGGTATTCCTCCCTGACTCCCGCCTTACGGTCATGGATTCCGAATGCTCCCCAGAGCCGTTCGATGGTTTCCGGCCGGGTGGTTTCATCGAGCGTGATGCCTATCCGATCGTCGCCGATACGGCGCAGGTTGATGCGCTCGCGTGCGGCGGCGTCTATGATCGTGCCCTGAAGGGCGCCCACCTTGACGGTGATCGTGTCAAAAAACGCCTCGGGCTCGACCTTGAAACCCTTCTCTTCCAGCCCCCTTGCGGCGCGTACCGTCTTCCGGTGGATCCGTTGCGCGATGGCCTGCAGCCCTTTCGGCCCATGGAATACGGCATAGAAGCCCGCCATCACGGCGAGGAGCGCCTGCGCCGTGCAGACGTTCGACGTCGCCTTCTCCCTTCGGATGTGCTGTTCCCGCGTCTGCAGTGACAGCCGGTAGGCCTTGTTTCCCCGAGAGTCGATGCTGACGCCGACCAGCCTTCCTGGCATGGCTCGTTTGTATGCCTCCCGGCAGGCCATGTAGGCCGCGTGAGGGCCGCCGTATCCCATGGGCACGCCAAACCGTTGGGTCGAGCCCACGGCTATGTCCGCGTCCATTTCCGCGGGTTCTTTCAGAAGCGTCAGCGCCAATGGATCGGCGATGATGATTCCCAGCGCTCCGACCTCGTGCAGGGCGGCGATCCGGTCGGTGAAATCCCTGAGGTCGCCATAGGTGCCCGGATACTGGAAAACCGCTCCGAACAGTTCGTCGAACGGCATTTCATCGGGATTGCCCACCTCGACGCCGATACCCAAAGGCGCGGCCCTGGTTTTCATCACGGCTATGTTCTGGGGATGGCAGTTGACGTCAATGAAGAACCCCTTCGCCTTCGATTTCGACACTCGCCGCGCCATACCCATGGCCTCCGCCGCCGCGGTCGCCTCGTCGAGAAGGGAGGCGTTGGCGATCTCCAGCCCGGTCAGATCGCAGATCATGGTCTGGTAATTCAGAAGCGCCTCGAGCCGACCCTGGCTGATTTCCGGCTGGTATGGCGTGTATGCGGTATACCAGGCTGGATTCTCCAGAATATTCCTCTGGATCGCCGGAGGCGTGACGGTGCCGTGAAAGCCCTGGCCGATCATTGTCGAGAACACCCGGTTTCTTTTGGCGACCTGGCGCATATGGTAGAGAAGCTGGCGCTCCGACTTGGGCTTGCCGAAATCGAGGGGTTCCTTCTGGCGAATGGACCGCGGAACGGTCTGGTCGATCAGTTCATCCAGGGATTTCACGTTCAAGGTGGCGAGCATCTCCTCCATTTCCGAAGGCGACGGCCCGATGTGACGGCGGTTGGCGAAATCATAGGGCGAGTAATTCGTGGGAGTGAATGGCATGTCTCGCTCCGTTCGGTGGGCACGACGTGACGGCGAATACGGGCGGCGGGCGGGAATCGGGGTGACGCCGGACCTGAATTCAGTCCGGACCATCGCCCGGCGAGCGGCCTAGCCCACCAGTTCCCCATATTCGGCTTCGTCCATGAAACTGTCCAGTATCGAGATGTCACTCAAGGTCATCTTGAAGAACCAGGCATCGCCCATGGGATCCTCGTTCACTTTCCCCGGACTGTCCACGATCGCGTCGTTCACCTCCACAATCTCACCGTCCACGGGCGCGAGAATGTCGGAAGCGGCCTTGACCGATTCGATCACCGCCACCTCGTCACCCTTCGCCACTTTGGTGCCCGGGCCGGGCAACTCCACGAAAACCACGTCGCCAAGCTGTTCACTGGCATGCCGGGTGATGCCGACGGTCACGAGATCGCCCTCGACGCGAAGCCATTCGTGCTCCTCAGTGAACTTCATGTGTCCCTCCCGTTATATCAGCGTTTGAAATCAGGTGACCTGAACGGCATTTCCGTGACAGTCGCCGGCAGACGCCTCCCCCGGACCTCTCCGTAAACCGTCGTGCCGGCATGACCCTGCTCCGACTGGACATACGCTATGGACACCGGCCGCTCAATAGAGGGCCCGAACCCGCCCGAACAGACCGTTCCTATGGAATCGCCGCCATGCGGTTCGCGATAAATCCGGGTACCGGCGCGCATCGGAGCGCGTCCCTCCGGCATAAGTCCCACGCGGCGGCGGCGGGCGCCGTGCTGGAGTTCCCGCAGAATCCGTCCGGCGCCGGGAAACCCGCCCGCTCGCTCTCCACCGGCGCGTCGCGCTTTCTGCACCGCCCATTCGAGAGAGGCCTCCGTCGGGCTTGTCGACGCGTCGATGTCGCTGCCGTAAAGGCAGAGACCGGCCTCCAGCCTAAGGGAATCCCGGGCGCCAAGGCCGATAGGTTCGACGCTGTCCTGCGCCAGCAGCGCCATCGCGAGCGGCCCGGCATACTGCCCGGACACCGAAATCTCGAAACCGTCCTCCCCGGTATACCCTGAGCGCGATATCCTGAGCGTGCCGAATTCCGAACCAACCGTCTCGACATCCATGAACCGCATGCAATTGATGCCCGACCAGATGCCCTCCAGCGCCGCTTCCGCCTTCGGTCCCTGAACGGCCAGCAGTGCCCGGTCCGTTACCTCCTCGATCTCGCATGTGTCCGCGAGGCGCTCCTCCAGATGCGCGAGGTCGACTTCCCTGCGCGCCGCGTTCACCACCAGAAACAGGTGGTCAGCGCGTTTGGCGACCATCAGGTCGTCGATGATGCCTCCATCTTCGTTGGTCAACAGCGTGTAGCGCTGGCGGCCGACCTTGAGTCCGAGCAGATCGGCGGGCACCAGCGTTTCAAATGCCCGCGCCGCGTCCACGAGATCACCGGATTTGGGACGGACCAGGATCTGTCCCATATGGCTAACGTCAAACAGTCCCGCGGACGATCTGCAGTGGAGGTGTTCCCTCATTACACCTAGAGCGTACCGCACGGGCATCTCGTAACCCGCGAACGGCACGGTTTCCGCACCGAGCTCGATATGAAGGTCGTACAGAGCCGTTCGCTTCAGGCCAGCCATCCGGCTTCCCCTCTCAATTCACCGAACCTTTCCGCTCCAAGGGCGTTCGGACCATCGCGTTGGGACGATCGTGGCGGTTTGACGGATTGCCGCCTCAGAGCGGACCGAGGAATAGCGACGGATTGTCCTGGATCGGAATACGCTTTCGAAAGCCGCCGGATGATGGGCGGGATTTGCCGAATCTCCGGCTGTTTGGATGAAAGTCCGGGCATTGGCCACTGAACCACGATACTGGACTCCGGTTGTTTTCTGGGCGGGCCACCGGACCCGGCCGGACCGGTATGCCCGCAGCCTCCATGCGGTGGGCCTTTCGGGGTTGTGGGCATGATACGGAATATTCATATTTCTGCAACAAACCAGAATTAACTTTCGCGCATTGGCGACACCTATCGCCAGGAACCCATGCATAGGCAGAAAGGAACCCAGCAATGCCTGACAATTCCGTTAGCTTTGACGAATACGACGAAATTCACTCACCTCGGCACGGTCAGACCGATCTGGACCGTGTGATCGAGGCGGCGATCGACCGACGCGGGTTTGTCGGTGGAGCGTTGACCTTCGGGCTCGGCGGTTTTCTCCTGGGAACGACGTCTCTTACGACCCGCGCGGAAGCCGCCGCGGATCGATTTGGCTTCCGGCAGATACCTGCGGGAACGGAGGACACGATCAGGGTTCCCGACGGTTACAGGTGGGAGACACTGATCAGCTGGGGAGATCCCCTCTGGTCGGATTCGCCCAACTTCGACGAGAGCACGCGCGGAACCGCGGCCAGCCAGCAACGGGCGTTCGGCGACAACAACGACGGGATGGCCATTTTCCAGGCCGGCGGGCGCACCGTCTTCGCCGTCAACAACGAATACACCAACCGCGGAATCATCTGGGGGAACCGCCCGGAGGGCAAACCCGCCAACGACGACGATATTCTCAAGGGGTTGCTCGCGCACGGCGTGTCCGTGTTCGAGATCGCGCGGGACGGGGACGGCTGGTCGGTCGTAAAGGACAGTCCGCTGAATCGGCGCATCACGCCCGATACCGAAATGGAGATCACCGGACCCGCCGCCGGTTCCGATCTTCTCCGGACCGCCGCGGATCCGACAGGTGCGCGTTCCCGGGGAACCTGGAACAACTGCGGAAACGGACAGACGCCCTGGGGCACGTATCTGACCTGCGAGGAGAATTTCAACGGGTACTTCTCCTCGTCCGATCCTGACTACGAGCGGTCGCCATCGATGCGGCGATACGGCATCAACCTTGATGACTGGGGATATGGCTGGGCCGGCGTCCAAGAAAGGTTCGATATCTCCCGCCACCCCAACGAACCGAACCGGGCGGGATACGTGGTGGAGATCGATCCATTGGACCCCAACTCCACGCCTAAGAAACGCACGGCGCTCGGAAGGTTCAAGCACGAAAACGCGGATGTGGTTCTGGCGGACGACGGCCGTGTGGTGGTCTACATGGGCGATGACGAACGCGGTGAGTTCCTCTACCGCTTCGTCACGGAAAACCGCTATACTGAAGGAGGAGACAACTCCGACATTCTCGACTCGGGCACCCTCTATGTCGCCAGGTTCTCGGACGACCAGACCGGAACGTGGATGGCGATGACACCCGAAACGACCGGAATGGACGCCGACGAGATCGCGGTTAACACGAGGATGGCGGGGTCTCTGCTCGGCGCGACGACCATGGATCGTCCCGAGTGGGTCGCTTCAAATCCATTTCAGGCCGAAGCTTACGTCGCGCTGACAAACAACAAGAACCGCGGCCTGAAGCCGAATGCAGGTGGTGACGCCACTCCGGTCGGGGGGCCAAATCCCCGTGAAGCCAATGTTTATGGCCAGATTCTCCGGTGGCGGCCGGATGGCGGGGATCATGCCGCGGATACTTTCGTCTGGGATCTGTTCGCCCTCGCCGGAAACCCGACCGTCCACTCCGACGAGAATGCCGGTTCCGCAAACGTGAATGCCGGGAACATGTTTAACTCGCCCGATGGCATGATGTTCGACCAGCGTGGTTTCCTCTGGATCCAGACCGATGGCAACTACTCGAACGAAGGTGACTTTGAGGGCCATGGAAACAACCAGATGCTGGTGGGTGATACCGCGACCGGCGAGATCCGTCGCTTCCTGGTGGGTCCCGATGAGGCCGAGATCACCGGACTTGCCTGGTCGCCTGACAGGAAGACGATGTTCGTGGGCGTGCAGCATCCCGGCGAACGGGGGGACTCGCATTTCCCCGGCGGCGGGGATTCGGTGCCGCGCTCGGCGATCGTTGCCGTAAGCCGCGAGGACGGTGGCCTGATGGGCTGACGCTATCCCTGACCGCCTGCCCGCGGGATTTCCATCGCATATCCCGCGGGCAGGCGGCTTCCGGTGAACGGGCAGTCGCCGGGGAACGCGATCGGTGGACGGACCGCGGACCGCTTCGGGACGCTATTCGCCGAAGGTCGTGCCGCCGTGGCTCGGACCGCGTACTTCCCGTCTTCATGGGACGGGCGCTCCCGCAGCTTCGGCGTCGTGGAGAACGGATACAGGCGGTTCGGGCCGTGGCCCAAGCGCTCGGGTGCCCGACGGTCTCAAAGGGGCGCCAACGCCATGCTGGCGCTGAAGGGCCGCGTCATGAACCTCAGGCTGCCGGACTTCCTCGAGTGGCGGGCGAATCAGGCCGCGGCGGCCTGACCAACCAAGCTGAACCACACCCCGTTCGCGATCCGCCGGTAACGCCGGCACGGATCGCCTGATGGCTTCGGCTAGGGCGCGCCCGGGTTCGTGCGCCGTATCGCGACGCGTGGCCTCCTGAATGGCCCCAGCCGTCCGGCGGTCCAGTCAAACCGGGCGGGCTTGCCTCCGAAGAGCCTTCGCCCGTCACGCGACTCCCCCTGACCGCCCATCGGCGGACGGTGTCGAAAGACGACCTCCGCGGTTACCCCGCGTCTTGATATCCGCCCTTACTTTGTGCATTTGTGCGATGTCGGGCGAGAGCCCCCGTCCCCCGGACCTGATGGCGGGAAAATGGCGGACGCCATCCAGCGAAATTCCGTCCCGGGTCCGGTGATCGTCGCGAAGGAAAATCAATCCAATGAACTGACGTGAAACCAGGGCCCGTTTCAATCGCTTGAAAGCCGCTCCGTCCGGCGGTATTCGCCTGCCACTCCTTTTGGGGATAATGAATGTCGATCGATCTGCAGAAAGCCGCCGATGTGGCCAAACTCGCCCGCATCAGGGTCGAGGACCATATGCTTCCGGAACTGGCGCGGGAATTCAACGAAATCCTCGGGTTCATTGAGCAGCTCAATGAAGTCGACGTGGAAGGCGTCGAACCCATGGTTTCGGTCACTCCGATGCCGCTCAGGCGCCGGGCCGACGAGGTTACGGATGGAAACATGCGGAGCCGGATACTGTCGAACGCACCGGACGCCCGGGAGGGCTTTTTCGTCGTGCCAAAGGTCGTTGAATGACGGCGCGTCTAACTGCGCTGGGCGTAGCGGACGCGCGCTCGAAACTGCGGGCCGGCGAGATCACGTCGGTTGAGTTGACGGAGGCCTGCCTGACCGAGATAGACGCCGCCCGCGCGCTTAACGCTTTCGTTCACGACACCCCCGAAATCGCGCTGGAGCAGGCGAGGGCGGCCGACGCCAGGATAGCGGACGGCAACGCCCCGTCAATGTGCGGCATTCCGCTTGGAATCAAGGATCTGTTCTGCACGCGGGGTGTGCCAAGCCAGGCGGCAAGCCGCATTCTTGAAGGTTTCCGTCCGGAGTACGAGTCGACGGTCACGCGGAACCTTTTTGACGCGGGCTCCGTCATGCTCGGCAAGCTGAACATGGACGAGTTCGCGATGGGCTCCAGCAACGAGTCTTCGGTTTACGGCGGGGCCGTAAGCCCCTGGAGACGCCGGGGCGATACCGCGTCACTGGTCCCCGGCGGATCGTCCGGCGGATCGGCGGCGGCGGTGGCCGCGGACCTATGCATCGGCGCGATCGGTACCGACACCGGCGGTTCCATCAGGCAGCCCGCCGCTTTCACCGGAATCACGGGGATTAAACCCACTTACGGGCGCTGTTCCCGATGGGGCATCGTCGCCTTCGCCTCGTCGCTGGACCAGGCGGGGCCGATGACGAAGACCGTGCGTGACGCCGCCATAATGCTCGGCGCGATGGCGGGACATGACCCGAAGGATTCGACCTCGGCCGATCTCCCGGTTCCCGATTTCGAGGCGGCGCTTACCGGCGACGTCCGGGGAAAAAAGATAGGGATCCCAACAGAGTACCGTGTCGAGGACATGCCGTCCGATATCGAGACCCTGTGGACGAAAGGTAAGGAGATTCTGCGCGATGCCGGAGCCAGCGTCGTTGACATCTCGCTTCCGCACACTGAATACGCCTTGCCGGCCTACTACGTGATCGCCCCGGCGGAAGCGTCCTCGAATCTGGCCCGCTTCGACGGGGTGCGTTACGGTCGTCGCGCTCGCCCGGGGGCTGGCGACGGCGTGACGGATATGTACGATAAAACCCGTGCCGAGGGCTTCGGTCCCGAGGTGCAGCGGCGGGTGATGATCGGAACCTACGTTCTGAGCGCCGGCTTCTACGACGCTTACTATAACCGGGCGCGTAAGGTGCGGGCATTGATCAAAGGCGATTTTGACGCGGCGTTCGCCGATGGAATCGACGCGATACTGACACCGGCCACCCCCTCGGCGGCGTTTGCGCTGGGCGAGTTGGCCGAAGCGGACCCTGTGCGGATGTATCTCAACGATATCTTTACCGTGACCGTGAACCTTGCCGGACTTCCCGGAATCTCGGTGCCCGCGGGCCTGAACGCGCAGGGCTTGCCGTTGGGACTACAGCTTATCGGCAGGCCGTGGGAGGAGGGTGATCTGTTGAATCATGCCTATGTTCTCGAAAGGGCGGCGGGCGGTGCGCTCAAGCCGGACCGCTGGTGGTAATGGGCGCCGAAATCCAACAACGGGGAGGACTGCGCGTGTTTCGACCCGTGCTGGCCGTATGCGCTCTCGCGCTGGCGGCGTGTCAGGTGGATCCCGCGATGGTTGACGAAGGGCCCGTCGATCGGGACTCCGCGTTAGGTGCGGACGTTCCGGTGAATCCCGACGGCGACAACGGTCAAGGCCCGGAAGCCTCATTGGGGGATAGCTCCGCGCATGACCGGGCCTCAACGGAGCCCGTCGGTCCAGCGGCGGCGCACGGCCGGACGAAGGATACCGAAACCGCGGCCGTTTCGCCGGTGGATCCAGCCGATACGCTACCGCATGGGACCGAAAACGTCGGTTCGAACCGGATCTCGGATGAGCAGGATTTCGACGCGGTTTCCAACCGGCAGTCCATTGAAAGCGACGCGGCCCGGCTCAAGGCGCGCCGTGAGGCCTATCTAGAGATCAGATACGGTGACTTGCCGGATCGCGGTGATGTGGTCATCCCGAACATCGTGGCCTTCGCGCTGTCGACCGGCAATGACGTCGGAGAACGGGTCTGGCCCCGCGTGGTGATAATGTCGGAAAAGCGGCATGAAAGGAATTGCGCCGTCTACGCCAATGAGAATTTCGCGCAGGAGGCGTTTCTCGCCAACGGCGGTCCGGAGCGGAACTGGCAGGGTCTCGATCCCGACGGCGACGGCTTCGCGTGTGGGTGGGATCCGTCATCTTTCCGTAACAGCGTGGCCGCGGCCCGTTGATCCAGCACCCGTCGCCGAACTTCGGACACCGCCGCGGCGGCGCCCTCCCTGACATCGTAGTGCTGCACGGAACGGCGATGGATAGCGCCGCGGCGGCGCTGGAGCGGCTCTGCTCGCCGGATTTCGAGGTTTCGGCCCATTACCTGATCGCGATAGATGGTGAGACATTCTGTCTGGTCAATGAGGACTTGCGGGCATGGCACGCTGGCGCGGGAAGCTGGGGCGGAGTGACGGACGTGAACTCGCGGTCGATCGGAATCGAACTGGACAACGTTGACGGATCGCCGTTTCCCGAACCGCAGATGGCCGCGCTGGAGACGCTTCTTGCCGGAATCATGAAACGCTGGTCGATCTCTCCGGCACGGGTTATCGCCCATTCCGACATGGCCCCGGCCCGCAAGAGGGATCCCGGACCGAAGTTTGACTGGCGACGGCTGGCGCTGGCCGATCTCTCGATCTGGCCGGAGGAAATGACCCATTCCCTTACGGCCCTGCCGGAAAGGCGGGCCGGAACCGGATCGCCCGATGCGGCATTCCGCGCGGCCGCGATGGAATTCGGGTATCCGGACGTGGCGACCGAAACCCTGCTCGCGGCGTTTCGACGACGCTTCCTCCCCCATATGGACGGAAGCGTCACCGCGGATGACCTGACGGCTATCAGGAACCTGGTTCGTCGATTCCCGGTTGACCGGTCCTGAGCCGGATCGTACTATCCCCGGCGCACGGATGGCTGGACGGTCGCTGATGGTTGATGAAGCCGCCATCGGAGGAAAGTCCGGACTCCACAAAGCAACGGTGCCGGGTAACGCCCGGCCGGGGCAATCCGAGGGAAAGCGCCACAGAGAACAGACCGCCCGGAAATTCCGGGCAAGGGTGAAACGGTGGGGTAAGAGCCCACCGCGGTCCGGGCAACCGGACCGGCATGGCAAGCCCCACCGGGAGCAATGCCGAATAGGGATCCCGCGCGGCGTGTCCGCGGAGAGGCTTTGGCTCCGGGGATCCGGGTAGGCAGCAACAGGCGTCTGGAGACAGGCGTCGAAGATGAATGGCCGTCCAACGGCGGTGACCGCCGCCGGGGACAGAATCCGGCTTACAGGCCGTCCGTGCGTTTGACCGGGAGCCATCGGTCGGTTCGGCGCCACCGCACCGGCACGAATTCAGTTGACTTTGGCGTCTGGCCGGGTCATTCGCGGGACCTGAGGGATTTCGGGTCGGCGCGTGCCGTCCTTCCAGGGAGCAAGAGATATGGCAAAACCCACAACGATCAAGATTCGCCTGAACTCCACCGCCGATACCGGCCATTTCTACGTCACCCGGAAAAATTCGCGCAAAATGACCGAAAAGATGGTGGTGCGGAAATACGATCCCGTCGCGCGCAGGCATGTCGAATACCGGGAAGGCAAAATAAAGTAGGCGTCCCGGACAGGAGAATTCGGCGCGATTTGCCGCTGCCCGGACGATTTGCGCACCTTCAGGAGCCCTGCGCTCCATGCGACAATGTCTACCCGGTCATCCACGAAAGCCGGATGCTGTCGTTTGCGGTGGATCGGGGAATTCCGTCCCGCTATCGGCATTGTTTGGATCCCGGCTGGCATTCCCTTCCTTCAGGGTTCGGTAGTCCCCGGGTGTGAGGATGGTATGGACCGCGGTTGCCGGACAGCTTGTGACGGAAAGACCGTCGCCGTCTTACGTCGAGAGCGCCGGAACCGTTTCATATTCTTGGGGGGGCTTCGGACCTAATGCATCGATGGAATTGGAGTGATTTGCGATGAACGGTGCTAGAATCGGTTTCATTGGGTTGGGCCTTATGGGTTCGGCTTTGGTTGGACGGCTGCAGGAAATGGGTCATTCACTCACGGTGGCCGCCAATGTCACGCGCACGGGCGTCGAGGCGGCGGTGGCCAGGGGCGCGGTTGAGGTCAAGACAGGTCGTGAGGTCGCGGCCGCGAGCGATATCGTGATGCTGTGCATGGCGACTTCCGAGCAGGTCGAAAGCCGGATGCGCGGACCTGACGGGGTGATTGCCGGGCTCAGGAAAGGGGCGGTCGTGATTGACTTTGGCACGTCGCTGCCGGAATCGACCCGAGCGCTCGGTGAGGAAGTCGCGCGGGCGGGCGGAGAATTTCTGGACGCGCCAATCGGAGGCACGCCGGCACACGCCAGCGAGGGAATGATCAACATAATGGGGGCGGGAGACGGGGCGGCGTTTTCCCGCGTCAAACCGGTGCTTGATGACTTGGGAAAGAACGTCTTTCACCTGGGTCCGATCGGGACAGGCCATACGATCAAGCTGATCAACAACTTCTTCGCGCAGTGCGTGGCCAACGCCATGGCGGAAGCTTTCGTGATGGCGGACCGCACCGGAGTCGACAGGCGGACGCTTTATGAGGTTATGTCGGCCGGTCCGCTGAAATCCGGAATGATGGATTTCATCAAGGCCTACGCTGTCGGCGGTGACCCGGATATGCTCGCGTTTTCCATCAAGAATGCGCTGAAGGACGTGGGATACTACCGGCGGATGGCGCTGGATGCCTGCGGACCCAGCGTAATGGCTGAAAGCGCCTTCGGCGCTCTCTCGGATGCCGTCGCGCAGGGACGCGGCGAGTTGATGGTACCCCAAATGGTGGACTATTTCTCCGACCGGTACGGTTCCTGAGCGTGCCGGTCCCCGCGTCCTGGCGGGAATCGCGTTCGCGACGGCTTTCGCCCGTTCCGGTACCGGATGGCGCGCGTCCTCAAGACCGGCGGGACTTCGGTTTCAGCGTTCTCCGGAACGTATGAAATGACTGTATCGGAAGGAAAGGCGCGGGGCCTTGAGATCTCCGAACGCGGGAGTTCAGTTGAGATACGCCATCGGGTCGGCGCTCTCGATGCCTTCCCTAACCTCAAAATGCAGAAAGCCAGCTTCATCGCCGATCTCGCCGATTGTCTGGCCGCGTGATACCGGGTCACCCTTCTGGACCCTGAGCCCGTCGACATTGGCATAGACCGTGAGCAGGTTGTCGGTATGGCGAAGCACCAGAATCGTTCCCAGATCGGTGTCAGCGGTAATGACCGCAACAGTGCCATCGTCCGCGGCCGCGACCGGCGTTCCGGCCTCGGCGGCGATGTCGATGCCCTCGTTTGCGCCTTTTTCATAGGCCCGGACGATGCGGCCGTCCACGGGCATTGTCAGTCTTGGGTTCCCGGAAGCCGGGCCGCCCTCGCTCGACGGAGACGGTTCCGGCTGGTCCCGCGCCACCGGTACCGGTGCCGGCCTCTCTTCCGGTAACGGCTTTGAGGCACTAGGCGGCACGGGCGTGGGGCTGCCGTCCCCGGGCGCGGTGGGTTCGGATTCCGACGGGTCGACCGAAGCGCTGGTGACCGGGATTATAAGGTATTGACCCTCCCTCACCGACATTTCCGGGCCAAGGCCATTCCAGTCCGCGAGCGAGCGAACGGACACATCGTATATTCGGGCGATGGAATAGGCGGTTTCGCCCCGGACCACCTGATGGCGGATCGGTGCGGTTCCGTTAGACGGTTCCATTTGGGCGCCCGGGGCCCGGTCAATGCCGGATTCCGCCTCCACCCGATCAAGTGCGTTTGTGGCCAGCGTGGTTATGTCCACCTCTTCCGTCAAAGGGCCGGTGCCGTTCTCGACGTTGGCCGATTCCGGCAACGCGATGATTTCGCCCTCGTTCAGGCGCCTGTCCTGACTAAGTCCATTATGGCGCGCCAGTTCCTCAGGATCGATTCCAAGCCGATTGGCTAAATCGGTCACGGTCTCCGCATGTCTGGCGATGACGGTCCGCCCATCGGCCTGCGGGTGACCGCTGGCGGCCTGACGTGCGGCATTCGATGTGTCCAGTCCCGTCGCCGAGTCACGGAGATCAACGTCGAAGTTATCGGAACACGCTCCCGCGGCGAGAAGACCGGCACACACAAGCGTGAGATTTACGGCGGATCTGAACGCGTGCTCCATCGGCTTTTCATGCTTTGCGCGCATTTCCACTGCCCCGTCAGTTCTGTCCCAGCCCTTCAACGAGCGGCACGAAACGGACTTGAAGTAACTCTTCGTAGTCAAAGCCCGTCTCAAGGCGCGTGACCTTTATCAGATGCTGCACGGTATCGGACTGACCTACCGGGAGAACCATTATACCATGTAGCCGAAGCTGTGCCAAGAGGGGACCTGGCGGATCCTCCGCCGCGGCCGTTACGATGATGCGCTCAAATGGCGCCTGCTCGGGCAGCCCGAAACTGCCGTCGCCCGTTATCGCGGTGATATTGTGCAGGGCGAGCCGTTCAAACACGCCGCGCGCTTCCCGGATCAGCTGTCGATGGCGGTCGATGGTATAGACCCGTCGGGCGAGCCGGCTCAGGATGGCCGCCTGGTAGCCCGAGCCGGTTCCGACCTCCAGCACCTTGTCGCGCGGCTGTACGTCAAGCGCCTGGGTCATTAGTCCCACGACGGAAGGTTGGCTGATCGTTTGACCGCACGCGATGGGAAGCGGCCTGTCCTCATAGGCGCGGTCCGCGAATATTCCCTGTATGAAATCCTTGCGGTCAATCGCCTTCATTGCCTCAAGTGTACGCCTATCGGTTACGCCCATGGTGGGTAGCGAGTCAGCGAGCCGCATTTCGTTTTCGGAGTTACTGACGGTCATCGGGTTGATCCAATCGCTCCCCCAGTTTCGCTAGAATGTCATGGGCCGTCAGATCGCAGCGCATCGGTGTGACGGAAATATAATGCGAGAGATTGGCGTGCGCGTCCGTACCGGGCGCTGTCGGGATATGCTGCGGTCCCCCCTTGATCCAGAGAAACCTGCGCCCGGAGGGAGAGCTGTACGGTTCCACACCGAACAGCGTTCCCGTGCGGTATCCTTGAGCGACCGCCCTGACCCCTTTCACGGCCGCCGCCGCCACGGGCGGGAAATTGACGTTGTAGAATATACCGTAATCGCCGCTACCCCAGTCGCCGACCTCGACCAGCCTGCGCACGAGCCCGGCGCCGTGGGAACGCGAACTCTCGAAAGGATCCTCGAGACGGGAGTTTCCCGGACCGTAGAACTGGCTGAGAGCGATCGCCGGAATCCCCTGGAGACTCGCCTCGATGGCGGCGCCGACCGTACCTGAGTAAAGCGCATTCTCCGCCGCGTTGTTTCCGCGGTTCACGCCCGATAGCACGAGGTCGGGACGTTGCCCGACGAGCACGTCATATATTCCCGCAAGCACGCAGTCGGCGGGTGAACCTTCGGCGGCGAAGCGATGTGGACCGAGTTCGGCGACCATGAATGGATGGGTATAGCTGATGCAATGGCCGACCCCGGACTGCTCGAAGGCAGGCGCGACGGTCCAGACCTCGCCGTCAGGTCCGGCGACCTCTTTGGCGATTGTCTGGAGTATCTTTAGACCCGGAGCGTTGATTCCGTCGTCGTTGGTAATGAGAATCCGCACTGCCTGACCGCCTTCCTGCCACCCGCTGTCCAATAATGCCCATGGACGCGAATTGAAACCGTGTCCGTCAGGGCGCGATAGATACGTAAACGTATCCGGATCGCAACGCCTGAAAGGCACTCTGAAGTTCCCGTACCGTCGATCCAGGATCCAGCACCGAAGCGCATGTCCGGACGCCACGATGGATCACGGTACCCTCACGGCTGACCGTCGGTCCCGCTGGCCGCGGATAGCGCTACGTTTGCTTGCCAATGACGCCGCGATAACACCAATGGAGACGATGGCGATCAGGATCGTGGAAAGCGCGTTTATCTCGGGCGAGACGCCGAGGCGCACGGACGAAAAGATCTTGATGGGGAGCGTCGTCGCTGAGGGGCCCGAGGTGAACGACGCGATAACCAGATCGTCAAGTGATAGCGTGAACGCCAGCAGCCAGCCGGAAACAACCGCGGGTGCGATGATCGGAAGGGTAACCAGACGAAACGCATCGAATGGTGTGCAGCCCAGGTCAAGCGCGGCCTCTTCAAGTGAACGGTCGAAAGTCACCAGGCGCGACGAGACAACCACCGAGACGTAGCACATCGAAAACGTGGTATGGGCCAGAACGATGGTGAGGACTCCGCGGTCAAGCCCTATGCCGATGAACAGAAGGAGCAGCGAGAGGCCGGTGATCACTTCCGGCATGACCAGTGGCGCGTATATGACGCCGGAAAAAAGCGTCCTACCGGGAAAACGGCCGGCACGGACCAGCACATGAGCCGCCATGGTGCCCAGCGCCGTTGCAAGGGTCGAGGAAAGGAAGGCGACCTTCAGCGTCACCCAAGCGGCGTCAAGGAAAGCCTCGTTGCGGAATAGCTCTCCATACCACTTCGTGGAGAAGCCAGCCCAGACAGTCACCAGCTTCGATGCGTTGAAGCTGTATATCACGAGGATCACGACCGGAAGGTACAGGAATGCGAGTCCAAGTGTCAGCGACGTGGCATTGAACCAGCCGAAGCGCCTCACGACTCCGCCTCCTGCCGCCTTTGCTCGTTGCGCTGGAAAATTATGATCGGTACGATCAGGATCAGCAGAAGGACGATGGCTACGGCGCTGGCGACGGGCCAGTCGCGGTTGGAAAAGAATTCCTCCCAAAGCACCTTACCGATCATCAGGGTTCCCGAACCTCCCAGTAGCGACGGGATCACGAATTCCCCGATCGCGGGAATGAACACGAGGAAGCAGCCCGCGATGATTCCCGGACGGGAAAGTGGCAGCGTGACGAGCCGGAATGCCTGGAACCGCGAGCAGCCAAGATCTTCGGCGGCCTCGAGAAGTGATTCATCCATGCGGCCGAGTGAGGCGTAGATCGGCAGCACCATGAAAGGGAGATATGTGTAGACGATGCCTATGTAGACGGCGACATTGGTGTTTAGAATCGTCAGCGGATCACTGATGATACCGACACCGATAAGTAGTTGGTTAAGGTAACCTTCTTGGCCGAGAATGCCCATCCATGAATAGACCCGGATTAGAAAGCTGATCCAGAACGGCAGGATAACCAGCATAAGAAGCGTCGGCCGCCAGGATTGGTTGGCGCGGGCCATGGCGTAGGCTATGGGATAGCCGACAAGCAGGGCGATAAGAGTCGAGACCGCAGCGATCCGGAGGCTGGAGAGATACGCTTTCCAATAGAGTGCATCGGTCGCGAGAAACGCGAAATTCTCCAGATCGAGACCGGAAAGGAAGTCGCGCACGCCTGTCCAGCCGGCGTATAGGTCAAGCTGCGGAAAATATGGCGGACGGGCGAGGGCGGTGTCCGAGAGGGAAATTTTCAGGACGATGACGAATGGCACCAGAAAAAACGCGAGCAGCCATAGGTAAGGTATCGCGACAATGAGGAGCCGCCGCATCACGGGCGGTCCCCGCGAATTTTCGGGACGTAGCCCTCCATCACGCTTCAGCGCTCAAGGACTATGCCCGCGGTTTCGGACCAGTAAAGCCAGACATTTTCCTCCCATGTGAATTCCTGCCTGGCCACGCGATCGGTATTGGCGGTCTGGGCCTTGATCACCTGTCCGCCAGCGATCTCGACATGGTATGTCGACACGTTACCCAGATAGGCGATGTCAAGTACCCTGCCGGCTACCGCGTTCGGTGAGTTCCCGGGTCGGCGGGACGAGATCGATACCTTTTCCGGCCTTATGGCGATGAACGCCGTCACGCCTTTCTCCAGCCTGAGCTCGGTTGCGCACCTGAGCGCCGGCTGACCCTCGGCCCATTCGATGCTTACCGTTCCGTCCGCCGGCGTGGCCCGTCCCTTCATGATGTTCACGTCGCCGATGAAGTCAGCGACATAAGTGGAATTGGGGGCTTCGTAGATCCCGGTCGGGTCGGCTACCTGCGCGATTCGTCCGTGATCCATAACGGCCACCCGGGTCGCTACCGTCATTGCCTCCTCTTGGTCATGCGTAACGATGACGAAAGTCGTTCCGGTCCTTTCCTGTATGTCCATCAGCTCGAACTGGGTTTCGCGCCTCAGTTTCTTGTCGAGTGCGCCGAGAGGCTCGTCGAGCAGCAGAAGTCTCGGTGCCTTGGCGAGCGCCCGCGCGAGCGCCACCCGCTGCCTCTGGCCCCCCGAAATCTGGTGAGGTCTGCGATCGGTGAGGTCCTGGAGTTTGACGAGCGCCATCATTTCCTCGGTACGGGCCCGGACTTCGCCCGCGGGGAGTCTGTCGCGTCTGAGGCCGAAGGCGATGTTGTCAAATACTGACAGGTGAGGGAACAAAGCGTAGGACTGAAACATCATATTGGTCGAGCGCTTGTTTGGCGGCGCGCCGGCGAGGTCGTTTCCGTCCAGGAGGATGGAGCCCTCGGTTGGATCCTCGAAACCGGCGAGTATCCGCATGAGCGTGGTCTTTCCGCAGCCGGAAGGGCCGAGCAGCGCGAAGAACTCGCTCTCGAAAATATCGAGATCGATCCCGTCGATGGCAGTGAAGGTGCCGAAACGTTTGGTGACGCCCCTGAACCGGATCAGGGGCTTCGCATCCGGATCCTCCCAGGGAGCGAACCTCGCGGGTTCGCTCATCGGGAGACATCCCGGGCGTCGGTATCGGTCCGGACCTTTCCGTTACGGAGGCCCGGTGGGCGACCGCCTCGCCGGAACGAATGGGCGGTCGCTTCCATTTCCCTGTCAGGTACCCGACTTGACCCGCGTCCACATGCGCGTGACGGTTCGCTGCACGTTCGGTGGATAGGGAGTCGTGGTGTACAGTGTCCCGAGCATTTCCTCAGTCGGATAGATCGCGGGGTCACTGATGACGTCCTCCGCCAGAAACTTTTGGCTCGCCAGATTGCCGTTGGCGTAGTAGACGTAATTGGATGCGGCGGCCATGTTCTCGGCGTCGAGCATGAAGTTCAGGAACATGTGCGCACCATCTGGATTCGGCGCGTCGACCGGGATGGCCATCTGGTCAAACCACATCAGAGAGCCTTCCCTGGCCGCGTTGTATTCGATCTCGACGCCGTTCTCCGCCTCCAGTGCGCGGTCGCGCGCCTGAAGCACGTCGCCCGACCAGCCCACCGCTACGCATATGTCGCCGTTCGCGAGCGCGTTTATGTAGTCGGACGAGTGGAATTTCTGGACATAGGGACGTACCGCCTGCAGCACGGGTTCCGCTTTCGCGATGATCTCCGGATCGTGGCTGTTGGGATCCTCCCCGATGTATTTCAGCGCCGCCGGGATCATCTCCGTCGGCGCGTCCAGGAAATGCACCCCGCATTCCGCAAGGACTTCCATGTTGGCCGGATCGAAGACCAGGGCGAGGCTGTCGACGGGCGCGTTCTCGCCGAGGGCGTCCCTGACCTTTTCGATGTTCACCCCGATCCCGGTGGTGCCCCACATATAGTTTATCGAATGCGCGTTTCCGGGGTCATAGGCGGCGGCGCGCTCGGCAACGACACCCCAGAGGTTCCCGTGGTTCGGCAGCTTTGACAGATCGAGCGGTTGGAACGATCCAACGGAGATCTGCCGCATCAGAAAGGTGCCGGTCGGAACGACGACGTCGTAACCGGAGCCGCCGGCAAGAAGCTTGGTTTCGAGCAATTCGTTGGAATCGTAGACGTCGTAGATCAGATCGAGTCCCGTCTCCTCCTCGAACTTGGCCAGAAGCGCTTCGTCTATGTAGTCTGACCAGTTATAGACCCTGACCTCGTCAGCCTGAACCGAAACCGCGGCGAACGACGCGGCAAGAACCGATGCGAGAATGCGATGCATTGTGGACTCCTTCACTCCTTTAAACGTTGCTACGGGTGTCTCTGGCCACCCAGGGCCATCAGCTCACGCCAACTGGGGTTCAGTATGGCCGCGGGCGGCTTCCATGTCCAGCCATGCCCCGATATCGTCAGGGCGGTCGTCTCCGAGGATTCCGCTTTCCATCTTTCCGGAGGCATCCGCACGGCGTCCTCACGCGGATGCCGGCCGGCTGGAGGAACGGCCCGGCGATGCGGTCGCCATCGACGGCAAGGCGCCGCGAACGGGTAGCGGATCCCCGTCGTGATGGTATATGGTGTAACCGATCACAGGTTTGGTCGGAATGGGCCGGATAGTCGACGGAACCCTGTCGTGGGAGACGGAGACGGTCTCCTGCGTTCCGCCACCGTTCCAAGCCGAGCCGGGAGAGTCATATGAACGTTTTCTCCAACCATCCGCCCACGGAGGAGCTGCAGGCGCTTGACGCCGCGCATCACCTGCATCCCTTTACCCACGGGGACGAACTCGCGCGAAAGGGCGCGCGGGTGATCACCCGCGCGAACGGCGTGACCCTGACGGACAGCGACGGGAACGAACTTCTGGATGCGATGGCCGGCCTATGGTGCGTCAACATCGGATACGGACGCGACGAACTGGCCGAGGCCGCGAGAACCCAGATGCGCCAGCTTCCCTATTACAACACCTTTTTCAATACGACGCACATGCCGGCGGCTTCGCTGGCCGCACGGCTGGCCTCCCTCGCGCCCGCCGACCTTAGCCATGTCTTCTTCGCGTCTTCGGGATCGGAGGCGAATGATACCAACATCCGCCTGGTCAGACATTACTGGGCCGCGCGCGGAAAGCCGGACAAGCAGGTGATCATAAGCAGG
>JAPOUP010000110.1 GCA_026708635.1 Rhodobacter sp.
GTTAAAGATGGATTTTCGATCTATTTTGCGCGCCACAAGCCATGCCGCATCGACCAGATAGCCCGGCGGCAGGTCGTTCAGAAGTGGTTTTAGCTTCTCTTTTCTTTGTTGGCTTTGAACCATAGTTCTTGATATACCTCAAAACAGACAAACAATGATATTTCACCCAATGACAGATAGAATGGCTTGATACCACTATTTTTATTACTTTTCAAAATACAAACTTCAGAAAGGAGCTGATTCAGGCTAGCCTAATGCAATGTAGCCGAGAACGACACTGTGTTCCTGTATTGTTCTCATATTGTGTGGTATGTCTGACGAAAGATGTGGTTAAGACACGCTCCAACCACGGTTCGGAAAAAATGGCAGAGACACAGATCGAATGGACGGATGCGACCTGGAACCCAGTTGCTGGATGTACGATCCAATCGGCAGGGTGCACACACTGCACGCAACGCCGGCTGCGCGGACCTTCATAATCGTTTTCCATGTGGTCAGCGCAGATACATCCGACGGCGAGGCTTTCGGGATAGTCGGGATGCTGCATGTGATGGACGTAGCGGATGTCCCGGGTTTCGCACATTTCGCAGGTCTCGTCCGGCGCGCCGAGATCTTCCACTGAGGTGCATGTCCAGCCCTTATGGGGAACCCCTGGGATACTCCATTTTCCAGCCAACGACGTGATCTCCTTTGCATCCCAACGGCATGCGCGTCGGAGCCGGCTTTACCAGATATTGAGGTGATGATACAAAACCTCAGAACTTAGGTCCAGAACTTGGTGGTTTAGTATCTATGCCGAAGGACAGGACACAACGCGATTGCGCCCTTGAGTTGCTCCGCAATCGGGGCATCATCCGGCTGTCAGAATTCACGTCGGCCGGTATCACAGCGGCGACCATCGGTAGGATGCGCAAAGATGGCGACGTGATCCGTCTTGGGCGTGGCCTCTACCAGTTGCCGGACGCGCCGCTGGACATAAATCACAGTCTTGCCGAAGCGGCGAAGCGGGTTCCGAAGGGGGTGGTCTGCCTTACCTCGGCGCTTGCATTTCACCAGCTGACGGATCAACTGCCTCGATCGGTTTGGCTCGCCATCGGGAAGAATGACTGGTCACCAACAGACGATGAGACAAGCCTGCGGATTGTTCGGTTTACAGACAAACTCCTGAAAGAAGATGTCGAGACGACATCAATCGAAAGTGTGCCAGTGAAAGTCTTCGGCGTCGCGAAGACAATCGCAGACTGCTTTCGGCATCGGCGCTCCGTTGGCCAATCGGTGGCGCTCGAAGGCCTTCAGGAAGCGCTGCGACAACGCAAGGTCACACCGGCAGAAATCGCGAAGTCGGCGGCCAGCGGCGGCGTTTCGACAATTGTTCGCCCTTATCTCGAAGCGCTGACGGCAAATGGCTAAAGTGATCAAGAATATGGGCGCCTCGGTGCGCGCACGGCTGCTCAACGTCAGCAAAGAACGCGGACAAAACTATCAACTCGTCCTCACCCGATACGCCAATGAGCGGTTGCTCTATCGGCTGGCGGAATCTGTCCATGCGGATCGCTTTGTCCTCAAGGGCGCAGTGCTATTGATGGCGTGGTTCGACGAACCATTTCGCGGCACCCGTGACGTTGACCTGCTGGGGCACGGCGATCCCGATCCGGCCGTGGTGCTGGGCGTCTTCCAAGATATCCTGGCCCGAGAGGGAGATGATGGCGTGCGTTTCGACGCGAAAGGAGCCGAAATTGGTCGCATACGCGAAGAGACGGAATATGGAGGGCTGCGGATCAAAACCACGGCTGATGTCGGCGGGGTGCGCGTTCCTATCAGGATCGATGTCGGGTTCGGGGACGCCACCGAGCCGCAACCAGAAGAGCTAACCCTTCCGGGTTTGCTCGATATGCCGCCTGCCAAGCTGCGCGGCTATGCCCGAGAAACGGTGATCGCTGAGAAGTTCCAGGCCATGGTTGCGCTTGGTCTAACGAATACCCGGATCAAGGATTACTATGATGTTTGGTTGCTCAGCCAATCATTTGAGTTCGATGAGGGCCAATTGGCCCGCGCGATAGCGGCAACCTTTGAGCGCCGCGGAACGGATGTTCCGTCCGAGACGCCGGACGGCCTCACGCCAGCCTTCGGTGAAGACGAGGCCAAGCAGCGACAATGGGAAGCCTTCATTAGGGACGTGTCGTTTGGGCCAGGCTCGCTTCAGGACGTCGTCGTAGAGCTTTCTGGATTTCTGATGTCTATCGCCAACGTGGCCAGCCTGCTTCAAGCGAGCGCGGTCACCGGCACGCCCCGACGGGCGAACTCGGTGGCCGGCAGCACGGCACAGATGGATTTGCCGCAGCCCCCTTGGGGCTAGCCATGACGATCACGGGCATCGCCTGCGTCTCCGGATACTATA
>JAPOUP010000300.1 GCA_026708635.1 Rhodobacter sp.
GAAGCGCAACGCCGGGCGATTCGCAGGATGAATGTCAACGGGCCCTAGCGCAGCCGCCGGGTACACAGAGCGATTCATTCTATCCTCCGTCATCGGGGCGAAAGCTTGTCACGGGCCGTTCAGGCGGCCTTAGATGGCACGCATCCGCCAGCATGAATTCGACCGCAACCTCGACCCGCCCAGGCGCCGCTCATTGCAGCGCCCGTTTTTCGTAAACGTCCGTCACCCGCTCCCCGTCCCAGACATAGCTGAGATGACGTTCCTGGCGGCAGTTCGAGAGCAGCCGGGGCCGGAACGCGGCCGCGCATTCGCCGCCCTCCCGGCGGATACTGTCATAGACGATGCCGTTCGAGCCCTCCCCGCGCAGAACGTCCGCCAGATGCCGCCCGGCGGCATGGCTGTTCTCGCGATATACCAGCGGGTAGTCGGATTGCCGGCCGCGCAGGTCGTGCAGTTCGCCGTCCAGGTCGACGGCATAGACCCGCATGTCGAATTCCATGCGGCCCTGCCCGGCATCGCGCAGGAATCGCTCCCGGTGATGCCTGGTTTCCGCAATGGCGGTCATGAGGTCGTTGCCGGCATAGAAAACGCCCCACGAGCCGTCCGAGAAACGGCTGCCCTCGGGATTCAGATGCGTGAACGCCGCCATGATGACGCTCGAACCGGGGCCGCTGACGCGGTCTTCGGGGAGAACGAGGCGGATGTCTCCGGCCTCGTCCCGAAGCCGGGGGTTGGTCAGAGACTCCAGCTCGTAGATTGCCTCCAGATCGTCAGGATCGGAAACCCTCTCGAACAGTTCGATGGGCGGGAAGCGGCTGGGGATGATCCGCCAGCACGGCTTCCATTCGACTCGGGCGAAGACAAGACTCATGCCCAGCCGCCGCGCTGCGCGTCGAGATACTGCCTCACGACGAACAGGTCCGCGACCTGGCCCGACAGCATCCTGTCGAGCGGTGACCGGCCCCCAAAGGAATGTGCCGCATTCGGCCGCTTCACCCACTCGTCCGCCGCCCTCTCGTCCGGCAGCAGGATCTGGAGTGCTTTCCAGATGCCCAGTATGTAGGAGATGCGTTCCAGCGTATCCTTCGGAAGCACCGCGTTCGGGTCCTTCTTCCACTTGAAAAAGGTTGAGCGCGCCGTAACGCCGAGAAGCGCCATCTGCTCGTCTACCGAGAGCTCCCACAGCCTAGCAATGCGGAAGAAGGTGCGCAGGGCGGGACCGGACAACACCCTCCGGTCAACCGCCGTCGCTGGCAGGGCGCGGGCTTGCATGATTTCCTCCATACTCGGTTCCCATCGACAATATAGTCCAGATATGGATATATACAAGTGAAATGGGACCTCTTGCAGAATTACCGGCCTGAGTGATGACGGCAGCAGTTATGGGATCGGTTGGGCCGCCGAGGGACGTTTTGGGGGGCAACGAGAGTATCGGATAGGGTCCGCGCGGGGTCAGCGGGGAGTTTTGAGACGAGCGTTTTGCTGCCGCGCCCGTTCGGGGGCAAAGCATGGGATCGCTTGATTTGGTTGGCCAGCGCTATGGCGCGGCGAGGCGGATGATCTGATCGGCTGTGAGTGCGAGCAAGCCGAACATCAGATGGCAGGCGACTTTCGTGGGGCCCCGCACCTTGCAGCACTTCATACCTGTATAGGTGATCCGGATGGCCTATATGACGGGCCATGCAGGTCGGTCTCCGCCACTTCGATTCGCAGACACTTGATTGGCTCGCCGGTGCCCTCCGCTCCGGCTTAGGCTTCGGCACGGGCCTCTCCCGTCCCACGATCGCCGTGGAATCCCTCGATATGTGGCCGACGACCGAACCCTCGTAGGCGGCCCTGACCAGGGCCCCGTGGACGCCCTCGGGCAGCCTGGTCTCCGCGAACCACGCGAAGGCGCGTGAGAAGGTCGACGCGCTGGGAACCTCCGGCACCTGGCGACCGGCCGCACAGCCCGCGGAGCGTGGGATCGTAAAGCAGCCGGTCGATCAGCGCGGCCGTGGTCGGGAGGTCCCACACCGCTTTCGCCACGAACGCACGCGCCAGGGCGTTGCGGTCGGCGGGAGGGTGCCCGACGCCGCCCCGGTGGTGGCGCACGTGCCCCTCCACCGGGGCGAGGCCCGGCACGGACACGAACCGGCGGTGCGTCTCGCCCAGCGGACCGACCTCCTCGGCCAGGAACGGGAAAAGTTCCCCCTGGAACCGGTGCCAGGCGTCTGATACGAACTCTCCCACGGACATGGGGCTGTCTCCCTGTATGTAGTGGTTTTCTCACCTTCATCATACCGGAGGGACGGCTCCATATCCAGGCCGAGCCGTCGAAAAAAAGCCCGTTTCACGGGAAAAAACCGCCCGGCCGCGGAGTTCTGCAAGAGGCTCCGTAGTTCGGGTTTTCGG
>JAPOUP010000206.1 GCA_026708635.1 Rhodobacter sp.
ATTTGAGCGTCAAAAGCGGACGGCGTTTTCCCGGTCCGGTCACCGGTCCCCATCGACTCCCCCCAAATTCGGGCAGCGGATTCGCTGAACGGAAGGATCCGATCTTCGAATTGCCGACTGAGATCGTCTTCGATCCAGTTCGTGAATTTTTCCCGTCGTGCCATTTCTTTGACCTTGTGGGCTCCGCGCATGAGTTCGCCGATGGTCATCGCGGAGAGAAACAACTCCGCCGGAGACCGTTTTTCCAGCCAGTCAAGAACGCGAGGTTCGGGTTTCGCGCGAACTGTCTCGCTAATGACGTTCGTGTCCAAGAGAAAAGCCATCAGTCGAGGTCGACAGTCCGTCCGGAAGACCGGTCCCGCTCCAGCGACAACTCGGTTCCGACCAGGGGGGAGTTTCTAAAAAATGCGACGAGTTCTGCACCTGTCTTAGCTCTTGGTACAGAAACGAGTGGCTGAATGGATTCTCTAACGCGTTTAGCCTTCTCCCCGCCCTTGCGTAGTGCGCCAGCGATCGCTTTGACGAGCATCGCGTCGCGGTTCGGGACGGTAACCTCAACGCGCTTCGATCCCTTGGCGCTGGCTCTCGAGCGATACTGTGCGACGCGCTTCTTGGCCTGCTTGGGTGATTTTGCCTGCTCCATCGTCATGGCCTCCATCCGGTTACGTTACCGGAATATGCGACAAGTTCCAATCTGAGTCAAGAATTGAGCGATTAGCATCTGCTCAGGCGGGCGCCTGAGCAGCCTCTTGCATAAACTGGTCGAGGGCGGCTTTCCGCGAGGCGCGGTCACAAGCAAGCGCGGTTTGCTTAAACTCCATACCATCCAAAGGGCCTTGGATATATCCCGCGACAGTGTCGGCCGCTGTAATCAACACACTGTCGAGCGAGTGGATATATTTGCTCGTGATGGAGGCTGAGGAATGCCCGACAAGCGCCGCGACGGTGCTTTCAGTAAACCCCAGATCGTTGGCGATGCTGGCAAAGCTGTGGCGCAACACGTGTGCCGTGAAATCTGGTATGGCAGCGTCGCCGAAGATCTTATTACAGTGGTTCGGGAAGCTGCCGAAAGTTTCCGCTCCCCGCATGCCGGGAAACACATATACGCCGCGCACCAGCTTTTGTCGCGTCTCAAGTAGTTCGATTACGGGCAATCCAATGAGACGTGTAGAAGCGCCTTCCTTCGAGTCTGCGAGGCGAAAGCAACTGTTCTCAAAGTCGACCTCGTCCCATTTAAGTTTGATGATTTCACTTCGGCGGCAGCCTGTCAGAGCGAGCAACCGGGTGATGATCGCGGTAGGCGCAAGATCAGCCGATTGCTCCGTTTCGGCAAGGATGCGACCCAGCCTCCCATACTCTGAACTGGTCAGGCGTCGGTCGCGAACTCTGTCTTTTGGTTTGCGAATGCCGTGTGCCACATTCCGCTCAATGATCCCTAAGCTGATCGCATAAGTCAGCATGGAACCGGTGAGACCGACACAGCGGCTCGCTGTTCCTCGCCCACCTCTTAAAATCGACTTGCCGCGCTTGTTGGACGTTTTTCGAACCGCTTTTGTCTTCCCCGAAATGATATCGTTCATCATTTTCGTGACGTTGGCTTTCGTGAGTTCTTGAACACGCCGCTTTCCGAGTAGGGGAACGATGTGGCCGTTGATGCGACCGATGTCAGTATAGATCGTATCAGGCTTCTTGGGACGTCCGCCTTTGCCCAAGATGAGCCCGGCCTCCATCGCATTGATATATTGCCCAGCGAGCTCTTCGACAGTGATGGCGTTGCGCTCCATCTGACGGTCCTCGGCGGGATTGTCACCTTGAGCGACTTTGCCTAGCTGGACCCTCGCTTCTTTCCGGGCCATGTCCGGCGTCCACACGCAATGGACGCCGATCGTGTAGCGGCGTGATCTGCCTTCAGCGCGGTACTGGATTAGGTAGCTGCGCCGTCCGGATGCAAGAACACGGAGACCAAAGCCAGGGAGTTCGTCGTCCCAAAGCACGTAGTCATTGTCTCGAATTTTGAGGGTGTCGATGTATCGTTTCGTGAGCTTCGGCATCGGAAGGCAGACCTTTCCGGCCTGTCTCCACGTAAGCACTACGTAAGCACCCGGGCGGAAATCGCGGCCTGTGTTCGGATAGAGACTTCGGTCCACATTTTGGATAAAGCAATGTAAATCATGGTCTTATCGTACTGCGTCGTGCTCTATCGTGTGTTTCGGAAAGGTGGTAGTAGATCCTCCGAAGGTATAGATTTTCATCAGCGGGTCGTCCTCGCCGCTGGTGAAACGAGGACTTGAAGATATGGTCCGTGACGTGTTTCGAACCTTTGACTCGTTAACTTTGGGGATTATACTCAAACGCACACCGCCCGGGGCGCGACC
>JAPOUP010000316.1 GCA_026708635.1 Rhodobacter sp.
TACAGCGCGGTGCGCGGTGCCGCGGCCATGGCGGTGGTCGTTCGTCCCAAAACGGTTTCCTTTCCGGTCAGAAGATCCCTATCCGTATCACCTTGATTTTTCAATGCGTGATCCACCGCCGTCGCGCACCCCTTTCGGGACAGCCGCAACAGGGAGCCACCCATGCCTCGAATGCGTATCCTTTCCCCCAGTGAGCGGGACGATTTTGACAAGCCACCCGTGTTCGATTTCCGTGACCGGAAGAAGTTCCTCACCTTTCCGCAGTCCCTTCTCGGCATCGCACAATCGATGCGCAATCCAGCCCACCGGATTGGGTTTCTGGTGAATTGTGGTTACTTTCGCGCCACACGGCGGTTCTTTGCACCGAGCGATTTTGTCGAACGCGATCTGGTGTTTGTCGCCCGGGGTCTTGGCCTGGATCCGGTCTCTACGATCGAGATCCAGAACCGTACCCGCCAAAGACATCAAGGCCTGATCCTTGACCATTATGGGTTCTCTCCCTTTGCCGCCGATGCAGCGGCCATGCTCGCGGGCGAGATCGCCACCATGGCCCGCATGCACCTCAAACCCCGTTTGATGGTTGATCGCTGTCTTGACATCCTGACCCAGCGCCGGGTGCAGGTCCCCGGTTCGGGGCGGCTGATTGCCCTGATCCGCTCCGCCCTACAGCGCCGCGCCCAGGACCTTGCCCGCCGTGTCGAGACAAACCTGACCGATGCGATGCGAACCCTGCTGGACGATCTGTTCGCCACGCCAGGCGACCAAAACCGCTACCGGTTGACTTTGCTCAAGACACTCCCGCAATCCACCAAACCGGCAAGAATTCGTGAAGCCGTGCAGGATTTCGAGGCCGTATCCCGGCTGCATGATCAACTGAGCGATCTCTTGCGCGCCCTCGACCTCAACCCATCTGGAATCCGCTTTTTTGCGGGCAGCGTGCTGCGGTCCGAGATGTTTCAGATCCAGCGGCGGACGGACAGCGATCGGTACCTTCATGCCACGGCCTTCATTGCCCACCAGTTCAGTCGCTATCAGGACACCCTGATCGATCTCTGGTTGCAGGTGATGGCAAGCTACCAGTCACGCGCCAAACGGGATCACGCCGACAGCGTGCTGGAAAACCGCAAGGCACGGCATCAGCAGATTCGGGATATTGTTGATGACTGGAGCAACTCGCGGGCAATGATCCAGGGCATCCGATCCATCGTCAAGGATGGCGCGCTCTCGGACACACAGAAGGTCGCGGCCATCGGGTCGCTCCTGGAAGGGGAACGGGGCACCGACGGCCACGAGGCCTTGATCGCTGACCTGGATGCCGCGGACGCGGGTCAGGATTGGTACGCCATTCTGGAAAAGAAGTCCCAGTCTCTCCAGAATCGGCTCAGTCCGATCCTGCGCAGTCTCACGTTCGATCATGGCGACCGTGCCGCCCCCCTGGGCGCGGCCATGGATCATTTCAAGGCCATGGACGGTGCCGTCGGACCGAAGCCCCCGGTCGCATTTCTCAGTGCGGAGGAGCGGGCGGCGCTGCACGACACAAATGGCCGGTTCCGCGTTTCACTCTACAAGGTGCTTCTGTTCCAGCACATTACAGCGGCCATCAAATCCGGAGACCTGAATCTCGAACACTCCAACAAATACTGCCCTATGGACAGCTACATGATCAGCCGGGAGCGCTGGAAGGCCAAAAGGCCGGAACTGCTTGCGCAAGCCGGGCTTGAGGACTTCGCCGACCCCAAAACGGTCCTGGCCACGCTCTCAACGGCCCTGGAGGAACAGTACCGCCACACGAACACCCATCTCAAGGACAATCCCTATCTGAAGCTCAATGCTGATGGCAGTTTCTTCGTCAAAACCCCCGGAGTCACTCCCGAGGACGCAGAGGGGATGGACAGTCTGTTCCCCCGCCAGCGGGATGTGCCGCTCGCGCAGGTCCTGAAGACGGTCAACACGCATTGCGGTATGCTTGATGCCTTTGAGCACTGGCGGCAAACCCGCGGCCAAGGGGCGGCGCCCCATCCCGTTCTGCTGGCCGGAATCATGGGACTCGGCTGCGGCATCGGCGTGCGTCGCATGGCCCGCATCTCATCGCGCGTGACGGAAAACGCTCTTGAATATGCGGTCAACTGGCGTTTCTCCCTCGAGAATATCCGCGCCGCCAACGATATCGTGGTCAAGGCCATGGACAGGATGGACCTGCCCAATCTCTATCGCCGGAATCCCAGCGCGTTGCACACGGCCAGCGACGGCCAGAAATTCGAGGTTTACGGCGACAGCCTCCTGGCCCGGTACTCGTTCAAGTATTTCGGTCAACACCAGGGGATCAGCACGTATCTGTTTGTCGATGAGAGACATCTCCTCTGGCATTCACTGG
>JAPOUP010000227.1 GCA_026708635.1 Rhodobacter sp.
TGCGACGAGAAACTTATCTATCAGGCGGAGCCGGAATGATCACTCATTCCGCACCCTGAGATAACCCATACTCATATATTTTGTCTTATTCCCTCTTTCTCCCGCCGAGGGCGTCGCGCCAGCCGGTCCTTCCGCCCCGCCGTTTTCCGCAGATGCCAGCAGCGCCGAACTGACGGGGACGGCAGGAACGCTCTGGACCACGCCCGGTTCCGGCTATATCCACAGGACCCGATCCGACTGTAGCGAAAGGCCCGCAATGAACGGGGATGTCGACTGGGAGAGGGTGAAACGTTACCTTGACGACCTGCACACCGCGTCCGACGGACTCGGGCGGATGTTTCCCGGCCGCCGGTTCACGCTGGACGGACATCTGGTCGGCAGCATAGGGGAGGTCATCGCCGCCTACATCTTCGATCTGGAACTGAACCCGTCCGGAACTCCGGGCCATGACGCGAGGGCCCGTGACGGCAGGAGGGTCGAGATCAAGCTTACCCAGACCGAGTGCGGCCCCCGCGTGGCGATCCGGAGCGACCCGGACCACCTTATTGTCCTGCATCGCCCGAAGGGTGGCTCGATCCGGGTCGCGTTCAACGGGCCGGGCGCTCCCGCATGGGCCGCCGCGGGCGGGATGGGGAAAAACGGCCAGCGTCCGATTTCGCTGACGCGTCTCGCCGGGATCGCGAAAGACATCCCGGAAAGCGGGAAGCTTCCGGAAGTGCGGAAGCCACCGGATGTCTAGCTCCGTTCGGGCATTGAAGCCGTCTCCCGCCCCGTGGTACGCGGGACTGTGCTCGCCCGACCTTCCGGACGGACCGCATGTCCTGAAGCGCGTCGCCGGGATCCGTGACGGTCGGGTCATGTTGGAAGGCGACGGCCCGCGGGCTCTCGACAGCCGGTTCGTGGGACCGGTCCGGACCGCGGAGTTCCGTCAGCTCAAGAAGCGTTCCAAGCCGTCCCATCCGGACCGCGGCAACGGACGGGTTCGGGGATCGACCAGCCCGACCTCCTCGAGCGTCGCCTCCGACCTCCCGTAGTTGCAGGGGCCGCAGGTGACGACAAGGTTGTCGAGGTCGGTGCGGCCGCCGCGGCTGTGTGGGAGCACATGGTCGAACTGCATCCAAAGGCACTGAAACGCGGCATGCTGCTCAGCGTTCCTCCTTCCCCAGGGCAGCGCCCGCGGGTATTCGCGATGCATGGCTTGCCTGATTTCGGTGCGCACGACCGGAATGCCGCAGAACCCGCACCGGAAGCCGTCGCGCTCGATCAGCGCCCTTTCCTGGCCCCCGGTGGCCTTGCGCCTTGGATCCCGGGCAGCCTCGCCGAGCGTCGGGGGCGCCCCCTTCACTTCCCGGACGCGGTGGATGTCGCGGGACGCGCTCCCCCAGATGGATTCGACCCATTCCCTGACTTCCGGCATGTCGGCGGAGGCGATGAGCCGCGCGGTCAGGGCGCGGTCGTCGGCCAGGTGCGCGTCCACGGCCCGGTCCAGAAGCTCGGCGGCATGGAATATCTCGGAGATCGGGTCGCGAAAGCACGCCCGCGGCGCGAGGAAGTCCGGCATGTGGCGAGCCTATCACGCGCTGCCCGCTCCGGGACCGTTTATTTTCCGCCCGGCGTCCGCGTCAGGGATTCCGGAGGACCATTCCATCCCACCGGAAGGCGGCGAAGCGCCGGTTCAAGGCCGGGATGGCGGGCGCGGCCGTTCCGGGGACCGCATGTCCGTCGCCAGGGAATCCTCTTGCTACATCCCCAACACGCTGGAGGGAAATGTCTATGCGGGAGAGAGTACGCGGCTTGTAGCAAATATGTAGGCCACTTTCCGTGGTCCGATTCATTACACCGCCTATAAGTAGGGGACTTTGAAAGATTGTGCGCCCCATGTAATGGGTTGGGGCGACCGGGGGGTATTGATACATCCCTGACCCGGGGCTGAACGCTTATCCACGCTCACCTTTCGGTGTGGGATTTACGCCCCTGACCCGAGAGACGTTACTCGAAGTATCGTCGCCGCTTACATATCCTGAAGGTGTGCCCTTTTTGCGTAGTTCGGGAATGGTCGCTCAACAGGGCTACGCGCACCGCTGCCTCCGCGCGAAACTCCTCGGTCGGTCGTGATGCCATCTGCGTTCTTATTCGCGACGATACGCGGTCAAAGGAGGGGCACAGTCCCGCGAGAGGTCCAATTCGTCCGCGCTGACATGAGATGGCCCGGGCATCCTATTCAGACGACCGCGACAAGTTTCCCTTTGACCCGGCGTTGCCGCAGTCTGTCGAGCGCACTCGGGATCTCCTCAAATCGCAAAGTTTCGCTAATCATCGGATCGAGTTTGCCGTCGGCCAGCAGACCTAGCATCTCATCGCCAA
>JAPOUP010000307.1:0-5687 GCA_026708635.1 Rhodobacter sp.
CTTCAAATGGTGACTATAGCTTTGGGGCTGACCTCCTAGTCGCTGTCCTTCGGCTTGCCGGAGATCCCACGTCAACAGTCTCCTGACGGCTTGATCGAGAAAGGTCCGGCAGCGCAGGGCGAATCTGCGCTAGGGGACCACGTTTCAAAAACTCGGTTCACGCATTTCCGGTCTCGTCCGTGCTGGCGGTCCCGAGAACGCGCATGCGCCGCGTGGCCTCGGTTGCATCCGTTCGGATCGGTGCTCCGCCCGTTCTGCGCTTCAAATCCTCCTTCGGAGAGTTTGCCGCCCGCGGCCGACAGGCGCAAACTCTATAACGCCCATGGACGGGTAACCGGATATGATTGACCATGATAACGTATCGGCAGATTGTCTATCGTCCTCTTCCAAACGTGAACGCCCCGATCTTCGGTCCGCACTCCCGACCGGCGGTCAGCGGTTAGGCGCATGTCAGATCCAAATCTGCACCATTCCGTTCCGCACGCGTGTCCGGAATACTCTCATCGGGCGCGTCGCGGGCGCGCAGACAGGCTTCCCGTCACGGACGTCGAATGCGCCCTGATGCAATGGACACTCAATGATATGACCGTCAAAATAACCGTCACAAAGGTCTGAACCGCCATGGTTACACAAAGCGAGAGACGCGTAGATGCCGGACGGCGAGTCATAAACGGCGATAAGCCGTGACCCGTACGACACCCGGCTAACCCAGTTCCGCTCAAGCGAGTCGACAGCGATCAGATCCCGCCAGGTCCGTTCGCAAGGTTTCGCATCCGTCACGTCGCCATTGCGGGACCGCGGCCGAATAGCTGGCGAAGGATGTCGCGGTGAGCGCCGAGATATCCATGTTTCTCGATGTGTATGTGGTCTTTCAGTTTTTCATGCAGTTCCGGAAGTGCGTGAAACGGAACTGACGCCACGTAATGGTGCTCGGCGTGATAGTTCATGTTCCAGCACAGAAAACGCCATGGAGCGGAAACCAGATTTGTTCTGGTATTCTCACGCATCTGCGCCACGGTGGGGCGGCCGACATGTTCCGTCATCCGGATAAACCGCATCACCGGTTCGCCGAGGAAGATGGGTATCAGCCAGTACCAGATCAGTCCCCACCATCCGGTCACGGCCATGCCAAGCAGGACAGCCGCATAGATCGCCAGCATCCTTCGCGCGTCCATAAACGCCGCTCTGTGTTCCACCGCCGGAATGAACCGTTTCTCCGTCTCGCTTAGCCGTCCCGCCGCGTGCCGTAGGATCTCGCTCAGTTTTTGCCGCCAGTAGGGAATGGCGCTCAGGTACCAGATGTACTCACCGATCGATCGAGGCATTAGAATCATCTCGGGATCTTCGCCATGCAGCTGCGTGTATGTATGATGATCGCAGTGTTCGTACCGAAAGAACCGGTGTGGAAGTATTATGATAAGCCCGCAGATCTGACCCACCAGTTCATTGATCCAGCGTGTGCGGAATGCGGTGTAGTGCACGCATTCATGCTGTAGCGCGAAGTGGTGGACAAGTACTATCCCCTGCAGCAGCATGGCTGGCCAGATCATCCAGCTATCCCAGGCCAGCGCGACGAGTTTGGTGGTCATGGCAATCAGTCCCACCCAAAGGATCAGACGGTAAAACGCCGGGCGATCAGACCGCTGCATAAACCGTTTCAATTCCTCACGCGTCAGTTTGCCTTCCGCCAGCGCCTGCGTGAGAGGTGTGTTAATCTGATTTGTCATGAAATCCTCGTAAGTTGCTGGTCGTTCTTTCTTTCAGCCCTCAGGTCCAGCTCCTGGGACGGGAGCGCTCCGCACCATATCCGCGCGTTTCATCGGCTCCGTATCTTCCTGATTACCACGTTTTCCCGCCACGGCAAAGAAGCCGCTGGGTCGCGTCCGCTATCCCGATATTGCGGTCTGGATTCCTGAAAAGGCCGGCTGCGTCGGGATGGCGTCGCAGGATCCTGGCTCCTCCGGATAGGCGGTCGGCCCTGAATGAACCGTTCTCCCAGTACTTGATGCCATCAGCCTCAACGGTTGGGTCGATCACGTTCCAGGAAATCTCGCCGGGCGCGTATTCGCCGCAGGTGTGAAAGTGAAGAATGCGGGGATTGCCGAAGGCGATCATTCCCCATCGTTGGTAGTTCGCGCCCGCGTTCCCGGCGAAACCGCAGCCTGGATGTATGCCGGCGTGCCATGAATGGACGAAGTTCCTGTCAATTCCGAACAGTGCGGCGACCCGGTCATAGTGCCTGTTCGCGCGGTCGACGTCGGACGGGCTTCCTTCGAAACCGGTAAGCCGGCCGCTGTCAAGCATTGCATATACCTGACCATCGAATTCCACGGTGTAATCATCATAATACCGCGACCCCGCACCGGTGAGAAAGCCGGGGAGCGCCACGCGGCCGTCGAACTTCGTCGCCGGCACGGGTGTGAATACGGACATCGGGAAGCGCAATATGGAGGTGTCGACCGCCGGTGTCAGCTCGATGTCGGTTTTCCCCACGACTTCGGTGCCGGCGGGGCAGGATATGCGGATTTCCCCTGCGTTCGAGAGCGCCGAGTTCACGGCTGATTTCAGAGCCACGAATGCCGAATGGTTGGCGGTTCCGAACCCGGTCCCGAGAAGGTGGGCGTTGAGAGCGAAACTGACGATGATCCTCTTTCCCCTTGGCATGTCGGAGAACCTAAGCTGGTCACCCAGCCGCGCGAGAAAGAGAATGATGTCATAAGACGCCATTCCGCGAAGCAGTGGTTTCGGCAGATGGGGATTTTCGGCATGAAAGCCGACATTGACGGACTCGACGGTCAGCCCGAGACGCACCGCTTCCCCCAACACGCATTCAAACGCATCGTCAGCGAAGAAACCCAGGTCTGACGGTTCGAGCGCGATGAGCAGCCGATCTCCCGCTTTGGCCTCGGCGCAGTTGAGAAGGAGGTTTCTTGCGCCAAGCGCGGACATGTCCTCGTACATATCTCGGGACTCCAAAAAAAGCGCATCGTCCTTTCTGATTCGGAATGATTCTAGGTTGCGTGGTGGAGATTATGCTATTTATTAACATGGCTAATATGATCGCCAATATGCCCTTCGCCGCCCTTCGCGCATTTGAGGCCGTTGTTCGCCTGTCCAATTTCTCCGCCGCCGCCGGCGAACTCGGTGTTAGCCAAAGTGCGGTCAGCCAGCACGTCAAGACCCTTGAGGAATGGTTGGGCCAGGATCTGTTGCTTCGTGGCGCGCGGAAGTCGGAACCGACGAGGGAGGGCAAACGGCTTGCACGAGCCATCTCGGATGGATTGGGCGGGATATCGGACGTATGTGTCGACCTTAAGGACCGCACGCAGGCCGATAGAACCGTCGTCATCAGCTGTCTGCCGGGATTTGCCTTCACCTGGCTTTTCCCCAGACTGCTGAGGTTTGATCTGGCATATCCGCTACTGTCCATATCAATTGCGACCGATACGGGTCATGAGCATTTTTCCGGCGCGGATGTCGATGTTGGAATCAGATATGGAGTTGGGGACCATCCAGGTCTTCATGTCGAACGTCTGATGGCGGAGCGGCTGTTTCCTGTATGTGCGCCCTCGCTCCGCGATGGATCGCCTGGCCTGAGAGCTCTGCCTGACCTCGCGCATCACACGCTGCTCAGGGACGAGAACCTCAAACATGACGGCTCCAGCCTGACATGGGAGTACTGGGCTCGGGAGATCGGCGTTTCCCTGCCGGAACCGGCGGGAATCCGACGGTTTGGCCAATCGAATATGGTCATACAGGCGGCAATCGAGTCCCGGGGCGTCGCGCTCGGGCGGGAGCCGCTTGTCGTCGATGCCCTGCATGACGGAAAGCTGGTGCGGCCATTCCCCGAAATCGTACGGTCGCCGCACTCGTACTGGCTGGTCTGCAGGAAAAGCGTCCTCGAGAGCGCTAAAGTGCAGGACTTTATGAAATGGATTAGGGAAGAGGCCGCAAACCAGCCTGAGATTCCGTCGTATGATGCCTGAAACATTAAGTTTCCCTAATGTTTGGGATTGACCCTGTATGCCGGACCTGTCCATTCTTTCCGTCACGTTCCGTCAGTGTCGCATGATAGGGGGTGGGTGAAGTGTTTCTGAGAAATTGCTGGTACGTCGCCGGGTGGAGCAGGGACTTTGGACGGTCCCTGAAGCCGGAGACCTATCTGGGCGAGCGGATCGTATTCTACCGGCTAGAGGATGGAACTCCGGTCGCACTCGAGAACGCGTGCCCCCATCGCAAACTACCCCTATCCGATGGCAATCTGCGGGGAGAGTTCGTGGAGTGCGGCTATCACGGACTCACCTTCGATCACACCGGAGCCTGCGTGGCGGCCCCGACCCAGCGGGAGAACATCCCCCATAGGGCGGTCGTGAAATCCTATCCGGTTGTCGATCGCTACCGGTTCCTGTGGATTTGGATGGGCGATCCCGCGCTGGCGGACCCAGACAGAATCTTTCTTGTCGAGAATTTCGACAATCCTGACTGGGGCAAGACGGACGGCGGTGTCCTTGATATTGACTGCAACTATCTATGGGTCTGCGACAATCTGCTGGATCCCAGCCATGTCGCTTGGGTGCATGTGACGTCATTCGCGGGCGCCGGCACGGAAAAGGAGCCGCTGGACATCAGGAAGACCCACCGCGGCGTTGTGGTCTCCCGCTGGATTGGCGACAGGCCGCCATCTCCTTACTACGCCGGGCTTGTTAACTTTAGCGGGAATTGCGATCGGCTTCAGCACTACGAAATGTGTCTGCCCGCGATCGGCCTGAACAAGTCGATCTACACGCCGGTGGGGACGGGAGGGTATGATCGGGAACCGGTTGACGTTACGTTCATCAATATCTCGTATAATTTCATGACGCCGATAGACGATGACCGGACCCGTTATTTTTGGTTCCAGCATCGCAACTCGGATCCCGATAACCGGGAAATTTCGGAGTTCATGAACGAAGGGGCCCGGACGGCGTTCGAGGAAGACCGCGCCGTGCTCGAAAAGGTGCACTTGGGCATGAAGCAGATGAAAACACCCAACATCGACCTCGGGCTTGACGCCGGAGCCAAGCAGTTCCGGATGATGCTCGATCGCGCCATCGAGGCGGAAAACGCGCGGTAGGGACCGGTCGGAGCGAACGCATGACGGTATCGGGCTCCGTGTCCGATCTTCCAGTCCTGGATTTTTCGGGATCCGATTATCCGGTCGCGCCGTTCCGGACCCTCTCGGAATGGGCCCGGAAATGGAAGATCGCCAGAAGCGAGCGCGGTGTTGAGGTGCTCGATTACGAACTGTGCCGGGAGGTTATAGTTGGCCGGGATTTTGGAACAGGTCACCCCAGGCTGATCGAGCTCCTGGGCCTGCCCGAAGGACGCTCCCTTGATTACAAGCGCGGTTCGATCTCGTTTTTCAATCGCGGTGACCGTCGTAGGGAACTGAGGCGGCCACTTACGAGGCTACTGAACGCTGAGACGGCGCAAGCGTTTCGGCCCAACATCAGAGACGTGGTGACCCGAATAGTGGACGCGCTCCCGACGGATCGGCCGATCGATCTGATCTCTACACTATGTGACAGGATTCCATCCGCCGTCTATTGCCAATGGGTTGGAGCCCCGATTGGCGACGCCGATTTCATCGCAAGGGCGTCGCACACGGTTCAGCGGGTCCATACACGCGATCCAAGTCATACACCAGC
>JAPOUP010000307.1:6628-10781 GCA_026708635.1 Rhodobacter sp.
TGCGGTTAGTAGCCGCTCATTTCGAGATAGCCCTCGCCGGAATGGCTGCCACTGGCCCTGACGGGACCTTCCCAATAGGGGATTCCCGTGCCCATCCAGCTTTGAGGGTAAATCGCTTCGATACGGATCGCGATGCCTCGCGCCTCGTGCGCGATGTCCCAGGCCACGGGAATCCGGCGCCTGGCGACCTCCGCCTCTTCAATCGGGGTCATCGTTAGCGAACCGACCGGCAATGGCTCAGGCGATCCGTCTGCCGAAATCCAGGTGCCGGCGATATATGTGCTTTCATTTCCGCCGCGGAGGCGGAAGACCATCAGTTTCTCCCCGTTTGAGAGATGTAGGGAAACCCAGTCCCAGCCGGTCTGGTCCGAGGCCAGGGGCTGGGAGGACCACTCACGGTCCAGCCATGCCCGGCCCGTGACGAGAACCTCACCCGTCGGCAGGATCAGCTTGCCCGTCGCCGAATAGAACGGCTGCGAGTAGTAGTGGCTGGCCTGTCCCTCGAATGACTTGACCGAGTGTCCATTCTCGCCATGCGGTACGAACGGTCCTTCGCTCGACAGTTCCAGATCGTAGCGGAATTGATGGCTTTGTGCCGTAATGCTGACGTCCGCGAGGTCGGGACCGGCCATTCGCCATTCGTCTATGAACGCCTCAAACGGTGCGGCGGTCACGCCGGCCTGCTCGATGCCGCCGCGCGAGAGGCGCTCGGAGAAGAGGTGGCCCGCTGGCGTGGATACCGCCGCATGCCCCATCCATGCCTGATCTTCCGGCCTGCCGCCTGGCGAAAGCGCGTTCCTGAACAGCGTCCATTGAACTCCGTAATCCACGCCATCGGTATCCTTTAGATTTGCGGTTACGTACCACCATTCGACGCGAAATTTCGGGTGTGGCCCGTGGTCGTCCGGAAAGGTGAATCTTACCTTTGGGTCGGGCAGGGCGTATTCTCCGGTCGCCTGCCCGAGCCCGGCAAAGCCCTGAGCCACTGCGAGGGACGGCAGCACGCAGAGCAGAAATTGCAGGACTGTCCTAGCGTTCATGGCTGAAAACCCTGACGAGATCGGCGGGTGGACGCCTGGCAAGCCGGTAAGCCGGCCAGACGCTCGCGATGCCGGCCGCGCCGAGCGATAACGCCCCCAGCCGGGTCCAGTCCAGTGGAAAGAGATGCATAGGCAGTCGCCAGCCGAACGCCTCGACATTGATGACAGCCAACAGCATCCACGCGAGCGCGAGGCCGACCGGTAGCGCGAACGCGAAGGTAAGCGCGGCCAGAGCCAGTGCGCGGACGAGTTCGAGTCTTCCAAGGGTTTTCCGGGTGACGCCAAGCGCCCAGACGGGCGCAAGTTGCGGCAACCGCATCGAGGCGAGCGTAAGCAGACTCGTCAGGATGGCGACGCCCGCGACGGCGAGGGTCAGGACGCTTAACGCACCCGTAACGGAGAAGGTCCGTTCGAAAATTGACAGCGAGAAACTCTTGATGGCGTCCTGGTCGGTGATACTGTGTTCGGGTACGCCGAACGTTCCGGTCAACGCGGCCTTGATGGACTCGACTTCCCGATCGGGGGCCAGGATGCCGAAGTCGGAGCGATCCGCGTGCGGATAATGGCGGGTAAGGTTGGCCAGAGACACGATGACCTGTCCCAGGGGATTGCCGTAGTCGCTGTAGATTCCGACGACTGTCGTCGTCCACCCGCCGGGAAGGGATAGAGGATCCTCGGGTGACAGCCCCGTGCGCCGAGCGAGCTGCTCATTGATCAACGCGCCTTTGCCTGCGGCGATTTGGCTCCAGGTGTCCGGCAGGGCCGCCAAGAGCGGCCAGTTCGCAGCGTAGACCGGATGGTCGACGACGCCGTAAATCTCTGCCGGCGCCTCCATTACCTCGGCGTCGACGTGCCAGATTGGAAGAACGGCGTCCGCCCGGCCTTCGAGAAACGTCATGAGCGCCGGGATGTCGGTTTCGTCCTCGACCGTCACATAAAGGTCGCTGACCAGCCGCTGGTCCAGCCAGCCGACGAATGTGAGGCGGAAACTCGCGACCATGGTTCCGACACCGACATTTGCCGCAAGCGCCAGCAGAAGCGCCACGAGCGCCAGCGAAAGGCTCGGCAGCTGCTGGCGCGTGTCCGCCCAGAACCATTGCGTGATCGGGCCTCCCGAGAGGGCGGCCGCGAGGTTGATCAGCGATGACATGACCACCGGAAGGAGCAGCGCCGCCGCGAGGAGAAAACCTCCCACGAGCGCGAAGCCGCCCGTGACGCCGCCGCCAAAGGTCGCGGCGCAGACGGCGACGGTCAGGCTGACGGCGGCACCCATCGCCTGTAGGCGCATGGTGCGGCGACTGGCCATTACCCAAGTGCGCGGGCGGGCCGGTGCGAGGGGAGGCATTCTGGCGATACGCCAAAGCCTGTTTGCGGTCGCAACCGCGGTTCCCAGGCATGCGATGCCTGCACCGCCCAGCCACCACAGTGGTGAGAGCGAGAGCGAGTCACTGACGGTCGCGCCATAGAGACCGCGGAGAGTCGCGGCGACATCCGGGAGCAACGCGCTGGCCATGAGATATCCGACGATGATGCCCAGAGTGCCGGCGGCGAGCGACAGTGCCAGTAACTCCGCTATCAGGGACAGAACCAGGCGACGGGCGGAAACCCCAAGCGCTCTAAGTGTGCGCAGCATCGGACGGCGCTGCTCGAACGCCAGACCTACCGCACCGTATACGATCGCGAGCCCGACCGTGAAGGACAGGAACCCGAACGCCGTCAGGTTCAGATGGAAGCTGTCGGTAATGCCCCCGAGATCGCTCGCGGCGGCTGATGGCCTGACTGTCAATTCAGGTGTGAGGGATGCGAGATCGGGGCGTAGCAGCGGTTGGTCCGGTGCCAGAAGCAGTCTGCTGAAACCCGCGGTATCCGTCAGCTCCTGCGCGGATGTTATGTCTGCGAGGACCATGCTCGGGGCCATGTCCTCGACCGTTTGAAACCTGGCCTGGAGATCAGGTAGACGAGCGATTGTTGCCGGGTTGGCCAGAAGCGTTCCACCGGTGCCGAGTAACGCCGGATAACGGTCCGGTGTAACCGTAGCCGCGATGCGCGAGTCCTGGGGAACGGTGAAGGGATCCATTCCCAGAAGCCGGACCCGGCCACCGTCCGCCGGGATCCATCCATCGACGATCGGGCTTGCGAGCCAGCCCGCCCTTCGGAGGATCACGTAGGTTTCGACCGAAATCGTGCCGCCATCTTTTCGAACGATCTCGGAAAGTCCGCCACCGTCGAGAAACTCGGCGGCGGTGGCATAAGACCTGCGCGCTTCCGCATTGATTGCCTGGACCGCGGACCAGATCGCCGTGCCTAAAGAAAGGCCCAGTAAAAGAGTCGCCAACTGGAACGGGTGCCGTCGCCAATGGGATATAAGCGCGGCGAGAACCGGTTCGATCATTCTCTCAGCTTTCCATGGCTCAGGCGCAGCCGCCGGTCCGCGGTCTTGGCCAGGCGCAGGGAATGGGTGGCGATCAAAAGCGCGGCTCCCGTTCCGCGGGCGAGGTTCAGCAGGAGGTCGAAAACCTTTTGACCCGTGCCTTCGTCCAGGTTCCCGGTGGGCTCGTCGGCCAGAACGAGTTCCGGCCCGACCGCGACGGCGCGACCTATGGCCACGCGCTGCTGCTCGCCGCCGGAAAGATCCTCCGGAAACTTTCCGAGATGATCCGAAAGGCCGAGCGACGCGGCGAGCGTATCGATATCGACCGCCGCGTCGCGTCCGGCGAGGCGAGCGTGAAACAGGAGGTTCTGGCGGACGTTCAGCGAGGGAAGCAGGTTGAATTGCTGGAATACGATGCTGATTGACCTCCGGCGCAGCGCCGCACGTCCATTGTCGTCCATGCTGCAGACGTCTCTTCCGTCGAACAGGACCGATCCGCCATCCGTCGGCTCAAGACCCGCGATGGCGTGCAGTAGCGTGGACTTGCCTGATCCGCTTTCACCTATCAGCGCCACGACTTCACCACGGTCAAGCGACAGCGAGACTCCGTCAAGAACCGTGATCGGACGCTCGCCCCCGGGAAAGCTCTTCTTCAGGCCGTGCGCTTTCAGCAACATGATGCCAACCTATGACAGGAAACCGACGCAAGGACGAGAGGAGACGGGGCGCGGTGCCTTTCTGG
>JAPOUP010000307.1:11100-21173 GCA_026708635.1 Rhodobacter sp.
TTGGGAAAAGACCTTGCGGCAATCGTTGTGGCTGTCATGGGAAATCGTAGAAGCTGGTCTGAGACTCGCCTCAACGGCTTTTTTAGGTCGGGAATTAATGCACAATGAAGATCCTGCGTTCGAAGTTTAGACGTAAATCGGGTGCGTCTTTGGGGATGTCCGCGCACCGGGATTTGAGACCACCTCCAGACCCGGGTGTTTCCGAACCTCAATGCCCGCCCCAGTCCTTACCGACCCGCGCCGGTTGGGAACCTGACGCGTCCGAAGTCCATCTCGCGGCTCCGGCAGAGACAACCGAAGATAAGCTTCATCTAGATTCGCGACGTATCGATCCGCTTCTCTTCGAGAACGCCCTTCTTCCTGACGACCTGCGGGTAGAGGCGCCGGAACAAAGGGATCTTCCGGCCTCCCAGCACGAACCGTCGCGAGCCGTGGCCGCAATCGAGCCTATGGCGAAAAATGAGGGCCCGGCGTGGCAGAAGCCGGATCCTGATATTACCATAGCATCTCCGGCTTTTGATATTTCAAGTCTGGGGGAGTGCGTATCGTGAGAGATTCGGTCGATGATACGCTGGGACCCAAGGACGCGGCCAATCGCTCGATGATCATAGGGCAGGCGATGGACATCACCGATCCCATGTCTTGGGCGCAGGCGGAGGAACTGTTGACCAAGGCGGGCTGGACTGTGCGGGACCTTCCCCGAGGCCAGGTGATGCTTGACGTCACCGATGGACCGGAACTCGGGACCTTGCTGGACAGCCGTCCGGCTTCTGGCGAAGAGGTGGACGGTCATGGAATGCTGCGCGCGGCCGGTGGCGGCGCGCTCGATTTCGCGTTGGCCAAAAGCGTGACGGCTGATGTCGAGGTTGAAGAGGTTATGGTCGGGTTCAACTGGACCTATGTCCGCGCCGGTCCCTATTGCGGCATCGCGCGCAGCCCCGAACGTGGCACCGAAGGCGCGCGCACCGCGCGTACCGGCATGCCCATCGCGGGCCGTCCGCTTGGCGCGCTTGCAAGATGGCTATGTTCGCTCGACCCACTTCGCCGGTCCATCGGACTCGCGGCGGTGAATGCGTTCTGGAACCGACCGGACGGGCCGACGGCAAAGCGTAAGTGGGGGCTATCACGGTTCGACCCTCCCGGTGACGGCTTGGTGATCATAGGAGGGTTCCGCGCGGCGGCCGCGCGTCTGCCGAACGCCACCATCGTTGAACGCGAGCCGAAAGGAGACGATGTGCCCGCGGGCCGGGCGCGTGACGCGCTCGCCGGGACTACAGCCATCGCCATCACCGCTCAGGCCCTTATGAACGGCAGTCTCGAGCCGCTTCTGGCGCGGTCCAAACATATTCCGATTCGCTTTCTTGTCGGCCCAAGCGCGCCGGTCGCTGAAGTGGCGCTCAATCACGGACCGACGGTCATCGCCGGACTGGCCATCACCGATCCGGACGCAGCGCGCGCGTTTATCGCCGAGAGCGGCACGATGATCGCTCTCGACCACATGATCCGCACGCTTGAGGTCGAACGGTGACCGGGTGCCCGGCCAACCTGCGGGCTTACAAGACGACGCCCCGTTTTACCGCCGTCACCGTGCCGGTTGCGTTGACGCAGAGCCACCAGACCAAAGCGGGGATCTGGGGACAAATCAGAGTGTTGGACGGCATCCTTCACCTAACACGCTTTGACGAGACCGGGCAGGTTGCCGCAGAGGAGGCCATCGCGGCCGGTGACAGCGCCTTTGTCCACCCGGAAGAGCCTCACTCCGTCGCGCTGGATGACGACACGGCGTTTCAGGTAACGTTTCTTCGGGAAGACGATCAGGCTGCGACATGTGAGAGGATCTGAAATTTTAAGGCACCCAAAATCGCATCCCGAACCGCATCGATGCCGTCCCCAGCCACTGGAGACGCCGACCGTGCCCCAGAACCTGTAGACAGTCATGTCGCCGCCACCATGCCGGCGAGGAGATGAAGCCCGGCCGCTAAGCTCGCGCCGGGCTTGTCGTACCGGGTCGCGGTCTCCCGGAACTCCTCGATCCTCGCGAAGAGGCTCTCCTATAGGTGCGGCCACTTGTACACCTCCCCGTCGCGGACGAGGGCGACGTGCCCGATGCCGAAGCTCTGTCGGTTCAGAGGCCCTTTCTTTAACAACCTGCCACAAAGACCTGAAGTAACGTCATATCCCGCGCCGAGCGCGCCGACCCGCATGGATGTCAGCTCTGGACGCCTATGCGAGGCTTGGAAGCCACAGAACGATCTGCGGAAACGCGACGAGCAGGGCGATCGTTACGGCGTCCGTCGCGAAAAAGGGCATCACGCCCCTGAACACGTCTTGTACGGTGATATCGTCCCGGACACCCGCCACTACGAAGCAGTTGAGGCCGATCGGGGGCGTGATCAGGCAGAATTCCGCCATTTTCACTACCAGGATCCCGAACCAGATCGCGCACATGGGTCCTGACATGCCGAACGCGCTGTCGGCGGCGGAGACGGTATCTCCCCCGTTCAGCGCCATCACCGCCGGATAGACCACAGGCAGCGTCAGCAGAAGCATTCCGATCGCGTCCATGAACATTCCCAGGACGGCATAGGCCATGAGGATACAGGCAAGGATAAGCCACGGCGAGTACCTGAGTGAGGTGATCCAGTCCGAGAACGCGCCGGGCAGGTCGGCAAACCCCAGAAAGCGCACATAGATCAGAACGCCCCAGATGATCGAGAAGATCATCACCGAAAGCTTCGCGGTTTCCAGAAGGGCGTCGCGGAACTCCGTCCATCGCATGCCCCGAAAGACCGCGACGAGAAACACGACGGAGGCTCCGATGGCCCCGCCTTCGGTGGGCGTGCCCCATGCGTCCTGTCCGAACGGGTTGTAGACGAAGCAGATTATGGTCAAGACGACGATGACGATCGGCAGGGCCGGCGGAAGCGAGACGATACGCTCGCGCCAGGTGAAGCCGGTGACGCGCGGCCCGAAGTTCGGGATTACCAGCGCCATCCCGACAATGAGCATCGCGTAGATCAACGCGGAAAACGCGCCGGGAACGAAGCCGGCAAGCAGAAGTTTCCCGACATCCTGCTCCACGATGATGGCGTAGATCACGAGGATGGCGGACGGTGGGATCAGCGAGGCCAGCGTTCCGCCGGCGGCAACGACGCCGGCGGCGAACTCCTTCCTGTACCCGATCTTAAGCATCTCGGGGATCGCGATCCGGGCGAAGACGGCCGCGGTCGCGACCGAGGCGCCCGAAACGGCGGCGAATCCCGCGGTCGCGAAAACCGTTGATACCGCCAGCCCGCCCGGAACCCATGCGACCCACCGCTTGGCCGCCTCGAACAGCGCGCGCGTCAGGCCCGCGTAATAGGCCAGATACCCGATCAGTATGAACGTCGGAATCAATGACAGCGCCTGGGATGACACTTTGGAATGGGGTACCTGGCCCGCGGTCTTGACGGCCACCGAAATAGCCCAGCCGAAGTCGTCCGGGGCGTAACCTTTCTTCGCCCAGAAGATCCAGATCAGCCCCGCCAGCCCCGCCAGCCCCGCCGCGAAGGCCACGCGCATGCCCAGAAGAACGAGCACCAGCATGCCACCGGTCGTCCAGATTCCGATCTCGATCGGCTCCATCAGCCGTCGCCCTCGAGCCGACCGGCCTCCATGGCCGCCTGCTGCGCCACGTCCGGGACGAGCGGCACCGCTACGGCCCTGCCCGTGACGGCGGCGCACAGGTAGCCCCAGAGCTGTAGGCCGAGGCGTATGCAGAGTACGCCGAACGCGACCGGGGCCAGCAGCTTGGCGGGCCAGATCGGAAGGCCGATGTCCATCGAACTGTCGCGGCTCCACATCGGCGCCGCGAAGTCAAAGCTTCGCAGGAAGTGCGCCCAGCTGCCCCAGACCATGAACGCCATGAACGCAAGCAGCGCGAGGGCGAACAGCGCCTCGACCGCGTAGAGGGCCCGGCCGCGGAGCTTTCCTATAAGGAAATCCATCCGTATGTGGCCGCCTTCCCGCTGGACATAGGAAATCCCCATGAAGGCGATGAGCGGCATGGCCTGCTCGATCCAGTCGACATAGCCGGGGAGCGGCTGGTTGAAGCCGTTCCGCCCGCTGACCGAGATGACTGCCATCAGCATCAGGGCGAAAACCGCAAGGCCGCTGACAAGCGAAAGGGCAATCTCCAGCTTCATAAACCGGCGGTCAAGCCGACTAAGGGTGCTGTCATCGGACACGATCAGCGACCTGTTTGCCATTCGGCTTCCTTTCGATCCGACGTCGGGAACGTTCCCCGCGCAAGCGCGGCGCGGGGAACCGATCGTTCGAAGTCTCAGCTTGATTCGGCTATAAGGCCGGTGACCAGCTCGTAGAGTTCCCGTGCCGGAAGGCCGCGCGCGGCGTTTTCCTCAATCCAGGCGGCGGCGGCCGGCGCGGCGGCCGCTTCCCTGAACGCGGCGATCTCGTCGTCTGAGAAGGTTACCTTCGTGATTCCGCGCTCTTCCAGCGCAGGACCCCACGCGGCCATCGTGTTGTTGTTGTAGTTGGAAATGTAGTGCGCGAGCGCTTCGTCGACCGAGCCAAGCAATGCCTCCCGGTGCTCGTCCGAGAGTGCGTCGAGCGCGTCGGTGTTGACCACGACGGGGCAGTTCACCGTGCCTGGGTTGAGGTTGGTCGTCCACCAGTTGGCGTTCTCGATTGTGCCGAATGACATGTGGGCATGCGGCGCGAAGCTGACCGCTTTGACCACGCCTGAATCCATTGCCTGGCGCACTTCGGTTGCTGACATGGACGTCGGCACGGCACCGATCGTCTCCAGCGCCCTGCCGATGCCGCCGGTGGCCCGCACGGCGAGTCCCTCGAAGTCAGCAAGCGAAGCCGGTGCCTGGCCGGTCCCGACTATATTGTATTGCGGAAGCGGGGAGGGCATCAGCAGCGTGGCGTTCCAGCGTCCCAGATCCGCGACGGTTGCGGGATGTTGATAGACGGCCATTGAGAGCGCGACCTCCTGTTCCAGCGAGGAAACGCCGAGAAACGGCAGCTCGAGGACGGTGATAGTGGGATTCTTGTCGGCGTGGTAGCCGGCGCAGAACTGCGCCATCTCGAACGCGCCGATCGATATTCCGTCAAGATTCTCGCGATTCTTCGACAGTCCCCCGTACGAGAGGTTCAGAGAGAATCCTCCGTCCGTCTTTTCGGCGACCAACTCAGCCAGCCTTTCGACATGCTCAGTGAATGCGCGGCGCTTGCCCCAAAGTGAAACGTTCCATTCGACGGCCATCGCCTCGCCGGCAAACGCAAATGCCAACGCGGCGCCGGTGATTCGAACGAGCGACTTGTTCATGACAGGATCTCCTTATCCAACATGGGGTGAATTGCTTTGTGAGCCTTGTATCTTAAGTGAATCGGCAATGATCAAGGGACCCACGTCGGTCACGAGATTGTCTGAATCGCCGTAAAGCCCTCGAATTGCGGGTGACCCTCGTAGAGTCCGGACGCGTTTCCGGCATCTTTGTGCGTGGCGCGGAACGCTTCGCTGCGTGTCCAGTCCCGAAACTTGTCCTCGCTTTCCCAGACGGTATGCGACGAATAAAGGATCGTGCCATTCTCCGCTTCGGGACCCTTCAGCATGTGAAACTCAACGAAACCCGGAAGACCCTTCAGGTGGCTGTCGCGACCGAGCCAGAGCGCCTCGAAGGCCCGCGCGTTTTCCTTGCGTACGGTGAAACGGTTCATGGCGACGTACATCTCGCTGTACTCCTTATTGTTTCGTTTGCGGCCGTGCGGTGCCGGAAGGAGCGACAATCCCGTTATTTTCCGGCGAGACGCCCGCCCGAACGCCTTAACCGCGGGCACGGATTAGCGTTTGGTTGCGCGATGTCCAATACCGCGGGTTGACGCACAATGTCGAGATTCGCGGCGTAGACTGTCCGGAAGCGGTTGGTGTGACGCGTCGTCGTCGGGGCCCAAGCCCGCGATGACGCGCGGGCGAGCCGGTTACGCCGCTGGCCATCTGATCCCTGCGCCTAAACGCAGGCTTGAACCGGGCGCTCGACACTCGACATCTCGGTAACGTGGTCTTTTGTGATCTGGCTGTGGCTCGGATGGGAGCGTCCCCTAAAATTGATGAGAATCATGACCGTACCCAGCCGGGTCGATAGCCGAGTACTGGCACTGCCGGATCGGGACACTATAGTCCCCGAGGCGGAGGATGGCTCCCGGAAGCGGTGCCGGCCTGCGCCGGAAGGGATGGATGTTGGTTACGGGACGGCCTTTGGACGTGGCTTCCCGTTACGGTGACGTCCTGGACCGCTCGTATGAAACCAGGTAATCGAGCGCCGAACCGGCAGCTTCTCGAACGCGGTCGCGGGCGATGGCGGCCGCATGGCATCCGCGCAGGTATTATGTACCGCAAAATGTTTGCCGAACCTCTTCGCCCGGTTCGGGCGGTCGGGAGAACCCGGCGTTTTCGGCGGACAGGTCGAACGGTGCCGCTAAAACATCACTGAGCCTGAACATCGGCGCGAAGTCATCGGCGAGCGCGGCCCTGATCACGTTCTCGATCTGATGGTTGCGGGGAATTACTGCGGGATTTGCCGTTCGCAGCAGTTCCCGCTGTTTTTCGGGCGAATGCGGATCGCGCTTGCGCCGTGCCAGCCAGCGCTCCTCCCATTCGTCAAAACCGGACGGATCGGGGAACTGGGCGCGCGCGGAAGCGTCCGATAGTCCGCGAAACGTATTCGTGAAATCCGCGTTCCGCTCTCCCATTATCTTCAGCAATCCTTCGATGAGTCCGACATCACCGTCCTCGTTTGACCTAAGTCCCATCTTCGCGCGAAAGACGTCCATCCAGGCGGCCCTGTAGAGATCGGGAAATCGACGTACCGATTCTGTCGCTCGCTCCACGGCCGCTTCCAGACCGTCGTCAAACAGCGGCAGGAGTGCGGTCGCGAACTGCGCCATGTTCCAGACCATGATTTCAGGTTGCCGGGCGTAGGCGTAGCGTCCGGATCGGTCAATGGAACTATAGACGGTGTCTGGATGAAATCCATCCATGAATGCGCAGGGGCCGTAGTCGATGGTTTCCCCGGCGACATGGGTATTGTCCGTGTTCATAACGCCATGGATGAATCCTACACCCATCCATTGGGCCACAAGCCGCGCCTGCGCGCGGATTACGGCATCCAGCAGGGCCTGCGCGTCTTCCGTGTCGGGATAGTGCCGGGCAATCACGTAGTCTGTCAGCGCCTGGAGAGCCTTGAGATCCTGACGGGCGGCGAAGAACTGAAAGGTGCCTACCCGGATGTGGCTCGATGCGACGCGCGTCAGTACCGCGCCCGGAAGTGGCAGGTCCCTGTATACGGATTCTCCCGTGGTGACGGCCGCGAGAGCGCGTGTGGTTGGTATCCCAAGCGCATGCATCGCCTCCGATACAAGGTACTCCCGGATCACGGGGCCGATCCAGGCGCGGCCGTCTCCGCCACGGCTGTAGGGTGTGCGTCCTGCGCCTTTTAGTTGAAGATCTCTCCTTATCCCCTTGATATCTTTTATTTCTCCAAGCAAAATCGCTCGTCCGTCGCCAAGTTGCGGTACCCAGCCGCCGAACTGATGGCCCGCGTAGACTTGTGCGAGTGGATCCGCTCCTTTGGGTACGGTGTTTCCGGCGAGAATCCGGACACCGTCATCGGATGAAAGCCCGTCGGCATCAAGGCCAAGCTCACCTGCCAGGGCCCGATTGATCGCGATGGGTTCCGGATTTGATACGGGTGTTGGCGCCAGACGCGAGAAAAACCGATCCGGCAGTGTGGCGAAGCTGTTGTCGAAGGGCCAGTCCAACATAATGCATACAATCTATTTTGGCCGCGAGTGGTTCGCCATAGAGAAAACGTTCCCTCGCGGCGTTGTGGAAACGGTGGCACAATTGATGGAACTCGCGTTTCGGCGGTATCGGCGCCCCGTAACCGCCTATATTGGTTTAGGGAGGGATCAGCCGGTGCCAGCCATACCGGGACGCGGGAGCGCTTTAGCCGCCGGGCCGTTCAGAGGCTGGAAATCCTCCTGATGAGCAGTGAGAAAAACGCTTCGGCATCCACGTCACCCATGAAGATGGCGTTTGCCTTTCGATCCGTCACGCCCCACCAGTCGGCGACGGTCATTCCTCTGGTCAGATCCGATCGGGTTTCGACCTCGACGTTGATGTAACGTCCGACAAACAGATCCGGCTCAAGAAGATAGGCGATCACGGTGGGATCGTGCAGCGGTGCCCCGTCCGATCCGTATTTGTCCCTGTCAAACCGCTCGAAGAAGTCGATCCAGGCGGCGACCGCATGCCCCAAATCGGTTCCGAGGTCCTTGAATGCCTCGACCCGCGGCTGGGTGACGAGGGCTTTATGGGTCATGTCCAATGGCATGACGATGAGTTCGACACCGGATCCGAACACGATTTCAGCGGCTTCGGGATCCACGTATATGTTAAATTCGGCGGCGGGCGTTATGTTGCCAACCTCAAAATACGCGCCGCCCATCATCACTATCCGCCGCACCCTGCCGATCACGTCCGGCGCGCTCTTGAATGCGGTCGCGACATTGGTCAATGGACCCAGCGTGCAAAGGGTGACCGAGCCCGCGGGCTGGGTTCGCAGCGTGTCGACTATGAATTCGGCGGCGTGCGTTTCCTTAAGCGGCATCCGGGGGTCGGATAGGTCAATTCCGTCAAGCCCGGTTTTCCCGTGAACATGTTCCGCCGTAACCAGCTGGCGTGCCAGCGGTGCATCGCAACCCGCGAACACCGGAATGTCAGTGCGACCCGCCAGTTCGCAGACCACGCGCGCGTTTCTCTGGGTGAGCTGTAACGGGACGTTTCCGGCCACCGCCGTGATTCCGAGGATCTTAAGCTCCGGCGACGCGAGCGCCAGAAGGATGGCGACCGCGTCATCCTGTCCGGGATCGGTGTCGATGATTATCTTTTCGGCCATCAAGCGTTACCCCACCGGCGGCAACGTGTCCGCGGTACCGTCTGGCATATTCGTCCATATCCCTTTCCACTACAGGGGATTCCGCCCGACGGCGCCTGGGTTCGGAGCGGCGCTTGGTCAGTCATTCGCAGCATCACTCGCCTTCACCTCATTCCAGAGCGTGTCCATTTCCGCCGGATCGCTGTCCTGAATTTCTCTGCCCAGTTCGGCAAGCCTCGCTTCCATGGCCTGGAAGCGGCGGGTGAATTTCCCGTTGGCGGAACGCAGTGCCGCCTCGGGATCGATGTCGAGATGTCGGGCAAGATTGACGACGCTGAAAAGCAGGTCGCCGAGTTCCTCGAAGACTTTGGCGGGATCGTGGGAAGTCCGGGCCTCGGTAAGCTCTTGGGCTTCCTCCCCTATCTTCGCGGTGACCGATATAGTGTCCGGCCAGTCGAATCCCACGCGCGCCGCGCGTTTCTGGAGCTTCAGTGCCCGTAGCAGCGCCGGCATTCCAATGGTAACACCATCCAGTGCGCCTCTTGAGCCTTTCGTCGCGCGTTCGGCCGCTTTCGCCGACTCCCATTCGCGGATCTGCTGGTCGGCGTCCCGGACGCCAGGACCGTCGCCAAAGATATGCGGATGCCTGGAAACCATCTTGGCCGACGCTCGGTCGGCGATTCTATCGAGATCAAAGCGGCCCTCTTCCTCGCCGATCACCGCATGATAGACCGTCTGTAGCAGGAGATCCCCGAGTTCATCCTTGAGCTCTTCCCATGCCTGTCGATCGATTGCGTCGGCGACTTCGTACGCTTCCTCGATTGTGTGTGGGGCTATGCTGGCGAATGTCTGCTCGATATCCCACGGGCAGCCGGATTCCGGATCGCGAAGCCGTCGCATAATTTCCAGCAGTCGGGACAGCCCGCCCTGAGTGCTAAATTCCGGCGCGTCACGGTGACTGCACATCGCTGTCTCTTTGCCGTTTCTTGGAAAAACCTTGGAGGGCTTTATAAAGTTGTTATGCAAGAAAGGGAAGAAGTCCGGAACTGTGGATGCGGATGCCTTTCCAGTGGTTGGTAAGAAGGAGTTCCACTAAATTCCTGAATTATACTCGGACTCCCGAATTCGACC
>JAPOUP010000278.1 GCA_026708635.1 Rhodobacter sp.
CGTGGGATGATCCTGGCCGATTGGTTGCGGCGATTGGCAAATCCTGCGAAAAGGCGCGCCATGCGAACGGTGATATTTGATCTTGATGGCACGCTCGCCGATACCAGCGGCGACCTTATCGCCGCCGCTAACGCATGTTTCCGTGCGCTGGGACACGAAGATGTACTCGACCCCGCCAGGGATCAGGCGATTGCATTTCATGGCGGCCGTGCGCTTCTCAGGCTCGGCTTCCTGCGGCTGGGGCTTGAGGAGGATCGGGCCGGTATCCAGTATCCACTTCTGCTACAGCACTACGGCCGTAACATCGATGTTTTCACGCGCCTTTATCCGGGGGTGGTGACGGCGGTCGAGCGGCTGCGGGGGGCGGGATACAGAACGGGGATATGTACAAACAAACCGGAAAATCTGGCTGAGACGCTGATTCGACGACTTGGTGCGCGGAAACTGTTCGACTCACTGGTGGGGGCGGACACGCTTCCCGTGCGCAAACCGGATCCCGCGCCTTATGTCGCGGCCGTGGAGCGCGCCGGGGGTGCGGTCGGGTCGTCCCTCCTCGTGGGCGACACCGTGACCGACCGTGATACAGCCCGCGCCGCCGGCGTTCCATGCATCCTGGTGACGTTCGGTGCGGAGGGCCAGGACGTCGGGTCATTGTCACCGGACGCACGGCTTGACCGTTTCGACGAGCTTGTCGGTCTCGTAGCTCGGTTGATTGGTTGAAATTTCGCAGTCCGAAACTCCGCTGCCATTGACGAAAGCGCGCGTCGCGCTCAATCTGTGACCATGGAAGAAGAGACTTTCACGGGCAGCTTCACGCAGCAGGAGCCGATACCGGACGCGGGTATCGCGGCGGCCGTGGACGTCATGCGTCACGGTAGGCTACATCGCTATAACCTGACCGATGGCGAGTCCGGCGAGGTGGCGCTTCTCGAGAGGGAATTCGCGCAATTCGTGGGAGCCGGTTACTGTCTTGCGGTCACGTCGGGTGGCTACGCGCTGGGAACCGCGCTGCGCGCTGTGGGGGTTGCGCAGGGCGACCGGGTGTTGTCCAACGCATTTTCGCTGGCACCGGTTCCGGGTGCGATCGCGGGCGTGGGTGCGGATCCGGTCCTTGTCGAGACGACCGAGGATCTGACAATCGATCTGGATGATCTACGGGCAAAAGCCGCGTCAAGCGGCGCCGGGGTTCTGCTGCTCAGCCATATGCGCGGGCATATCTGCGACATGGATCGTCTAATGGCGATCTGCGGCGGTTCAGGTATTACGGTGGTGGAGGACTGCGCACACACGATGGGGGCGCGGTGGCGCGGAGTTCCGTCAGGCCGGCATGGCGTGGTCGGTTGCTATTCAACCCAGACATACAAGCACGTGAATTCCGGTGAGGGCGGGTTGCTGGTGACTGACGACCCCGCCCTTGCCGCGCGGGCGGTGATGCTGTCAGGCTCCTATATGCTCTATGGCCGCCATCTGGCGGCGCCCGCTCCCGACGCTTTCGATGAAATCCGTTATTCCACACCGAACATGTCCGGACGTATGGATAATCTCCGGGCAGCCATCCTCAGGCCGCAGCTGGAGGGCCTCTCGCTGCGGGTCGACCGATGGAAAGCACGTTACCGCAGGATGGAGGATGGCCTGCGCGCCGTCCCGGGACTTCGGTTGATCGAGCGGCCGGCGCAGGAGGGATATGTGGGATCCTCGATCCAGTTCCTGTTGCCCGGGTGGCGACCCGGCGCCGTCGAGCGGGTCGTCGCCCGCTGCGGGGACCGCGGCGTCGAACTCAAATGGTTCGGTGCCGAGGAGCCCGTCGCCTACACCTCACGCTATGACAGCTGGCGCTATGTTACGGACCAGAGGTTACCGCGAACCGATCGCGTTCTCGCGGGTCTGCTTGACATGCGCATTCCGCTCACGTTTTCGCTTGAGGACTGCGCCCTTATCGCCCGCATCATCGACGCCGAGGTGTCGGCGGTCCGGGAAGGGATGGCCGCGGTGAGTTGACGCTTTTGTGGGTTGGACGGTGTCCCCGCTTAGGCGTTCCAAAGGGGATTATATACGATACAACGCGGGACGTGACCTATCGGAGGCCAAGGGTAGACCGCTAGAAATCGGAAGCGATTTTCTGCAAGTCGGGCGCGAAGGTGATCAAGGCGGCGATGGCGGCGATCAGTATGGCCGTCTGCCACCATCGCGCGTTCGAGTCGCGCTCGTAACGGGCGGCGTCACGTTCCGAGCGGGCCGCGTCCCGCTTTGCCATGTCTTCGGCCAGCCGCGCGATGTCGGTGCGGTATTCGGCTCGGTGCGTGTTCATGCGTTCCTCCAGTGCGGCGACGCGCTCCGAAAGCGCGTG
>JAPOUP010000202.1 GCA_026708635.1 Rhodobacter sp.
ACCGCCACCCCGGCCCGGAAATCCGGAAAACGAATCGCCTTTCGGGCCCGAAAGACGCCGTTTCGGTGTCCGGACAGCCATCGTCGGCGGCAAACCGGCTAAAACCAGCAACCTCGATTCCTGATCCGGCCGCCAGACGACATGCTCACCATAGCGTGGTAAAGTCCTGGCCGCCTATATGCACCATTGCCACCAAATGCTGATGCCCGGACGTTTCCCTGCGCCGAATCACCCCCAGGGGCAATTCCCGAGCCGGTTCATGGCATCTACGCGGAGCCCGCGGTCGTTCTTGATGACTGTCCATCAGGCTCCCGTCCACAGCCCCTCAATGTTGCGAACGGCTTCGATTTTGCATCCAGCCACGAAGTCTGGGTCCAGCTGTCAATGGATCAGGATTCCGTTTGTCCGCCAAAGCCTCCGGACCCGCTCTATTGCCGGATATCCGACATTTGGGGAGAGGGTTCCGGACCCTGGCCCCGGTCCGCCCGGAGTCGTCTGCGGGGAACGGACGCGTCCGTCGCGGGAGCGAGGCCATGGCGGGTTGCCAGCCGGCATGTCGGTGTTCATATAGGTCCGGATGTAAAGGAGGGTTGAATGGCGGACGACGCTTTCCCGGGCTGGCACGGCACAACCGTTATCGGTGTCAAGAAGGGCGGTGAAATCGTAATCGCCGGTGATGGACAGGTCAGTCTCGGCCAGACAGTGATCAAGGGAACCGCGCGCAAGGTGCGCCGACTCTCGCCGGGCGGATATGACGTGCTCGTCGGGTTCGCCGGGTCCACGGCGGATGCGTTCGCTCTGATGGAGCGGTTGGAAGCCAAGCTTGAGGCGACGCCGGGACATCTCCAGCGCGCCGCCGTCGAACTGGCAAAGGACTGGAGAACCGACAAGTTTCTGCAGAAACTGGAGGCGATGCTTATCGTCAGCGACGGTTGCGGGCTTTACGTGATTACCGGCGCGGGGGACGTACTTGAGCCGGAGTATGACGTGACCGCCATCGGTTCCGGCGGGAATTACGCCCTTGCGGCGGCGCGGGCGCTGATGGACGGCGACCTCGGCGCCGAGGAGGTCGCGCGCAGGGCGATGGCGATCGCCGCGGACATCTGCGTCTATACGAACGGCAACCTTACGGTGGAAAGGATCAGCGCTTGACCACATTGAAACCCGGCGAGATCGTCAGTGAGCTGGACCGGTTCATCATCGGCCAGAGGGACGCCAAGCGCGCCGTCGCGGTAGCGTTGCGCAACCGCTGGCGGCGCAGGCAGCTGCCCGATTCGCTGCGCGAGGAGGTATTCCCGAAAAATATCCTCATGATCGGCCCCACCGGTGTGGGGAAGACGGAGATCAGCCGCAGGCTCGCGCGTCTCGCCAAGGCGCCGTTTCTCAAGGTTGAGGCCACCAAATTCACCGAGGTGGGCTACGTCGGGCGGGACGTGGAGCAGATCATGCGGGATCTGGTCGACGTTTCGATCGCGATGACCCGTGAGCGGATGCGCGAGGAGGTTCAGGCCGCCGCCCGGACCGCTGCGGAGGACCGTGTGATCGAGGTGATCGCCGGTGATGGCGCACGGCCGGCGACGCGGGAGAAATTCCGGGAAAGACTTAGGAACGGAGAGCTTGATGACGAGGTGATCGAGCTCGACGTTGCGGACAGTTCAAGTCCCATGCCGATGATGGAAATCCCGGGCCAGCCCGGCGCGAGCGTCGGCATGCTGAATCTCTCGGACATGTTCGGCAAGATGTTCGGCATGCGAACGGTGTCAAGATCGATGACGGTGGCGGAAAGCTATGAAGTACTGGTCAGCGAGGAGGCGGACAAGCTCCTCGATGATGAAACGGTGACCCGGGAGGCTCTGGACGCCGCCGAGCAGAACGGGATCGTTTTCCTCGACGAGATCGATAAGGTCTGCGCCCGTCACGACCAACGGGGCGGCGAGGTCAGCAGGGAAGGCGTGCAGCGGGACCTCCTGCCGCTAATCGAAGGAACCACGGTTTCGACGAAGCACGGGTCGGTGAAGACGGACCATGTTCTGTTCATCGCCTCGGGCGCCTTCCATATCGCGAAGCCATCTGATCTCCTTCCCGAACTTCAGGGACGTCTACCGATCCGGGTTGAGCTTAGGGCGCTGACGGAGCAGGATTTCATACGTATCCTGACGGAGACGGACAATGCGTTGACGCTTCAGTATTCCGCGTTGATGGAAACCGAGGGCGTGACCCTGTCATTTACCGACAGTGGAATTGCGGCGCTGGCGAAAATCGCCGCCGAAGTCAACCAGAGCGTGGAGAATATTGGAGCGCGACGGCTTTACACGGTCATGGAGCGTGTGTTCGAGGAACTTTC
>JAPOUP010000162.1 GCA_026708635.1 Rhodobacter sp.
AACCACCTTCGGGCGAAAGCGGCGGAAGGCAAGGCAAAACCCACGGCCAGGGCCGAAAGGCCGAAGACTGACATGCCGCGCGGATCGGCCGCGACGCCGCAAAAGCGCTCCCTGGAAAAGAAAACCGTCCCGGACCGTCACTGAAACGCTGGAGAAACCGGCCACGGAAAGCGCGGGAAAAAAACGCGGCATCAGGCTCGATTAATGTGAAACCCTACACCAACCCCCGCCGCGACGCGGCGCTGAGGGCACGCCTCGCCACCGAGGCGCGGGCGCAGCGCAGGGCGGGCCACGTCCGCCACGACCGCGTGCGCCACGGGCAGCGGTCGAGTGTGGAGAGGGTCAACTCCGCCCTGAAGGACTCGTACGGCGGGCGGCACGTCGGCGTGCGCGGGCACGCCAAGGTGGCCTGCCACCTGTTCTTCGGCGTGCTCGCCCTGACGGTCGACCAGCTGATGCGGCTCACCGTCTGACGCCGCCGGTTCCGGCGCCAACGTTCGCCGCCAGAGCCGCCCCGGGACGGGACGGCGCGCCCGCCCGCGCGCGGACGGCGCCCGACGGGCGACGGAATGCGACATTCCGCCATACCTTGGCCCTCCGGCTCGCCCCGGACGCCCGCCGGGCCCGGCACCGGCACCCCGGCGGAAGCCGAAGGCTGGCCACGGCCACCGGAACCGCGAAAATTGTGCAAGAGGCTCCTCGTATTGTCGTCGGATTCGGTAGCCGCCACTGAAGACGACGGAAAGTGACATTTCAAGCGTGAAGCCGTGATCGAAAATGGCCCAGCCGGTCAACTGCTGAAGGTCAGCTAATCATCAGCGCCCCGTCGCCCTGCGATTGTGTGCAGTATAGCTGGAGCCGCAGGACGTAACTCCGGTCGCGGAGAAGACGGGCCCTGATGCACGCGTTCAGATCGGTGCCGCTGTCGTCGTCGCCTGCGTAGAAGGATGGCTCGCCGTTAATCTCTTCGAACACGACCATAACGGCGTCGAGTCGGCCGAACGTTTGGATCGTGTAGGCCTCTCCGGTCTTACTTGGCTAGTATTTCGTCCTTACATATCTTCCGATCGTGTCATAGCATTGGTGGCCAGTCCGCTTATGTTTGTGCTTGTTCAATGTTGCATCGTATTTCTTCCTGTAGAAGGTCTTTCCGCAGACGGTGCACTTGAAGACATATGTTGGACCACTTGCAGCCCGGAAACCCGTGCTTCGGGTCGATCTGCGTGCAGGTGAACGACGAACGGTACGTGTGCCGCCCGCCCCGAACGTGTTTCGCGAACCGGACCTCGCCGTCCTCGGAATGCTCTGAGGACCCGATGGCGTCAGTTCGATTGGGTATCGCGGCGCGAATGGCGTTTGGGTGGGTTGGACTCCGAGAATGCTGTTGACCAAATAGCTGCGCGGCTGGCCGCTGTCCGCGCGTACGGCCATGAGCAATACGTCTCCGGCTTGCGAGCGGCGGAGTGAGTAGGCCTCGATCGCGCGTGTCGAACGATTGCCCTGCTTGTCGCGGTAGTCGATCTCCACGAGAAGGCGGTTTGCGGCAGCGAAGCGGATCATTTCGATGAGACTCTGTCCTCGGCTGCCCGTGGGCAGATCGACTACACGCTCGCGGATGAGCGTGTTGTCGGCGCCGACAGGCATCGCCGCAAGCGGCTGGGCGAAGGTGCCCTGGAGCCAATCGAAGATTTCGGGGAGCGCTTCCCAAAACGTCGTGACCGGGAGCAGCGCGGGGAGCTGGTGCTCCAGCATGTGAATCCAACCAGTCTCAAGTTCCACACGGTGCGGCTCAAGGTCGGCCATGCGCGGAATGCCGATGCCCTTGAATTCACACCTGGAGCGCAGGACTTCCATGAAGCGCTGCGGTTCCGGACGCGCCTCGGTATTCCGGTAGAGATGTACGACGTCATAGAGATCGCGTGGGCGCGTCCGTTCCGCGAGCGCTCTGAACTTCTCCGCGAATGCCTCGGTGTAATCGTAGGCCAGGACTTCGATGCCATCTTCCGGAGCATCGCTGTATGGATGGAAAATCTGCACGTGGACCGGCGGGAGAACGACCCGCTCGTCGGCGGTCAAGTCAAGCTTGATGCGCGGGAGGGCGTGGGTCGATGAGACGGGGCCCTTGTAACTGATCTTGCCTTGGCACGAGAATTGGCCCCAGGGGTTCTCGTAGATATCGAACTCCTGCTTGTCGGCCGGAATCTCAATGCCGGTTTGGTCGTAGATCCATTCACCAATTTCGGAAAATGCGCCCTTCAAGAAGTCGGCGTCGAGATGCTCTGAATTGCGGAGCGTGAAGTCGAGATCCTCCGAGCCTCTTGCACAATTATCGCGGTTCC
>JAPOUP010000069.1 GCA_026708635.1 Rhodobacter sp.
CGTTTTCGAAAGACCTGAGGCCCGCCTCGTTGCCCGCCAGAACTAGCGTTCCGCCGAGATCGATGGATAGTGCGAGGGTATGATGGGGTCGCGCGTTGATCTCGGAAACCCGCGCCAGCAGCTTGGCCTTCATTGCTGGATTCGGTCGCCAGTCGGCGCCAACGAACGGGTAAATCAACTGTCCGCCGATTAGCGCCTCCTCCATCAGGGTGCCCATGGTATTGGCCAGTTCGAACCCCGCCAGAGGTGTCATCGCCCCAGCGCAGGAAAGCGCTGAATACCAGCCCATGGAGTTGCCGGTGACGGCCACTATCTCGATCCTCGACTGGTTGATAGACAGAAAGTCGCCCAACGTAGCCGCGTAAATCAATGCCGACGCGTTGTCCCCACGCCCGAACCTGAAGGCGGAGAACCGAGCGGCACCGTCAAGCTCGGTGACCGGGTCCTGTCCGGCGGAGATTCGCGCGGCGTCGAATTCGGCCAATAGGATCGGATCCGGGAAGTATTGGCGCAGATATCCAAGCTCGGTCTTATCGTAGGCGCCGCGCCCGGGGCAGACCAGGACCGCGGTCTTCATTCGCCGATCTCGACCAGAGCTCTGGCGGCTGCGGCGATACTATCAGCCGAAGGCATCGTCGCGGCATAGGCGTGCCCGGTCGCGATGAAGCTGTCCTCGGCGGCCAGACGGGCCAACCGCAGATCGGAACTCTCGGCGAGCTGGGCCATCAATGACTCCGATAGTCCGCCGGTGGATCGTGTCTCGTCCACGATCAGGGCGTGCGTCGCGTCGCGAAGTTCCGAGAGGAGCGCGCCGGTGGGCAAAGGCGCGTGCCAGCGCAGGTCGACCACACGGGTCTCGATCCCCTCGACGGCCAGCATCGCCTGCGCCTTCCGCGAGAGAAGGTGGCCGTTGCCAAAACTGACAAGCGCCAATGGTCCTTTGCCATTCACTCCAATCTCACCGAGCGCGATGCGCTGGTCGGGCGTGGGATAGCGCTGCATCCAGAGCCCGTCGCCGGCCTTATGAAGATCGCGCATGGGATAAAGCGCGATCGGTTCGAGAAAGACGACAACGCGCTGTTCCTCCCTTGCAAGCCTCACGCACTCGCGAAGCATCCGCGCGGCGTCGGCGCCTTGGGACGGACAGGCGAGGATTAGGCCGGGAATGTCACGCAGCACGGCGACCGAGTTGTCGTTATGAAAGTGGCCACCGAACCCCCTTTGATAGCCGAGTCCGGCAACGCGCACGACCATCGGATTGGAGAACTGTCCGTTGGAGAAGAACGGCAGCGTCGCGGCCTCGCCGCGCAGCTGGTCTTCGGCATTGTGCAGATAGGCCAGGAACTGGATCTCGGGAATCGGTATGAAACCGTTATGGGCCATGCCGATGCCGAGCCCGAGGATTGACTGCTCGTCCAACAGCGTGTCGATCGCGCGGTCCGGCCCGAACCGCCGGCATAGCTTCCGCGTTACGCCATAGACCCCGCCCTTGGTGCCGATATCCTCGCCCATCAGTACGATCTCGGGATACTCGAGCATCAGGTCGGTTAGCGTCCAGTTGATGATCCGCGACATGATCTGTGGCTGATCCATGGCCATAAAGTCTTCTCCGAAGGTCGCGGCGCGCACCTTGTGTGCGGGAACGTATGGGGAGTGACAGGCACGCTGCGGGGGTATAATGGATGCCGCCACCTCCTCAGCGGTTCTCAGGTGCGGGCGGGTCACGGCTTCGTTGGCGACCCGCTCGACACGGGCGCAGGTATCGGCGTAAATGTTCAGAGCGTCCCGTGGGGACATCACGCCCGCCTCGTTCAGGAGCCGCACCGAATGCAGAAGCGGATCCTGCGCTTCCTCGGCCTCCACTTCCTCTCGCGTGAGATAGGTCGTGGGCACATCGGCGCCGGCATGGCCGTATAGACGGATGGTTCGTATATGAAGGAAGGCGGGCCTTTGGCGGATCCGGGCAAACTCGGCCGCCTGCCGCGTAACGCGGTACGTGTCGTAGATGTCGAGGCCGTCGCAAGAATAATAGGCGAACCCCGGCCTGTTGGCGAAATTCGCTGCGATCCAGCCTTTCGGCGTCTTGACCGAGATGCCAATTCCGTTGTCCTCGCAGACGAGGAGCAGCGGTAGTGGTATCGACTGGAAAGCGGTCCAGGCGGCGGCGTTGAAAGCGCCCTGTGCCGTAGAGTGATTGGTTGAGGCATCGCCAAAGGAGCAGACCACAAGCCCGTCATCGGCGAGGAGTTGGTGCTCTGGTCGGTGACGGCGTGCGGCCCCCACGGAATAGGCTGCGCCAACCGCCTTGGGAAGATGCGATGCAATGGTGGAGGTTTGTGGCGGAATCATCAGCGCACGTGATCCAAGGACTTTGTGGCGTCCGCCAGAAATCGGGTCCTCGGACGAGCAGGCAAAGCTCAGAGCCATGTCCCAGGTGATGGACTGACCGGGCACCTGATCGGCGCGGGCGATCTGGAAGGCGGCGTCGCGGTAATGCAAAAACGCCAGGTCGTTAGGCCGCAGGGCGGCCGCTACCGCTGCCATCCCCTCGTGTCCCGACGAGCCTATGGTGTAAAATCCCTGTCCCGCCCTTTGCATGGCGCGCGATTGCCTGTCGAGCGCTCGGCTAAGGCATCCGGCCCGGTAGAGCGCGACAGCGGTCGCAGGGGCCAGTAATCCGTTTGGCGGTTGCCCGACCGGTAGATCACACGCCGTGACGCGAGCCATAAACGCCTCGTGAACTATGTCCGCGCGATCCATGCTCAAAGCCTTAGACGAACGCCTGAAACCCCGTCTGAGCGCGGCCCAGGATCAGCGCGTGCACGTCATGTGTGCCCTCATAGGTGTTCACCGTTTCCAGGTTTTGGGAATGGCGCATTACATGGTAATCGGCCATGATCCCGTTTCCACCATGCATCTCGCGGGCTTGGCGCGCGATCTCCAGCGCTTTGCCGCAATTGTTGCGCTTGATAAGGCTTATCGCCTCGGGAGCGGCGGTGCCTTCGTCGAGCATACGTCCCACCCGCAGCGCGGCCTGTAGGCCGAGCGCGATCTCAGTCTGCATGTCGGCGAGCTTCTTTTGGAAGAGCTGTGTCTGGGCAAGGGGTCTGCCGAACTGTGTGCGTTCCAGTCCGTATGCGCGGGAACGGTGCCAGCAATCCTCGGCCGCGCCCATCGCACCCCACGCGATGCCGTATCTCGCCCGATTTAGGCAGCCGAAGGGGCCTTTCAGTCCCTCGACTCCAGGCAGAAGCGCGTCATCGGGCACCTCGACATTGTCCATCACAATTTCGCCGGTTACAGAGGTCCGTAGAGAAAGCTTGCCGTCGATTTTGGGTGCCGTGAGGCCCGTCGTTTCCTTATCGACCACAAAGCCCCTGATCTTGCCGCCATGGGCATCTGATTTTGCCCAAACGACGAATACATCGGCAATCGGACTGTTGGAAATCCACATTTTCGCCCCGTTCAGGACGTAGCCGCCATCGGTTCTCTTCGCACTTGTCCTCATGCCGGCGGGGTCCGAACCCGCGTTTGATTCGGTTAGGCCGAAACAACCGATCCAGTCTCCGGAGGCCAGCTTCGGCAGATACTTGGTACGTTGGTGGTCCGAACCAAATGCGTGGATAGGGTACATCACCAGCGAGGACTGCACCGACATCATTGAGCGATAGCCCGAATCCACGCGTTCGATTTCCCGCGCCACCAGGCCGTATGAAACATAACCGGCACTCAAGCCGCCGTACTTTTCCGGGATCGTCAAACCCAGAAGCCCCATATCCCCCATCTCGGCGAAGATTTCCGGGGCCACCGTTTCCTCGAGATAGGCGTCCCTCACGCGGGGCATGAGCTTGTCAGAGGCGTAAGCGGCGGCACTGTCGGCCACCATGCGCTCATCTTCATGCAACTGGTTTGACAACCGGAAGGGTTCAGCCCAGTCAAAGGCGGCAAGCGAGGGGCCGTGGACGTCGGTGTCGGTGCAATTGAGCATGTCCATTTTTGTTCCCATGTTGGGGCGGGGCCATCTGATTGACGCAGACGATCTGCAGGCCGCCATGATACGGCAGCCACGGAGCAATTTCCGAAAGGGCTAACCCGCGACAGACGCCGGTGCCTCTTGCTCCTGACCTACAGAAACTTCATTGCCAGAGCTTCGGTCCTTTCGCCATTCTTGCCACAAAATCTGAAAACACTTTATCAATACCCTCTCACGTAGATTGGAGAAAAAATCACATGTTTGGCCCTCGCCGCTTTCTGCCGTCGATCCCTTCGCTTCTGGCCTTGGAGGCCGTAGACCGTCTGGGCAGTGCGACCGCCGCCGCTGAGGATCTGGCCCTGACCCACAGCGCGGTCAGCCGCCAGATCAAGGTTCTGGAAGGACAGGTCGGAGTGCGATTGGTAACCCGCGACGGCGCGCGGCTGAAGTTGACTCCAGCCGCGCGGGACTACTGCCAAAAGATTCGCGCAATCCTCGGCGATCTGTCGAAGAGCACAATGACGCTACGCGTAAACCCGTTGGGCGGGAGCCTAAACCTGGGAATACTACCAGCCTTCGGTCTTCACTGGCTCGCTCCGCGTCTCGAGGGCTTCGCTCTCGCGCACCCGGAAGTTACCGTGAACCTCCTGACCGCACTCGCGCCCTTTGACTTCGAGCGGAGCCAACTTGATGCGGCGCTTCACTACGGCATTTGCGATTGGCATGGTGTCCACTACTTGAAGATCGCCGGTGAGCATGTCCTGCCAGTGTGCGCGCCAGATTTTCTGGACCGTGAGATTCAGTCGGCCGATGATCTATTGTCGGTGCGCCTGTTGCATCTGGAAACGCGTCCGAACGCCTGGGCGGAATGGTTTGCCCAGAACGGTACCGCATCGGAAGGGATGGCGGGGATGCTGCTCGATCAGTTCTCGACCATGGCACAGGCGGCGGCGCACGGCATGGGCGTCGCGCTTCTTCCTGACTATCTGGCCAACAGCGAGATTGGGCGCGGTCGACTGATCCGCGCTTTCGGAGCGCCGCAGCCGACCAGGGGGAACTATTATCTTGTGTGGCCGCGGGAAGACCCGCCGAAGCCCCGAGTCCAGACTTTCGTGGCGTGGATGAAGACGGTTATATGACCAAAGTCATCATTGACAGGAAGCTCTAAGCGTTTCCATGGGCGGGATCCAGTTTGTCGCCGGATTATCGAGTGTTTCACCGCTCGCGATAAGTGATCTCAGGAGAGCGGTTCTCCCGCGCCATCCTCCGTCTCGGCAACAGGTTTGCCAACATCAGGAAACTCCAGGACTTTGAGCATCGGATGTATGCTGCTCTCGAATGCGGCTAGTTGCCTGTCATTTCAGCCGTGGGCATGGCGCGTCATCGAAAAACCGGCTTGCGTCCATTAAATAGAGAAGTATACTCCCTATAGACTTGGCGATGAAATGGTTTTGGGTGCCGGGAGGACGCAATGGCTGACATGAGTGTGGATTTCTGTGGCGTGAAGTTCAAGAATCCCGTGGTCATCGCTTCGCTGGAGACCACCAACAGCCCTGACCTGATGCGGCAGTGTTTCGATGGAGGCGCGTCCGGAGCGATCATCAAGACGCTTACGGACATAGAGGACATGGCGCGTCTCACGGAAAACTCGAAGTACTGCGTAATGAATTCCAAAGGAGATGTGATCCGCGGCAAGGCGGCGCGTGATTTCGTCTTCTACAGTCGGTCGGGTTATTCCAGTACCTATTACAAGGATTGGATAGGTGACCTTGTCGAGACACAGAAATATGCCGCCGAACGCGGTGCGCACCTAATTGGCAGCGCGGGTGCCAAGGACGTCAACGGCTGGAAGGATATCTGCCGCACGATCGAGGATTGTGGTCTGCCGATGGTGGAGTTGAACTTCGGCTGTCCGCATCCGGCGATGATGCCGGGCGTGCACGGTGGCTCGATGATCGGGCAGGAGCCCGAGGTCGCTTTCGAGGTGACCCGACATGTCTGCGAATCGGTTAACATTCCAGTCGTCATCAAGCTGACCCCCGACCAGTCCAAGCCTTTGGAGGTCGCGCGGGCGGCCCAGGAGGCTGGCGCGGCGGCCGTGACCGCGATCAACCGGCACACCGGCTTTGTCGTCGATATCGAAACCGGCCAGCCTAGGATCGGTGGCCCGGCGGGTATTGGCGGGACCTGGGTAAAGCCGCTGTCTCTGCGTTGGGTACACCGCATTCATGAGGATCTGGGCATTCCGATTTCCGGCTCAAACGGCATATTCGACCATCGCGACGTTATCGAGTTTCTGATGGCGGGAGCGGGTATCGTCCAGGTCGGATCGATCCTGATGGTTAAGGGCATCAAGTGGCTGCCGAAGATCATTGAGGGTGTGGAAGTTTTCATGGACGCGCACGGCTATGAAAACGTGGACCATATGATCGGTCTGGCCTCCAGGCGGTCTGTCAAAGACTATTCCGAGCAGTTCTCAAGGAACCGCATGCATGCGGTCGTCAATGAGGACACCTGCAAGAATCCTACCTGCAACATCTGCATCCAGGTCTGCTTTTACGAGGCGCTCTCGCAAAACCCTGCGGGCCGGATCGACGTTCATACGGACAACTGCATCGGATGCGAGCTTTGTCTCGATGTGTGTCCGTTCGACTCCATAGAGATGAAGGAAACGTCCTCTGAGCAGTTGCGGGCCGGATTTTTCGATATCCCCGAAGCCGTGTTCGAAACCGATAAGTTCAAAACCAACCGCAACAACATTGACACAATCCGGGCAAACAGCCCGAAGTTCCAAAGCGAAGCCCGAGAATAGGAGAGAGAGAAATGGCAGTGAACAAGGAACACCGGGAGTTCTATCATCTGGATATGGACGAAGGCTGGAACACGCCGGACGGATATCCGGCTGGCATAAAGCAGAAAATCCTCTCGGGTAAGCTGGATATGGAGAACCGCAAAGGGGGGCATACCCGACTTTTGAGATTCGATCCAGGTACCTATACCACAGTGCCGTTCGAACATGATTATTGGGAGGAGATATTCGTGATCTCCGGCGATCTCTGGGTTGGCAATGACGGTCCAGAGGGAGGCGAACGGTTCGGATCGTTCACCTATTGCTGTAGGCCGCCGCACGTCCCCCACGGGCCGTTTCGCACTGAAAAGGGGTGCCTCCTGCTGGAACAGCACTACTACGACCCGCAGTAACCTCCCCGAACTGGCGGGCCGCGGATCCGACCGTGGCCCGTCCTTTTCCATAGGTTTTCCCGATGATCCGCAACTTAATCGATCTTTCCCGCGGTTTGGAAGCTGGCAGGATATTGAGCGTCGATCTGGTGCAGGAGGTCTTTCAGGCCATTGATTCAGACGGGGAGGAGGGTGCGAGGATTTTTCTCACCGTCTATAGGAAAGCCGCCGAGGCCCACGCAGGGTGGATCGATGAGGCGCGCGGTAAGGGCATCGACCTGCCACGCTATGCCGGCGTTCCCATCGCTATCAAGGATCTGTTCGATGTCGCTGGCGAGGTGACCCGCGCCGGGTCAAAGGTGCTTGATGCCCAGCCACCGGCATCAGTTGACGCCGAAGTCGTCCGACGCCTGCGTCGCGCTGGCTTTGTGATTGTCGGCAAGAACAATATGACCGAATTCGCCTATTCAGGTCTAGGCATCAACAACCATTTCGGAACGCCACGCAATCCCCATGACCCGGAGATAGCGCGCATTCCCGGCGGTTCATCCTCCGGTGCGGCCGTGGCCGTGGCACGTGAAATGATTCCTGCGGCCATTGGCACAGATACCGGAGGATCCTGCCGGATTCCGGCGGCGTTCTGCGGTATCGTGGGCTTCAAGCCGTCGTCTTGGCGCGTGCCGAAGGATGGCGTGGTCCCCCTATCCCGGACACTCGACTGTATCGGCCCGTTCGCCCATGACGTGTCGAATTGCTCGGTACTTGATGACATCCTGTCGGGTGGTAGGGGCGAGGACGTTTTCTCGCACCCTGAGGGGGGACTGAGAGTTGGCGTACTTGAGACCTATGTAACGGATGACATGGACGAGGTCGTTTCGGAAGCCTATCAACGGGCGCTGACACGGCTGTCTCGCCGAGGTGTGCGCCTCACCCCAGTTTCGGTCAGAGAACTGGAGGAGCTGCCAACGATCAACGCCAAGGGCGGTTACGTCGGTGCCGAAGCCTACACCTTTCACAGGCCGCTCCTTGAAACACGGGGAGAGTATTATGATCCTTGGGTGCGGGCGCGGTTCGATGCTGGCAAGTCACAGAGTGCCGAGGAGTTCATCCGGCTTACCGAAGCCCGGGCACGGATTCAGTTTGTGTTGGATGACAGGCAGTCGGCCTTCGACGCCTTTGTTTTACCAACCGTTCCCATTGTGCCGCCCGAGCTGGGAGACCTAGAAGATCCCGAGCGGTCCAACGCCGTTAACCGATTGTGTCTGCGTAACACCTCCGTCGGAAATTTCCTGGATCTGCCCGCGATTTCTATCCCTTGCCACTCGGCAGGCAGTTTGCCCGTCGGGCTAATGCTGATGGGTCGACGTGGCGAAGACCGACGTCTGCTGTCGATTGCCCGGGGCCTCGAACATACCGTCCGAGGCCGTTAGCGAGGAGGATCTTCCATGCCTGCAAACGTTTCATTTGACGCAAAACTGACAACCGCAGCGGGATCGCGGATCGAGCGTGTGACGCTCGGCACGGCAATTGTCGGGGGCTGGAGTGGCCGCGACAGGGACGCGCTGCAGCATCATATCGACGAGTTGGCCAAGATCGGGGTCAAGCCACCGGAGAAAACCCCGATGTTCTATCGGGTCGGCGTATCGCGGTTGTCCGTGGCCGATCAGATCGAAGTGATCGGCGACGGATCCAGCGGCGAGGTCGAGTATGTCTTGATGCAGCACAATGGCGAGCTTTGGGTGGGCGCGGGATCCGACCATACGGACAGGGTATTTGAGCATATGGGCATCACTGTGGCCAAGCAACTATGCGACAAGCCGCTCGCGAGCGAGTTCTGGCCTTTGTCGGAGGTCGAGGAACACTGGGACCGCCTGCGCCTGTCCGCTGTCATCCATGAGAAAGGTAAGGACGTGGTCTACCAGGACGGCAGCGTCTCAGGCCTGTTGTCTCCCATGGAGATGTTGCGCCATTTGGCCGGGGACGGAGGAACGATGGCTGATGGAGTCCTTCTGTTCGGTGGCACCTGCGGTGCGATCGGCGACGTGCGTTTCAGCCCGAGGTTCCGTTTCGAACTGATCGATCCAATTCTGGAGCGGACGATCAGTCATGCCTACGATGTGATGCCTGTTCCGATCAGGGGATAAGCCTTCCTTAATCCCATAAAAGAAGTATACTCCTTAAATGGAGGCCAAGCATGACCTATATCGTCACCGAGAACTGCATCAAATGCAAATTTCAGGACTGCGTGGCCGTCTGCCCGGTGGATTGTTTCTACGAGGGTGAGAATTTTCTGGTGATCCATCCGGAGGAATGTATCGACTGTGGTGTCTGCGAACCCGAATGCCCCGCGGATGCCATCAAGCCGGACACCGAACCCGGTTTGGAGGCGTGGCTTGAGATCAACACGAAATACGCGGAACTCTGGCCCAAAATTACCGAAGCCGGAACCGTTCCGCCCGATGCCGACGATTGGAACGGAAAACCGGGAAAGGCGGCGCTTCTGGCTACGGGGAACGGGCCCCTCGAACCGCACGCGCAAAAACCCGTCTATCCCGCCGGAGCGCCGCTGGAGGATGGCGGGGCGGGCGTCTACGAGGTCGATGGCACCAAGGTTCCCTTTCCGAAGCCCACAGACGGCACGGATACTGTCAATCTCGCGCCACGAAAACCCGAGCGCGGCTCTGGCTACGAAATTGACGGTCTGCGAATCGACAGTTGAGACTGGTGAGCTGTCGCCCTTGCCCGGCCGGCCACCGCGCTGAAGGATGGACATATGACACAAAATGACGCCCCGCTGCAGTCCTTTCCCGATGGCCAGACCGTCCTTAGCGTGCGACACTGGGATGACAGGCTGTTTTCGTTTCGCGTGACGCGCCCAAGAAGCTTGCGGTTCCGTTCTGGCGAGTTCATCATGATCGGCCTGCCCGGAAACAACGGTAAGCCGATCCTGCGCGCCTATTCCATCGCTTCGCCGTTCTGGGATGAGGAGCTGGAGTTCTATTCGATCAAGGTGCGGGACGGGCCGCTTACCTCGCGCCTCCAGCGGATCATGCCCGGTGAATCGGTAATCGTGAAGACCAAGCCGACCGGAACGCTCGTGCTGGACGCACTCCTACCCGGAAGACGTCTATGGATGATCTCGACCGGCACAGGTGTCGCGCCCTTCGCCAGCCTTATGCGGGAGCCCGAGACTTATGAGAAGTTCGACAAAGTGATCCTGACGCAGACCTGCCGTCAGAAAAGCGAGTTGGCGTACGGAGAGGATCTGGCGGACGGTCTTCCAGATGATCCGTTAGTGGGCGAGGAGGCGACCCGCAAGTTCGTTCGGTACGCAACCACCACCCGGGAACAATCCGAGCAAATGGGACGGATCACGAGCCTGATCGAAACCGGTGAGCTCTTTGATGGACTTGGCGTTGCAGGATTTGACCCGGCGGTTGACCGCGTGATGATTTGCGGCTCAATGGCACTCAACCTAGACATGAAGAAGATTCTCGAAGACCGCGGATTCTCCGAAGGTGCGAACAGTAAACCCGGAGAGTATGTGGTCGAACGCGCCTTCGTTGACTGACGGGGAGCGTTCTCTTGGGACTCCGGTGACAAAACCAAAGGGGACCAGTCAGGGACACTCTGATGGCTTTACTCTCTTGGCCGACGTGGACGCCGTTGAACCGTCGCGTGACGCCACCACCAGGGCGGTTGTTACTGTCGTTGGCATGTCGCGTGACGTCACCATGATTTTAACGCTGATTTGGCCGGATGGTGCGTTCAGTGGTGCCCGAACAGCTTGCGCAGCCGGCTCCTCAGTACCGACCAGGCGAGACTCAGGACGCTGAGTTGCAGCGCCTCTGTAGCCTTGCCGCCCGACAGCACCGCTTCGCAGTTCGAAGTGAACCGGGTCAGCAAATAATCCACGAAGCCCGTCACCAGTTCCGGCCTGTTGAACTGTGCCAGCAAACCTTCGATCCGGAACCGGATCTCCGCCGAGACCAGAGATCCACCATGCGTCCCAGGGCCGATGTTATATGTCATCTCGCCTTCCAGCTTGGATTGTCCGTTTCTGTCGTCGCCTCGACCCGATATCTTGCCGGTTTTTTGGCCCTCATTTACGCTGTAGCCGCCGATACCGCGGAAAGTCGCGCGGATCGGGCCAAAGCGGATCTCCACATTCCCCTCGAAGCGGTTCTCAGTCACATTGGTGACCGTCGCGCCGGGGATGCAGCTGGCAACGGACCAAATGTCCGCGAACAGATCCCGGACCTCGGACGTCGGCGCGGTAAGGGAAAAATCACGATTCACGGTGGTCCAGGTGCCATCCGTGCGGACCCGCCCCGCCGGTTCGGGGGGAAATGCGGGGATCGTTTCGTCGCGGATCGAGAATGGCGCAATTTTCGTCGGGACCGGAGGTTCGGGATGCAGATGTCCTGCTGCCGAGAGACCACTGGCGTTGCGCCAGTCGATGACGTCCTGGATTGCTCTAACAATGCCAACATAGCCGGTACAGCGGCAGAGATTGCCGCTGAGTTCCGTACGGATCGTCTTTTCGTCCGGGGCGTCGAACCGGGCGACGATGTCACGAGCCGTCGCGAGCATACCGGGCGTGCAGAACCCGCACTGCAATCCATGATGGCGCGAGAAGGCCTCGCGTAGCATCGCCATCACCTTGTCGCCCCGATGCCCCTCGATGGTTTCCACGTCGGCTCCTTCGCAGCTCTTGGCAAAGGTAATGCAGGAGCGGACGGGTTTGCCGTCGAACATCACCGTGCAGGCGCCGCAAACTCCATGCTCGCAGCCCAGATGAGTGCCGGTCAGCTCTAGGTGGTCCCGCAGCACTTCCGCCAACTGCGCACGCGGCGGAACGTTGACACTACATTCTTCGCCGTTGACGGTCAGACGGACGGTCTCGGTCATCCGATAGCCCCAGAGACCGCTCGGCGGAGGGCGACGGCAAGTTGCCTCGCCTTGACCTCCGAAAGGGCCGGTTCAAGCGCTTCAAGTTCGCGTTCGAGCGCGGCTAGATCTGGTGCGCGGCCGGTTTCGGCGATCGAGCGGGCCAGGGTTGGCGACACGAGCGGCCGACCCGCGGCGGCGCCAAAGACAACCCGGCAGTAAGCTTTGGCAGGATCGGCTACGAACACGCCAATGGCGCTCGCGAACTCGCCCGTCTTACGGCAGGTCTTGTAGTATCCCCACACCGCCCCTTCCGAGAATCGGGGGACCCGGACCGCGCGGACGACCTCGCCGGGCGCAAGGTTGGTGCGGTAGGCTCCCGGCACGAAGGTGAACATGTCAATCTCGCGGCCTCCATCCGAGGCCGCGGTGACAATTCGTGCATCGAGCGCTGTCATAACGCTTATCCAGTCGGCCGCCGGATCCGCATGGCAGAGGCTGCCGCCCAGGGTTCCACGGTTCCGAACCGCCCGGTACGCGATGCCTGACGCCACATATGGCAGCATACCCGGGATTGGGTCGGGAACCGCGCCATCCTCGATCTCCGCATGGGTTACGCCGGCACCGATCTCGATATACTCGTCCGTGGCGGCGGTTGATCTGAGATCGTCGATCCTGCCGATGTCAACTAACCTTTCGGGACGTGCCAGGCGCAGATTCAGCATCGGGCCCAGCGACTGTCCACCTCCCAGGAGCTTGACCTCTCCGCCCGCTCCGAGTGCGTCAATGGCGGCATCGAGCGTCTCCGGGACGGTGTGGTCGAAGCCTACGGGTTTCATTCTTTGGTACCCGACGTCCGTTCGGCGGCAATGACCGCGGCGAGGACTTTCTCCGGGGTAGCGGGTATTTCGGTCAGTTCCGCGCCTAGCAGCCGCAGCGCGTCGTTGATCGCATTGACGATCGCGCCGCCCGGCGCGATTGCCGCGCCCTCGCCAATGCCCTTGATGCCGTGGCGCGTATAGGGTGAGAGAGTTTCTTTGTGGCGCAGTTGGAACGTCGGTAGTTCGGTCGGCCCGGGGAGGATATAGTCCGCGAGCGTCGAGGTCATCGGCTGGCCATTGCGGTCATACAGCACTTCCTCAAACAGCGCCGTCCCGATGCCCTGTGCCGCGCCGCCGTATGCCTGGCCTTCCAGAACCATCGGGTTCACGCGTCTACCGCAATCCTCGAAGATCGCATAGTCCTCGATCTTCACCAGTCCGGTTTCCACATCGACCTCAACGATGGCGGAATGGGTCGCGTAGGTGAAGACTCCGGTATCGATGTCGGGTCTGTAGCCTTCGGTGACTTCAAGGCCAGCGGTGTCGACGTCGTCTGGCAACTGATCGGGCCTCAGATACCAGGCCCGGGCGATTTCGGCGAAACTGACACTCCCGCCTCGATGTACCGCACGACCGCCGTCCAGATGGACGTCCTCGGGTTGGCATTGCAGGAGATGCGCCGCATGAATCTTGACCCGCTTTGCCAGAACCTCCGCCGCCTTTGATACCGCGCCGCCCGCCATCACCATGCCGCGCGACGCGTAGGCGCCGGTGGAGTACGGCGTAACGCCGGTGTCGCCCATTGTTACGCTGATACTATCGGTATCGATGGTCAGCCATTCGCTGGCTACCTGCGCCAATGTCGTTTCCAGCCCTTGGCCGAAACTGTGGTTACCCGAGCGTACCTCGACCGATCCCGATGGAGTTATCTTTACCATCGCCTGCTCATAGCCCGGCACCAGCGGCAAACCCCAGGCGGAAAATACCTTGGTGCCGTGGGCGGATTGTTCGGTGAAACAGGAAAAGCCGATGCCGAGAAAGCGGCCCTCGGCAGCGGCGGCCCTCTGGCGCGGGCGAAATCCGTGAAGGTCTATGGCCTCTTCGGCCTCTATGACACCTTGGCGATAATCTCCGCTGTCGTAGAATTTTCCGGTGACGTTCGTATATGGCATCTGGTCGGCGGCAACGAGGTTATCCTTACGGACAGCGGACGGCTCGCGACCTGCCGCTCGGGCGATCGCATCGATTGTGAGTTCCATCGCAAAGCAAACGCCGGGTCGTGCCACGCCACGATAGGGCGTGAATGGGGGTTTGTTGGTAGCCACCGAATAGGTCTTGCAGCGATAGGCATCAAGTGCGTAGGGTCCGGGCAGGTTGCCACCCGCCTGTGCGGCCTCCAAGCAGGCCGTGAAAGGCCAGACGGAATAGGCGCCCACATCCACGATGATTTCGGCGTCAAGCCCTAGAATCCTGCCGTTCGCGTCCGCGTATGCGGTGACCCTGTAATGATGTTGGCGCGTGTTGGCCCCCGCCACCAGATGCTCGCGTCTGTCCTCGGTCCAGCGGATCGGTCGGCCCGTCGCCTTTGCCGCCCAGGAGACGGTGATTTCCTCTGGCTGCAGCACGCATTTATAGCCGAATCCTCCGCCGACTTCGGGAGCGATGACCCGGACCCGCCCCTGATCCATCTGCAGGCATTGAGCTATGCCTGTCCGGATCAGGTGCGGCACCTGGGTCGATGTATAGACGACGATTTGGTCTGACCTCTCATCCCACATTGCCAGAGTGCCCTTGCCTTCCATCGGCACCATGCATTGTCGTGCGGTGTCGTATTCCCGTTTGACGACGATGGCGGCGGCGGCGCGGGCCGTCTCGATATCTCCGTCGAATTCGGTGGTCAGGAACAGGTTGTCGCCCCAACTTTCATGTACCGACGCCGCCCCGGCCTCCATCGCCGCTCGGGCATCGACCAGTGGAGGCAGGGGCTCGATTTCGACGCCGACGCTCTCGGCGATGTCCTCGGCTTCGGCGCGCGTTGGCGCGATGCAGATAGCGATGCATTCGCCGACAAACCGGACCTTGTCCTTGGCCAGCGGGTTCTGGTCGGACACCTTATACGTCGGTAGGGAGGATTCGGCTCGGATCGGGAGGACGTCGGAGAGGTCATCGGAGGTAAAAACCCGATTCGGCGGCATCTCGGGCTTGACGATCCGGACAATACGGCCGTGCGCGACCGGGCTGCGGACGAAAGCGGCCTCCCACTGGCGCGGAAACCGCAGATCGCCCACGAACCTGGCCTGGCCGTTGAGCAGTCGGCGGTCCTCCTTCCGTTGGATCCGTGCGCCGATTCCCGTATTCACGTTGGCCCAGTGCCTCCCGGTAAGCATACAAATCTATATCGGCATTGCCCCGACCCCGCAGTCACGACGACGACATCACGGATCAGACCGATCAATAACTTCCGATTAAGGAGCATACCCCATATAGCTGTCGGGTCAACCGCCTCACTTGCCCTCGCTGCATACGCGCAGCATATAGTCTCGTGCAATACACGCCTTGTGGGATGGAAACCGGATGGGCATCAAAATGAGCAAGCGTCAGTCGATGAACGACGGACCGACGCCAATGCGGCCGGGCAAGGCCAAGAGCCGTAAGTATCGAGAGTTGTGGAAGCGGCCGGGGTATCTGGTCCGACGCCTCCATCAAATCCACGTGGGTCTATTCGCCGAGGAATGCGGTGGTGAAGATCTGACACCGGTTCAATTCGGCATACTTACGGTGCTTCAGAATGGTGAGGAGATGGACCAACTCACATTGTCCACTTCAGTCGGTATTGACCGTACCAGCGGAGCCGATGTCATTCGCCGTCTCGAACGGCGCGGGTATGTGACACGAGATGCGTCCGATCATGACCGACGCGCGAAAATCATTCGCATTACGCATTTGGGAAAGGACTGCGTTTCCCGTGTTCGTCCGATGATGGCGCGGGCGCAGGAGCGATTGATTGGCCCGCTAGACGATCAAGAGCGCGACGAATTTCTTCGGCTGGTCGAAAAATTGGTGAACGCAAACAACGAAGCGAGCCGGGCGCCCCTGGGCACGGTGTAGCGCGGCTATCTGCAGTGCGGGCAAACTGTCTCCGCATGCCGCTGCCCTAAAAGTGACGGCAGAAAAAGCTTTTCGTCCACCAAAAAGAGAAGTATACTCCTTTAAGCAGGTGAGGGGGTGCTTTTGCGTAACGGTCGGCGACAGGCATTTGGAGGTGGTTTCGCAGGCCCGGCGACGGGGTGTGATAGTCGATTGGCTTTGTACCGCGAAGGGGTCGGCTGATGTCGCTTCTCGCGCAGTATTTCGTGACGGGCATTGCGACTGGCAGCTTCCTGATTCTTGCAACGATCGGGTTTTCACTGACCCGTCAGGTCGAGGGATTCCTAAACATCGCCCACGCCGAATTGCTTGGCGTCTCGGCCTTCATAACCTGGGGTCTGAACGTGCTGGCCGGATGGCCGCTATTGCCGTCGGCCGCCGTCGCCATCGTGGTGACATCGGTCTTCGGTCTGGTCATCGCGCGCGCGGTTTATGACCCGATCAAGAAACTTGGTCCGGCGGTATTGCTCATTACTTCGGTCGGGGTCGCCTATGTGATCGGGGGCGGCGTTGACGCGGTGGTCGGTACCGGGATTCGCACGCTCGATATTCCGCTGGCGACAACCTACAAGTTCTACGGCCTTCGCATCACAAACTACCAGCTCATGGTGATTGCGCTCGCCGCGCTCACCGCTGTCACGCTAGCGCTGTTTCTGAACAAAACGAGCACAGGCCTCGCGATCCGCGCGGTCGCCGCCAATCCTGAACTCGCTGCCTCGCGTGGCGTGGATGTCCGGAAGACGTCACGCGCGACCTGGCTGATATCGTCGGGACTGGCCGGGCTCGCCGGCGTGATGCTGGCCATGATCGCGACCCTGTCGACCGACATCGCTTTCCACCAGATTCTCAAGATTTTGGCCGTTGCCATACTGGCGGGGCTCGGCTCGCTCTACAGCGTCATTCTTTCGGGTCTTATCGTTGGCGTTGCCATGGACATGTCCGTTTACTGGATTCCAGCTGGCTATAGGCCACTCATCGCCTTCGCAATTGTTATCATCGTCCTGCTGTTTCGACCCCAAGGTCTGTCAGGAAGGAAAGCGGCATGAATTTCGAGGCGCTTCTGGTCGCCGTCCTGACTTTCGGGTGTCTGTTTTCGGTGCTGACGCTTTCGCTCAACCTCCAATATGCGCGGGGCGGCATGATCAATTTCGGTACCGTCGCCTATTTCGCGGTGGGTGCCTATGCCTATGCCATAGTAACTCAGGAACCGCCATCGGGCCTTGACCAGTACCTCATCGGCCTGAACGGACCCTGGTGGCTCGGGTTTCTTGTAGCGGGTGCCGGCGCGGCGGGCTTTGCGATATTGACGGGCTGGCCCACGCTAAGGTTGCGCGGGGAATACCTTGCGCTGACAACCTTCGCCTTTGCGGAAGTGCTGCACTCCTTCCTGCTTAATGAACGCGGGATCGGAAATGGCAGTGTCGGCTTGGCGAATGTCGAACGCCCGGGCATTTCCTGGGCAGACGTCCCGGACAGCTACGTATTCGCGGCCGCAGCACTACTGTTGATGCTCGCCACCATCATCGTCTACCGGCGTATTCTTGCCTCACCGTACGGCCGCGCGATGGACGCTGTCCGAGATGACGAGATGGCGGCTGAGGCCGTTGGCAAGGACGTTGCCCGGATGCGGTTCGAGGTCTTCGTGATCTCGGCCGTTCCGATCGGCTTCGCCGGTGCGCTTTATGCGATGATCACCACGCTAGTCAGTCCTGACCTCTTCACCGCCGAAGTGACATTCTTTGTCTGGATCGCGCTCGTTCTGGGCGGTGAGCGCACGATGCTTGGCGCCGTATTGGGCACAATCGTCCTGGTGACGTTTCAGGAGGTCGTAAGGGGTATTCCGTTCGAGACCGTACGATCCGCCCAGATTGCCGCATCTGTGGAACACATGCTGACGGGCGCTATCTTCGTGATCATCCTTCGCTGGCAGATCTTCGAGAGGATTTCCATCGCGAGGAGCCAACCCGCATGAACCGTGACTTTCTGATAGTGGACGGTGTGACTAAGCGGTTCGGCGGACTTCAGGCGTTGGGTGGAGGTGGCGGGCTGAGCTTCACGGTTCCGCGGGGAACCTTTCTGGGTCTGATCGGACCGAATGGCGCAGGCAAGTCCACGACTTTCAACATCATTTCCGGCGTATTGAAACCCAATACCGGCGCTGTATATCTCGACGGACAGAACCTGTCCGAAACACGGACACCCGAGATCGCCGCTCATGGGTTGGGAAGAACGTTCCAAACCCCTCGGGCTTTCCCGTCGCTATCAATTCTTGAAAACGTGATCGTGGGTGCCGACAGCGCTGGCGAGCGGCTAGGCGCCGTTCTGTCGGGCCGCTGGCGGCGTGACGAGCCCAAGCTGAAAGAGAAAGCGGTAGCCGCTCTCGAACGGGTCGGGCTGGGCAATCGGACGGCCGAGAGTGTGGCGAGCCTCTCGGGAGGCGAACTTCGGATGCTCGAAGTCGCCCGCCAGCTTGTCCGCGACCCGAAGATCCTTCTGCTCGACGAGCCGACCGCAGGGGTTGACCCCAGCCTTCAGGGCAGGCTCAGCGACATTCTTGTGAGGCTTCATGAGAATGGGACCACCCTTATTGTTGTCGAACACAACCTGCATTTCCTGCTGCGAATCGCCGACTCGATCGTGGTGCTGCAGAATGGCGAACTGCTGGCTCAGGGATCGCCACAGGCAATCAGATCCGACGAAAGGGTCGTCGCCGCCTATCTGGGGAACGATCATGCTGCTTGAAGCGAACGCGCTGAAGTCAGGTTATGGTAAGGTTCAAATTCTGCACGGGGTTGATTTCGCCGTGCCTCCCGGCCGGATCACGACAGTGCTAGGGCCGAACGGTGCCGGTAAGAGTACGTTGATGAAAACCCTTTCCGGGCACTTGCCGGTCATGGGTGGCACGTTCCAATACAAAGGCAAGTCACTCGTCGGACATCGTGCGCTCAGCGTCTGCTTGGCCGGCATCGGCTATGTTCCCCAGGAAGCCAACGTATTTTTCGACCTGTCGGTTCGCGAAAACTTGCTTGCGTCCTCGCTGGCCTTTGAGGGAGCGGCCGAGCGGGTCGCCGAGGTGTTTAGGCGCTTTCCCATCCTTGAGGAGCGGGCCGAACAGCGCGCGTCGACGCTCTCTGGGGGCGAGCGTCAGACCTTGGCAATCGCCACCGCGCTTGTAACCGGACCCAGGGTAATGATCCTCGACGAGCCAACGGCCGGCCTTGCCCCGATTTTCGTCGACCGCATTCTGGGATGGGTGGGTGAATTGGCCCAGGAAGGGATGGGCGTGGCTTGGGTAGTCGAACAGAATCCAGAGAAGATTCTTGCGGCCTCCGAAACAACTTACGTCATCGACGCCGGGCGAAACGCCGACACCATTGAAAGCGGGTCGCTGCTTGAGCCGGGGCGGCTCGAAAGTGTGCTGCTGTAGAGCAATGGTGGGAGTGCGGAGAGAAGATTTCGACCGCGAAACAGATATGGAGGGTCACATGCAATAGTCTTGGGCTGTAGGAAAGTAGCTGGAAAATGGACGACTTCTTGGAAAAAGTGGAGGATCACATGCTAAAAAGGAGTATACATCGTATATCATTGGTGGCCGCAACCATTATATCAGGCGCCGCGACAGTGACCCATGCAGACGAGGTCACCGTTGGCGTTCTGGTGCCGCTCACTGGTGAGCTCGGAGAGTTCGGTGAGATCGTCGCGAACGCGGTGGAGCTTGGCGTGGCACAGGTCAACGCGGCGGGCGGCACGTCCTGCGGTATGCTGCGAACGGTTGTTGCCGACACGGGGGGCAACCCCGAGTTGGGAATCCGTGAAGCCACCAAGATGATCGAAGCCGAAGGAGCGGTCGCGCTGCTCGGACCGACATCCGGTGTCATGGTTGCGCTGGTCGATATGGCGAAGCGGACCGAGACGGTTGTGATATCGCCCTATGCGGGCACGATCACCCTCAACGAGCTTGGTGGCGATTTCGTCTACCGGACGGTTTCCTCCGACCTTGGAGACGGCGCCGCTTCCGGGCTCTGGCTGACCGAGCGTGGCTACAGAACCGTCGCCTTTCTTGTTCAAAACGAGGAATCGACCATTTCGCCTGCCCAGGTCGCGCGTACCAAGCTTGAGAACGCCGGGATCGAACTGACCGACTACGTCATCTACAATCCCGGCCAACCATCCTATCAGGCTGAACTGATTTCGGTATTGGCCAACGAGCCCGACGCGATCTATCTGGCTGGCGGTCAGGAATCCGGCGTCACCGTCATCAAGGAGGCGACTGCGGGCGGGTTTGAGGGTGAGTGGTTGTTCACCGCTGACCTCGCGGTGCCGGAGATTTTCGACGCCGCTGGCGCTGAGTTGCTTAACGGACGAGCCTATGTCGAGTTTGCCGATGCCGACAATTCACTACCGGAATACAAGGCTTTCGAGTCCCTGCATATGGATGCCACAGGCGGAGAGCCCGGCCCCTTCTCGGCCAATTCCTTCGACATGGTGAATTTGGTGGCGCTCTCGCTGGAATCCAGCGGCGAATGTTCCGGAACTGGCATCAATCAGACGATCCGGGACGTCGCGGATGGTGGTGAAGCGGTGTCGTCCTTTGCGGAAGGCAAAGCGGCCCTGGCCGAAGGCAAAGACATTAACTACGAGGGTGCGTCTGGACCGCTCAGTTTCGACGAAAGCGGTACCGTGTCTGGATCCTATTCGATCCAGGCCGCTCAAGAGGGACAGTGGGTCAACGTTCGGTTCTATCCGGCAAGCGCATTTGAATGAGCCACCGACTCAAGCCAAGCGCTCCCGCCCCCGGCAATGGCCGGGGGCGGTCCATTTTACGCATTCGATCAATAGAACCGCGATGGCAGCATCAGCGCCAGTTGGGGAAATGCCATCAATACTCCGATCATTACGAGAAGCGCCGCTACGAAGGGTAGAGCGCCGATGATAACGTCGTTCACGTGTCCGGATTTCCGCACGCCCTGAATCACATAAAGGTTGAGCCCCACAGGCGGTG
>JAPOUP010000055.1 GCA_026708635.1 Rhodobacter sp.
TATCTTTGACGGACCTCGATCAAGACGGGCCCGCTCCGCGATTCGCCGATCAGGCGCTCCGGTGCGGTCAAACTCCATCTCCGGCCGTAACGTCGTGGAACGTCACGGCCGCATCCGAACCTGATTATATGGGGGATTCACTTCCAGCCCGACGGACACCCGTCTTGCCGACCGGCCGGCGCACGCATAGACTCCCGTATATACGAAACGGATACGGCATGCATATCGGAGTCCTGCTCACTGGCCATGTGGCCGGCTCACTGATCCCGACCTACGGCGACTATGACGCGATGTTCGAATCGTTTCTCGGTGGACGCGGTTTCACCTTCTCCAGCTATCCGGTTGTCGACATGGTCTTTCCCGAGGGGCCGAGCGCGGCTGACGGTTGGCTGATAACCGGATCCCGTCACGGCGTTTACGAAGGGCATCCCTGGATCGCGCCGCTGGAGCGACTTGTGCGCGCGGCCTTCATCGCAGGGGTTCCGGTGGTGGGAATCTGCTTCGGCCATCAGCTGGTCGCACGGTCCTGTGGAGCGCGGGTGGAGAAGTTCCGGGGAGGATGGGCGGTGGGCCGTCAGATATATGAATTCGACGGAAATGTCCGACTGGCGCTGAACGCCTGGCATCAGGACCAGGTTGTCTCGGTCCCAGACGGCGCCGAGGTCATCGCACGGAACCCTTTCTGCAGAATAGCGGCGCTGGCGTATGGTGATCGGGCACTAACCATACAGGCGCATCCGGAGTTTCACGAACCCTATCTGAAAGACCTCATTGCCGTGCGGGGGCGCGGGACCGTTCCCGACAGGCTGCTTGACGACGCGCTGGACGGACTTGGGCAACCTGTTGACTCCCCGGCATTGGCCGATCGAATGGCTGCATTTCTCATCAAGTCCGGGCAATGCCACGCGGGACGGAACCGAAAGCTGATTTAAGCTCACCACGCCGCCGCGACCGAGGATCGGATTCGGGTGGATTCCTCACTTCGGCTCCGTTGGTTTGGCACGACTGTCCCCAAACGTTTCCCGAATGACCCCGATACCGATATCGCCACCACACTTACACCTACCGGTTTCCGCTACAGGACCGCCTCCCGCGACGGATTGGCACCACCGGTCCAAACACTTCAGCCGTCGAACGGGCGGTCAGCCGTTTCAATGATCGCCGCCATGATTTAAGAGGGAACCGCAACCGGAGCTATGCGGCGTGAAACCAGATGCGACTTACTTTCCTCACCATCGCGGCGGGCATTTTCGCGGGTGCGGCGGCGGCCGGGTGCGGCGGCGGCTTCAGTGACTTCGTCGACGACCTGCGAAACGAAGCCGCCCGCAAAGGGAACGATCCCGCGACAGTCCGGAGTTTCTTCGCAAACGTTCGCCGCAACCCTGACGTGATCAGGGCCGACCGCAGGCAGGGAGTGTTCCAGCTCCCGTTCATTGAGTTTTCCGGCCGGTTGATAAGTGCCCACCGTCTAGGTGTCGGAACCGCCAAGTCGGGGGAACTCGACGGGCTCTTTAACCGGATATGGGAAACTTACGGCGTAAATCGCGGTATTCTGCTGGCCCTTTGGGCATTCGAATCCGATTTCGGCGCCGTCCAGGGAGATTACAACACGCTGGACGCGCTGGTCACCCTAAGCCACGACTGCCGTAGACCGGAACTGTTCCGCCCGCAGATCTTCGCCGCGCTGGAGCTTCACGGACGCGGCGACTTCAGTCCAACGGAGACCACAGGCGCCTGGGCCGGAGAGTACGGCATGGTGCAGATGCTACCCGAGGACATTCTCGTGAACGGCGTTGACGGCGACGGCGACGGCAAAGTCAATCTCGGGGAATCGGAAGCCGACGCACTGTTTTCGGGCGCACGCATGCTCCGCCATCTGGGATGGCGACCGCGGGAGCCCTGGCTGCGGGAAGTACGCGTGCCACGGAACCTTGACTGGTCCATTACCGGCCTCGATACGACCTTGCCGGCGACTGACTGGGCGAAGCTGGGTGTACAGCCGCGGTCCGGAGCGATCGATACCGAACTGCCGGCGAGTCTTCTGTTGCCCCAGGGCAGGAAAGGACCGGCCTTCCTGGCCTATCCGAATTTCCGGGTTCTCCTTGAGTGGAACAAGTCCTTCATCTACGTCCTGACGGTCGGCCACTTCGCGGAACGGCTTATCGGAGCTCCGCCGTTTGAGGCCGGTTCTCCGGATCCCGGTCTCACGGAGGCGCAGATGATCCTGCTTCAGGAACGCCTTGCCGCGCTTGGCTATGACGTTGGCGAGATCGACGGAATTCTTGGCAGGAAAACCCGCGCGGCCGTTCGGGACGTCCAGC
>JAPOUP010000163.1 GCA_026708635.1 Rhodobacter sp.
TCGCGCTCCTGTTCTTCATTTTCTGTTTCGGAATGTCGCGCTACTCCATGTACCTGGAGCGGCGCCTCAGGACCGACTATCATTAAGGGGGCAATATAGTTATGGCCGAGCAAGCCCGGCAGGCACCGGATGGACGTGAGATCGACCGCAGCCAGATGAGGGTGAGCGAGGAGATCGCGATAGAGATAACGAATATGAACAAATGGTTCGGCGTGTTCCATGTTCTGCGCGACATCAATCTGACGGTCTACAATGGAGAGCGTATCGTCATCTGCGGCCCTTCCGGTTCCGGCAAGTCAACGCTGATCCGCTGCATCAACCGGCTGGAGGAGCACCAGAAGGGACGCATCGTTGTCGATGGCACGGAGATCACGAGTGACCTCAAGAATATCGACAGGATCAGGTCGGAAGTCGGGATGTGCTTCCAGCATTTCAATCTCTTCCCGCACCTGACCATCCTCGACAACTGCACGCTCGCGCCGATCTGGGTTCGGAAAACGCCCCGAAAGGAGGCGGTCGAGACGGCGATGCACTTCCTCGAGCGTGTCAGGATTCCGGAACAGGCCAACAAATTCCCCGGTCAGCTGTCGGGTGGCCAGCAGCAGCGCGCGGCCATTGCCCGCTCCCTCTGCATGCGGCCCCGGATCATGCTGTTTGACGAGCCGACATCGGCGCTCGATCCAGAGATGATAAAAGAGGTTCTGGATACGATGATCGAACTGGCTCAGGAGGGCATGACGATGCTTTGCGTGACCCATGAGATGGGATTCGCGCGTCAGGTCGCGAACCGTGTTATATTCATGGACCAGGGCCAGATCGTTGAGCAGAACGAACCTGGCGAGTTCTTCGACAATCCCCGTTCGGATCGCACCAAGCTGTTTCTGAGCCAGATTCTCGGTCACTGATCCGGGTGTGGTAGCCTCCATATAAACCTGTTGGCGTTCGTCGTTCGATATCGTTGAGTTCCGCTGTTCGACGAGTTCGATGCCGTGCCGGTGCGCCGGAAAGAAACCCGTGTTCCTGCTGCCAGACCGTCCGGCCTAATGTCAGGCGCCAAGCTCTCTTGGGATCACGAAATCGATGACTGTTCCGGAGCACCATTCGACATCCATCCATCGAGAGAGAGAGAATACGATGTCTGCGGTCGCCGCTGTCGGGTAGTCCCGGTACCTTGTATGCGGAGGCGGGTGTTCAACAACCATGTTGGCGAAAATCGCGGTTCCCGGATTGTGACCGATCATCAGGATGGTGGACGCGTTTCCCGCCGAACGTAGCGTGTCCAGCATGGTCTGTGCGTCGGCGTGGTAAAGATCCCGCCTCCAGCGCTCGTCGGCACCGGAGTTCAACTCCTCCTCGATCAGTCGCCAGGTCTCGCGCGTACGTGTCGAATCCGAGGAAAGCACCCGCTCGGGCAAGCGGCCCTTTTCGCGCAGCCATGTGCCGATCATCAGCGCCGATCGCTTTCCCCGCCCGTTCAGCGGTCGCTCGTGATCGTCGAATTCACCTCCGTCCCAGCTGGATTTCGCGTGCCGGACCAGGATCAAACGTCGTGTCATGGCTCAGATGTACTCATATGAAATACCGATCGGTTCTCCGGGCGATCATTTTCCGGCGATAATGGACAGACCCGCCATGTGGCGCATCGCCCTGACATGTCGTATGTGTCCCCGACGGATCAAGGAATTCATGGTCGGTGCTCAATACGTCTACAGGATGGGCGGAACGGCAGGGATGGGAGGAAGGTCGGCCAACACCCGCTTCCAGCCTTTCGGATAGGTTCCATATCCGTCCATCCCGCTCCCGGTGGTTTCTTTCCGGACCGTATGGTTTTCCCTGTCCGGTATTGAAGTCGGCTGGGATACGCCACGTCGGGAGACCGCCCGGCCCTTCGCTTAATCTCTGCAACAGGGTCGCTTCCGCCTCCGGCCATTGTTCGTTTGGGTCGATTCCAGAGTGCCCGTCCCGGTCTGCCCCCCCGACTGGCCACTCCACGGTGGTTCAGCCCTTGATCAGCGTTCCCGCTCCATGTTCCGTAAAAAGCTCGAGTAGACACGCATTTGGCACCCTACCATCCAGAATCACCACGGCCCGGACGCCGCCTTCCATAGCCTTGAGAGCGGTTTCGGTCTTCGGGATCATGCCATCCGAAATTACCTGCCCGCGGGTCAGCTGATCGACCTGCGCCCGGGTAAGCTGCGGGATCAGGTTTCCGTCCGCTCCTTTTACGCCTTCCACATCCGTGAGAAGCAGCAGTCGGTCCGCCCTGAGAGCGGCCGCGATCGCTCCCGCGGCTGTATCCCCGTTGACGTTGTACGTCTC
>JAPOUP010000193.1 GCA_026708635.1 Rhodobacter sp.
ACGTGTGTCCTTTACGCCATTGCTCTTACCAAAACCTACGGACAACGAATCTACCATAATCGGTCCAGCCCGCAACCACCGGCCGGATCCGCCTAATCCGCGAACGGTGCCGTCCGGCAAGCGCCAGCCTTCCTGCCATGCCGTCCGATCCCACGCGGGCGCACGGAGTTTTGGAATTACGTCGGTGAATGCAAACCGCCAACGTCAAGCGTCCATCATCGTCACGCCCTAATGGCCCCATCGGAAGGTTTCTTCGTAGAACCACGCTAGGGAAGAACTTTCAGCGAACCCCTTCAGGCTCCCCGGTACCTGACGGGCCTGATGTTCAGCGGTCGCACGATTTTGCGCCCTGACGCACCGGAATGCCAGTCGAAGTCGCCGGAGAGGATGATGCGATCCCATCCGAGCATACGAGGTGTGCGGGAGAAGGAGTCCGCGGCCCATAAAGAGTCCCCGAAACGCTGTTGCGGGTTTGAAGACATTGGGGATTATAAAGACTGAAAAAAAATAGACGGATTCGCCGCCCTGATCCCGGCTCGGGGCGGCCACGTCAGATCAGGCCTTAAAACGACCGTTTTGGAGACACCATGCCGCGCGCGGGCGACATCCCGGGATACGCGGGGGCCTCAGCCGCCGACCGGGACCTGTCCGGCCGGAAAGACCGGCTGATCCGGCACGGCGCCGTGCGCGCGTTCGGGGACGTGATCTCCGGCAGGACGTTCAGGCGGCCCGGTCCGGTGGCCCCGCTCGACCGGGCCCTCTCCAGCGCCGGGAAATCCGTCTCGCGGGCCGCGAAACATCCCGGCACAGGCGGATCAACGGCCTGCAAAGCGCCCGGAAACGCCACGCGGTTGCCAGCGTTCATGTTTCGCGCTCCCTTGGCGTGGTTCCACGAAGAGACCTTCCGATGGGGCCTGGTACGGGCATATTCCGGCAGGGCGGCGACGACAACCGCATACAGGGCGGGTTCTACGGCCAGGACCATGCCGAGACGGTCGGCGTCTTCGAGAAGGCCGGCATCGTGGCCTCCTTCGGGGCGAAGCGTGACTGACGGCAAAGCCGCTGAAACCCTCCGGATCGTGAGGCGCCTGCGGCCGGGAACGGTCGTCACCTACGACGATGTCTCACGGGGGGTTTTCGGCGACACCAGGGCCGGGCGAGCCGCCGGAGCGGTGATCAGGGCTGAAACGCGCAATGCCGAACGCGACGGCGCGACGGGATAAAGCCCGCATGGGCGTTCGCGCGGCAAAACCCGGACAGGGGCTGATGACATCCTTCCCGATATCCGGTAGCTTGGTGAAATGTCGCGCAAGCCATGGACAGATCACGAAAATGACCTGATCGTCGCCGATTACTTCGCGATGCTGGAAAAGGAGGTCGCCGGACGGGACTGCAACAAGACCGAACATCGACGCGCGTTGATGCCACTCCTGCAAAATCGATCCGAAAGCGCGATAGAGTTCAAGCATCAGAACATCAGTGCCGCCCTCAGGGATCTTGGCGAGGACCGGATTCGCGGTTACCGGCCGGCAAGAAACTATCAGGAAGCCCTGATCGATTCCGTCGCGCGCTGGCTTGACGGACATCCGGAATGGATCGCCGGACATCCCGCCCGACGTCCTCCGTCCCGACCGCCCGTACCATCGGAACTTCCGGTCGGCGTTTCGCCCGTGTTGTCAAATCGCCCACCGCCCGTGAATCTCGAGAGAATGATCCGAACCGCGGCGAAGTTCGACGTCGCGGGCCGCGACGAGCGCAATCGGGTTCTGGGTGAGGCCGGAGAGCGGCGGGCTCTGGAGCATGAACGGGCCGCCCTGAACCGTGTCGGGCGCTCCGACCTCGCCCGCATGGTCCGATGGGTCTCACGAGAGGACGGTGACGGCGCGGGCTACGATATATCGAGCTTCGATGCGGAAGGGCGTTCACGCCTGATTGAGGTGAAGACCACCAATGGATGGGAACGGACGCCTTTCTTCATTTCCCGAAACGAGATCGCGATGTCGCGGGAGCACCCTTCCGAATGGCGCCTGTTCCGGCTCTGGAACTTCTCCCGCGAAGCGAAGGCGTTCGAGATTCGCCCACCACTCGAAGCCCATGTGTCCCTAACGTGTACGACGTTCCGGGCGGACTTCACTGAAGCGCGCGACTGTCACGCGGACGGGCGGGTTTAGTTTCGGTTCGGGGCCGGATCGATTGACCGTTGGCGCGTATCGATGAGGGGCGGCACACGCGGTTCGTGGTTCGGGCCACCATTACGGCGGGAACGGATGAAATGACCGATGGAAACGGGCCACGATCCGAGGAGCGCGCCATC
>JAPOUP010000007.1 GCA_026708635.1 Rhodobacter sp.
ATCATGGCGACGGGCTGAATGACGGGGCCGACGATACGAACGCCATGCCGGATAAAGCGCCGGGAACTTGGCGGACGGATATGGCACCGGAGATTCCGGCGGTGACGTCGTCATCTTTGAGAACCGTCGGAGAGGTTCGCTCTCGAACGGGACGTCCCGCCAGATTCCGGGCCATCCATTCAGGGAAAGCTTACGGTCTGGAATAGGGAAGCGCGAAGCGTTCGCGGTGTCGACGCGGTAGGATCTTACGGGCGAGGACTCAGCCATACATTTTCTCCAGGCACGAGGCGATGTCGGACACGAGCGCGCGGACACGACCGGCCTGAAGCGCGATCACCGCGGAGGCGCGGTCGGCCATGCCGCCTAGATCGTCCGAAAGGACCGCGGCGGCGAGTTCATCCGCATCCCCAACCGCCCGCGCGCCATCCCCGGCGGCAAGCGCGGCGTAGTCATCGGTGAAATTCGCGACGTGCGGGCCATAAAGCACCGGACATCCAAGCTGGACCGGCTCCCATGGGTTATGGCCCTGCACGCTTTCGGAAAACGTCCCGCCAATCAATGCGACGTCGGCCATTCGATACCATAGGCCCAACTCACCTATTGTATCGGCGATAAATACTTCGGTGTCGGATGCGGGAAACGCGCGGTTCGTTCGTCGGACAGTCTGAAATCCTGCCGCGCAAGCTGCCGCTTCCATATCCTTTCCACGGGCGGGATGTCTTGGCGCGATGATGGCCAGAATCTCGGGTCGCCTCGCCTGAATTGCCTTGATGGCCGAAAACACCACTGTCTCATCTTCCGGGTGAGTTGAGGCCGCAACCCAGACGGGCCGCCCGACCAATGATTTCCTAAGGGAAACCGCTTCCACCTCACCGTGTGAAAGGGGAGGGGCCAATGGCTTGAATGATCCGACTACCCGCACCGGGGACGGCGCTCCAAGCGCCTCAACGTGCCTGGCTGAGGCTTCATCCTGCACCGCGATCAATTCAAAGCTCTCATACAGAACACGCCAGAGCGGGCGCGTCCAACGCCGCCGCCTGAAGGCGGAGGAATTCATCCGGACATTGATGAACGCTTGGGGAATGCCCCTTCGGGTGACTTCAGCGACGAGACCGGGCCAGAGATCCTGTTCCGCCCATATCGCCAGATCGGGTCTCCAATGATCGAGAAACCGTCTGCGCGGCCCGGGAAAATCAAGAGGAAGGAACTGGTGAACGCTTCGTTCCGGCATGTTCCGGGCGATCGCGACGGCGGATGCGGTCGATGTCGAGGTCAGAAGAAACCGTGCCGTTGGTGCATGACCGGCCAGTTCGGTGACAAGTCCCCTGAGGGCCAGTAGCTCACCAACGCTGACCGCATGCATCCAGATCAGTTGGCCCGGTGGCCGAAGCAGGTCTGTGATTCCCAGTTTCTCCCGCCAACGTTCCGGGTCTTCCTTGCCACGAGTCAATCTCCGCGCAAGGATCGGAAGCGCCAGGGGCGAAAGCGCCGATGTAATCGCGGAATAGGCGATATCTGGCCAAGTCACTGAAGGATGCTGCTGCAAAGATTGGCGACCCGGAATGAGATTAAGTTGATAGGAGCGGGCTTGTTGATGATCCGTAGCGGCTGGCTCTGTCAACCGATTCCTCGTATCGGCACGCAATTGGTTCGCGATCGCGGAAATGGGCGCAATGCCCTGAATACATGACTTTCCGGGGATCGCGGGGCCGTCATCTACGCGACCAAGGCAGGGCAGTCGCCTGACCTCCGCGAAAAAGTTCCGCACGAGACGCGGTGGGGACCGCTTTGCGGCGGTCGACTTCGGGACGCGGCGCAGAGGGACCGCCAGCCGTCGGACTCCGGCAGCGCCCGGTGACGGCGGAAGATCATCGCTTCGCCGCCACCGGGCGCGGAACTCACGCATAAGCGGTGAACCGACCCGCTTGCCTAAACGTTCGCATATCCACATATAGGCTGCGCCATCCTCAAGGTTTGGCGACCGACTCCGCAATACGAAGCCTCGCCATGGGCGGCTGCCCGAATTATATTGGACGCGCAATGTCCGGAATTCGGCGTCCGCCGCCATCTAATGGAGAAGGTCTCTACTGAACCGGAACACGCACAGACCGACAGTGATCCCGGATCCGGAGGCAATCGAATCGATGAAAGGCCGACGATGGCGCTGAAAGATGTCGTTGAAAGAATCCGTAAGGAGGAAGCTCGGGTCGGGCGTGATGTCGGATCCACCAAGCTTATCGCCGTATCAAAGCTGCAGCCACTGGAGAGAATCAGGGGCGCACTAAATGCCGGACATAGGCTGTTCGGCGAAAATAGGGTTCAGGAAGCGGCGGGAAAGTGGCCAGCGCTACGCAAGGAATACCCGGATTTAAGCCTGCACCTGATTGGCCCGCTTCAGACCAACAAGGCAAGACAGGCGATCCGGTTGTTCGACGCGATCGAATCCCTTGACCGCCCGAAACTCGCCAATGCATTGGCCAGACTGCAGGAGGAGACCGGCCTCTGTCCCCCGCTCTACGTGCAGGTGAACACCGGCGAAGAGCCGCAGAAGACCGGAGTGATGCCGCTGGAGGCGGACAGCTTCATCGCCGAGAGCCGAAGGCTTGAATTGCCTTTGGTGGGGCTGATGTGCATTCCGCCGCTCGACGAGGAACCATCTCTGCATTTCGCGCTTCTCGCCAAGATCGCGGCGCGGAACGGTCTGAAAGAGCTTTCAATGGGAATGAGCGGGGACTTCGAGAAAGCGATCGCACAGGGCGCGACCAGTGTTCGGGTAGGGTCGGCCGTGTTCGGCGATCGGATTGAGTCCATTTCGGGTGGTCTATAGCCCATAGGCGACTGGAGCGGTCCACCCCTTCGACACCGGTATCCGGTGACACGCCTAAGGCGGCGGTCCGACCGGACCCGGGAACCTCGCTACCGAGCCGCGCCATCAATATCGCCGAGCCGTTTCACGGTATTAAAGCGGACCGCTGACGAAAGGATCCGCAGCCGTCGGCCGCACCGCATTGTCGGTCATCGGGCGTGAAATCGGCCGCTGCGCGGCGTCAGGACGGTTGCGTCCGTGCGATCATCTCCGCCTGCCGGACAATAACCTCCGCCTGCCTTATAGAGGCGAGGTCCACCAGTCGTCCCCGGTAAACGGTCGCTCCCGAACCTTCCTGTCCGGCACGCTCCATCGCATCGAGGATTTCCCGTGCTTCCATCACCTGCTCCTCTGAAGGCGTGAACACCTCGTTTGCCAACGATACTTGCCGTGGATGGATCGCCCACTTTCCAACCATTCCAAGTGTCGCGGAGCGACGGGCCTGGGCAACGAAACCCTCATCATCGGAAAAGTCACCGAACGGCCCATCCACCGGAAGTACTCCATGGGCGCGGCAGGCGGCGACGATCGCGGTCTGCGCCCAGTGCCAGGGATCGGGCCAGTGCCTTTTGCCCTCGTGAACCATGTAATAGTTCTCCTGGGTGCCGCCTATGCCGGTTGTCCGCATCCCCATAGAAGCCGCGAAATCCGCCGCACCCAGACTCATGGCCTGCAGACGATCGCTCGACGCCGCGATGTCCTCTACGTGGACGATACCGGCGGCACTCTCGATGATGACCTCCAGACTGACGCGCCTTGCCCTACCGACGGACGCCTCCACCGCTGTCACCAGCGCGTCAACGGCATAGACGTCCGCGGCACGGCCCACCTTGGGAACCATGATCTGGTCCAGTCGGCCCGAAGCCCGTTCCAGAAGATCCACGACATCGCGGTACCAATACGGTGTATCGAGGCCGTTGATGCGAACCGAAAGGCATTTTTGCCCCCAGTCAATATCCCCGATAGCCTCGATGACATTCCTGCGCGCCCCGGGCTTGTCGTCAGGAGCGACGCTGTCCTCGAGATCCAGATTGATCACGTCCGCGGCGCTCGCGGCCATTTTCTCGAAGATCCGCGGCCGGGAGCCCGGACCGAAGAGTTGGCAACGATTTGGTCGGGACGGGGCGGTAGGTTGAACAACGAAAGACATCGACATCCTTTTGGAGACACGGGGTTCTTGATTTCGGGCGACGTAATCCGTAGCCCCTATCAACGCAAGTCCCGTCAGCGTTTACGCTATCCCGGGATTATCCGGAACGGCGGACAGGTTCTGAAGGGTATTTTACCCGTCAATGCCTGACCGTCATCTCCCTTGTATGGTATACCGTTCAGTTAAGTATATAGTTCAGTTCTTCAGCCAAGGGAGACGCGCGAAGTGATCAAAGCACCATACCTGCTGTTTCTGGGTGACGCGCCGGATCAGCTATCGGCGAAGGTAGGCCAGGGCATAAAGGACTGGAGGCCGGAACGCGCCGTAGGCCAGTTTCGGATGCCGGGCTGCGTGGCGGATCTGGGACTGCCCGACATGTCCCTGAATGAAGCGCGCTCCGCCGGGGCGAAGACCCTCGTCATCGGTGTGGCAAACCGTGGCGGCGTCATAAGCCCTGAATGGAAGAAGACGCTGATAATGGCGCTGGAGGAGGGATTCGACCTCGCCTCGGGGCTGCACAACCTGCTGCGCGACGAGCCCGACCTCGTGGCCGTGGCCAATGCAACGGGCCATGCGCTGCACGACGTACGGGTGCCCCATGTGCCCTATCCGATCGCCAAAGGAACGAAGCGTTCGGGGAAAAGGTGTCTCACCGTCGGCACGGACTGTTCGGTTGGCAAGATGTACACCACGCTCGCCATGGAACGTGAGTTCAGGAAACGCGGCCTCGCGGCGACTTTCCGGGCCACCGGACAGACCGGAATTCTCATCGACGGCGTCGGTGTACCTCTCGATGCCGTTGTCGCTGACTTCATGGCGGGTTCGGTCGAATGGCTGACACCGGACAACGACGATGACCATTGGGATCTTTTGGAAGGCCAGGGATCGCTCTTCCACATCTCCTACTCCGGCGTGACCATGGCGCTGATTCACGGTGGCCAGCCCGACGCGCTCGTGCTTTGCCACGAACCGACACGCGGGCATATGCGCGGACTTCCGGACTACGGGCTGCCATCACTCGAAGCGCTGCATGAGCTCGCGTTGCGGCTGGCGCGAGTGGCCAATCCAGCCTGCGATGCGACCGGTATAGCCATCAACACCGCCGCGCTGGCGGAGAGTGAGGCCCAGGCTTACCTCAAGGAGGTCGAGGGCCGGATGGGCCTCCCGACGGTCGACCCATTCAGGCATGGTGTGGAGCGACTGGTTGATGCCCTCACGGAAAGGTGACCGGAGCAGGCCTTCTCTTGCGATACCGATCAATGGAGCCGGGCCCGAAACCCCTCAATTTACGGCGAACGGATGCGGAATATGGAAATCACTACAGCCCGTGACGTGTTCCCGTTGGTCCGGGCGTTCACGATTTCACGGGGGTCGCGCTCTGAAACCCGTGTCCTTACGGTTTCGGTCACTGATCATGGGATGGTCGGAAGGGGAGAATGCCTCCCGTACGCCCGTTACGGTGAGACACTCGGGTCAGTGGAGAGGCAGATTGCAGGTATCGGCCCGCTTGATCGGGCTACGCTGCAGGAGGCGCTTCCGCCGGGCGCGGCGAGAAACGCGGTCGACTGCGCGCTGTGGGATCTGGAAGCGAAACGTCTCGGACGACGGGTCTGGGAGCTGGCCGGGCTCGCCGCACCGGCGCCTGTAGTCACCGCTTATACGATCTCTCTCGACACCGCCGAGAATATGCGTCTGGCCGCCACGGAAAACTCACATCGGCCACTGCTGAAGATCAAGCTCGGCACACCCGACGACATGCCCCGGCTCGAAGCCGTTCGCGCCGGAGCTCCGAACGCGCGGATCGTCGTTGACGCCAACGAAGGCTGGACAACGGAAATCTACCGCGATCTCGCCTCACATCTGGTTCGGCTGGGCGTGGAAATGGTGGAGCAGCCGTTGCCGGCGGATAATGATGCCATGCTGGCCGAGATTCCCCGCCCCCTACCCGTCTGCGCGGACGAAAGCTGCCATGACCGGGCTTCATTGCCAGACCTCAGGGGCAGATATGACTTCGTAAACATCAAGCTAGACAAGACCGGAGGGCTGACCGAGGCGCTTGCCCTCCGCGCCGCCGCGTTGGCGGAAGGATATGGCATCATGGTCGGCTGCATGGTGGGTTCGAGTCTGGCGATGGCGCCAGCCGTGCTCCTGGCGCAGAACGCCGCCGTCGTCGACCTTGACGGTCCGCTCCTTTTGGCGGAAGACCGAGAGATACCCCTTAGGTATGAAGGCTCCGAACTGCACCCATCGTGCCCGGAGCTTTGGGGCTGAGGTGACGCGAAGGGAGTCCTTAAGGATTCCCGCCACAAAGCGGGGCAGGAAGCGATGAGCCGAATGGTGTATGTTGACGGAGCCTATCTCCCTGAGGGGAAGGCGAAAGTTTCGGTCTTTGACCGGGGCTTTCTCTTCGCTGATGGCGTCTACGAGGTCACGAGCGTTCTGGATAGAAGGTTGGTTGACTTCGAGGGTCATGCGGCGCGTCTGGCGAGGTCTCTGGGCGAGCTGGAAATCGAATCTCCCGTCAGCGATGACGAACTTCTGGAGATCCACCGCCAGCTGATAGCGCGCAATCAGGTAATCGACGGCCTCGTATACCTGCAGATAACGCGGGGCGCCGCGCCTGACAGGGATTTCGCGTTTCCAGATCCGCGGGAAGTGCCATCCACCATCGTGCTCTTCACGCAGTCCAAACCGGGACTGGCGGAGGCCAGGCAGGCGAAGGTCGGAATCAAGGTGATCTCCGTTCCCGACATGCGCTGGAAGCGCCGGGACATCAAGACGGTTCAGCTGCTGTATCCGTCCATGGGAAAGATGTTGGCCAAAAAACAGGGCTGCGACGACGCGTGGATGACAGAGGATGGATTCGTCACGGAAGGGACAAGCAACAACGCCTATATCGTGAAAGACGGCCGGATCATCACCCGAGATCTAAGCAACGCCATCCTGCACGGAATCACCCGGGCTGCCGTGCTTCGCTTCGCGCGGGAGGCACAGATGGAAATCGTGGAACGACCCTTCACGATCGAGGAAGCGCAGGCCGCGGACGAGGCGTTCATCACGTCGGCGTCCACATTCGTTACGCCAGTGGTGGAGATCGATGGCATCGCGCTCGGTAACGGCAACCCCGGGCCGGTGGGAGTCAGGCTTCGGGAAATTTACGTGGACGAGAGCCGGAAAAGCGCGATCTGAGAGCCACCGGCTTTCAGGAAATTCGGCTTCACGTCGGAAGTCTCAAGGATCACCTCGAGCGCCGACCTCACAGGGCACCGTCAATCCAATTCTGCAGCGAACTCTTCGGCGCCGCACCGGTCTTGTTGGAGACCACCTCACCGTCCTTGAACATGAAAAGCGCGGGAATGCCCCGGACGCCGAGCCTGGATGGGGACTCCGGGCTGTCATCGATGTTGACCTTAACTATTTTTACGCGCCCGGAATACTCTTCGGAAAGCTCCTCGAGGGTGGGGCCGATCTGCTTGCAGGGACCGCACCATTCGGCCCAGAAGTCCACAACAACCGGGATTTCGCACTGCTCAACCTCGGAATGGAAGGTGTCGTCGGTGACGGCGATGGTGGCCATTGATGCTCTCCCGGGGACTTATGTCAGACACTGTAAGTGGGCACGATTCCCCTGCGGGTCAAGAGGCCACAATGCCTTCCAGCGCACCCGTCACGATTTCCCGCGGGTAACTCATGAACGTCGGCTCGCGGGTCCACAGAATCGCGACGTCGACCTTCCTTCCGGGGTACACCGATTCCAATGCGATAAGATAAGCGCCCATTTGGCGCAACAGCCCGTCGGGGGTTTCCCCAACGGCTGGCGGAACCAATGCGTTCGTCTTGAAATCCACGGCCAAAACCCGCTCGGGCGATACCACAAGCTTGTCGATCGCTCCCGATATACCTTCCCGCGGGAGCCCCGGACCACGCGCCCAGACATCAACCTCCGAAAGCACACCATCCCCGAACAGGAACGCCAGATCCTTCGCCTCCAGCACACGCCGTGCCTCCTCAAAGGAAGCCGCCACCTCCTCCGAAGTCGCCATGAACTCGTTTTCCAGCAGTCGTCCGGATACGCTTTCCAGATCGGAACGGGAGACCTCCGGAAGCAACTCCAGAAGCCTGTGGACCATCGTACCGTGACGAAGCGGGGCTTCCCCATTCTCCGGTACCCCTTCTCCCTCTCCGGGCAGAGACTTGGCGCCACCAAGAGCGGAAGGCGCAAGCGGCGTCATCGGCGACCGCGGCGCGGCGGCGGTACGGCCAACCCACGCGGGTATCGCAACGTCCAGCCGGTCCACCGCCGCGACCTCGTCAATGGATCCGGAATTCCAGTCTCCATGCGAATACCGAAGGCCCGCTTCTCCCGTCGGTGTGCTGATTTTCTCTGCACCATCCAGAGTCTCGATCGCGTCCGCGGCGACCCGGTACCAACTCCCCTCACCAACCTCACCCGAAGACGCGATGATCAGCCAGTTTTCCGCCCGCGTCATCGCGACGTAGAGAAGCCGGCCATTCTCTTCCTCCCGCGCCTCTCCCAACTGATCCAGCGCCTCTACCATTACCTTCGGCTGGCTCGGCTTGGGCACGCGCCACACAATACGGTCCCGGCGTAACGGAATGATCTCGTCTCTCAGCGAAACCGTCCGCCCGGCGGTGTCGGGCAATATCACGATCGGCGCCTCCAGCCCTTTCGCCCCATGTACGGTCATCACCCGGATCAGATCGCCGGAGCTGTCAACCTGTCGCTTGATTTCAACGTCACCCGTCGCGAACCATGACAGGAAGCCCGTCAAGGAAGGGATCTCCATCCGCTCGTATGTCAGGGACTGCGCGAGCAACGCGTCGATCCCGTCCTCGGCTTCCGGCCCGAGTCGGGAAAGCAGCTTTCTACGGCCGTCATGCCAAGTCAGGATTCTCTCGATCAGGTCGAAGGGGCGCATGTAGTCGATCCGCGCGCGTAAGTCGTCCAGTACACGCACCGTATCCGGAAACTCAGCCTCTCGGCTGCGCAGCACATCCCAGAGCCGCCGGGATCCACGGTTCGCCGCAAGCCCATACAATTGGTCTTCCGACAATCCAAACAACGGCGACCTGAGCGCAGATGCGAGCGATAGATCGTCAGCGGGAGTGTCGAGAAACGCCATGAGGGCCGTCACGTCCCTAACCGCGAGATCCGCTCCCAGAACCAGGCGGTCCGCCCCCGCAATCGGCAGACCAATCGCCTTGCATTCCCTGATAATGGTATCGAACAGGACCGAACGGCGGCGGACAAGGATCAGGAAGTCTCCCGCCGTGATACGCCGCCTGGAGCCGTCTTTTTCGGAAAGCGTTTCGTGTTCGATCATGCGTCTTACTTCGCCGGCGATCTTTCCGGCAAGCACATTGTCGGAATGGTCATCCGATTTGAGGTCCACCGGGTCGAACCATTCTTTGCTCTCCTGCCCGGATGCCTTCATAACGGGCGGCCATATGTCGACACGGCCTGGCAGCGTTTCGTGAAACGCCCTGTGCCGTGCGCCGTCAATGTCGAGGGCGGCGTCCACCAGCTTCAGGACCGCGCTCGATGACCTGAACGAATGCTCCAGTTTCCGCGAACGCAGTTCCCGATCGACGCCACGCAGACGCTCCCCGAAATGCAGGCGCATCCGTTCAAACTCTCTCGGGTCGGCACCCTGAAAGGAATAGATCGACTGTTTCCGGTCACCTACGACGAAAATCGTACGCTGGATTCCGTCGCGCGCCCCGATGCCGGTGGTGAATTCCTGCGCCAGCCTTTCGATCACGGCCCATTGCTCCGGGCTGGTGTCCTGCGCCTCGTCGACGAGTATATGGTCAAGCCCGCCGTCAAGACGGTAAAGAACCCACGACGCCACCGCGTCATCCGTCAGCAGCGTTTTCGTTCTCAGAATCAGGTCATCGAAGTCGAGCCACCCCTTTTGTTGCTTTCGCCTTTCAACCGCGGGAAGAAACACCGCGGCGAACCTGTGAAGCGCGTGGGTCTTTCGGGCGGCGCCAAGGCAATGCAGCCGATCGCGCGCAAGCTCGACACGCCGCATCAACCGGTCGAGCGCCTTGGCGACCGATCCAAGACCTTCCCGGCAGTCCTTGGTCGGGATACTGCCTATTTTCGCCGAAAACGGCTCCTTCGCGGTATGTTTGCCGAGAAACACATCGATACAGGCATGAAGTGCCGCCATGTCGGGAGCGGCCCAGTCGAACTGGCCAAGACGCTCCGCGTAGCGCCGGTCCGTCCGCTTCACGCTCGCTCTCATCGCCGGTAGAACCCTGCCGAAAAGGGCCCTCTCACCGCCGTCGAAGGCCTCTCCGAGAACGCTGGTCTCGTCATAGCCCGCCGGCAGGTCAAACCAGTCCAGGATATCTTCAAGGCTGTGAGCGTCTCCGAACGAGTCCCGCCGCGAAAGGACCGTGCGCAGAAGCCCCGCAACATCGCTTTCCGTGCAGTGTTCGGCCAGCGCATCGACCGCCGCCACCTCCGGTCCATCCGCCAGCTCGTCCAGAACCTGCTCGCAGAGCAGGGTACCCGTTCGGTCATCCATCTCACGGAATCCCGGCGTTACGCCGGCTTCGAGCGGGAATCGACGCAGTAACGAGGCGCAAAACGAATGGATCGTCTGGATTCGCAGGCCGCCTGGAGTCTCGATGGCGCGCGCAAACAGGCGGCGCGCCGAGGCGAGTCGTATGGAATCGCGGACATCCTTCACTCCTAGCCTCCAAAGCTCGGACGAAAGATCAATGTCTTGCTTCATCGACCATGACCCAAGCCGCCTGAACAGACGGTTCTGCATTTCCGACGCCGCGGCTTTGGTATAGGTCAGACAAAGAATGTTCTGGGGCGCCACTCCGCTGAGCAGGAGTCTGGCGACCCGGTCCGTCAGGACCCGCGTCTTGCCGGAACCCGCATTCGCTGACAGCCAGGTCGAGGCGTCCGGACTGGCGGCTTCGTTCTGTCGCTCTGTCGCGTCATCCAGAAGCGCTCCGTTTGGTGGGGAAGACATCATGGCGTCGGTTCGCCAACATCTTCAGGCATTGGATCGTCACTGTCACTCCATTCGCCGTAGCGCGCCAGATGGTCGAAGTCACCTCCGGACGAAACCGACTTCACCGCTCGTCGCGACATATAGCCCTGATCGGGGGACTGATACCTCGCCAGGAGAGTTTCCAGTTCCGTCAAAGCGTTCCGTGTCTCGCCAACGTCGAGATCGTTCGAGACGAGTTTCGGACTGGAACCGAGCCCGATGTGGGCCACGCTTGCGACCCTACCCGCCCCGAGGCCTTCCACCGCTCCGTTCTCGATCAGGACGGACGACAGAAGCAGCTGCTTGTCGAAATGCAGCTGCTGGCTTTTGGTCGGAGGCGTCCCCGTCTTGTAATCATAGACCACCAGAGAACCGTCCTCTCGTCGGTCAATCCGGTCAATCTTGCCGTGCAGCGTGACCTCCGTCCGGGGCAGAAGGAAGCGTCCCTCGCGCTCCAGGGCTATCGGCTCGGCCTCCGCCTGACGTTCGATCTCCTCAGCGACAAACCAGTCGGCGACTTTCGCCAGCCTCGCGCGCCAGAGTCTTCTGGTCGCCGGCCAGGCGACCTCGGCCGCCATGACCTCGTCCGCGATCCGCAACAGCCGGGCGCGGCCGTCGGCGTGGCTACGCACTGGCTCACATTCAATGAACCGTTCAAGAATTTGGTGGATAACGGTACCACGCATCGGCGCATCGGGTGCGTGATGCAGAGGGTCAAGCAGCCTGAGATCCAGGACCCTTCGCGCATAGACCGCGTACGGATCGCGGATCAGACGTTCAACCTCCGTTATCGAAATCCTGGTCGGACGACGGCATACCGGTGGCCGCGGGGCTGGACGGCTTATACCTGAAACCTCGCGATCCGGCCTTTCAACACGATGCGCCAGTTCAAGCCAGTGTTGGCCACGCATCCGCATAGCCTCGAGCGCATCGGTACCTTCGTCGGACAGCCCGTCGAGGAGATTGGTCAGGCGGTTAAGCCAGCGCGAGGGTACGGTGGGCGATTCGGAGTCCCGAACTGCGCGGGAGAGCACGACCTTGGACGCGGCGATCGCCTGCTGAAAGTCGTGCGCGGCGAGGCCAATCCTACGTTCAGGCAAAAGAAGGCCCGCCTGCGCACGCAGCTGCCGGTTGAGCCAAGGGTCAGGTGGGGAGGCGGCCGGCCAGACTCCCTCATTCATCCCCGCGAGAATCACGAGTTGGGCACCCTGAACGCGCGACCGTTGCGGCCCCCAGATCATGACTTCACGATGCACGTCCGCGACATCTTGCACGGATTCCCGCCAAAGAACCGAATCGAACAGGAAAACATAATCCGCCGGTGTAAACGTTCCCCCATGTTCCGCCTCGCGGCGCAGTTCGTCGACGGTCACCCAAACCCGTTCGTTGACATGTCCCTTACGTATTTCGCCGGAACCCGTCGATTCAGGGCCTGCCGCGAGCGCTTCCACCAGTCGGACATGATGGTCCACGTGCTCCCGCAGGCTGCGCTCGCCAATATCCGGTAGACCGTCAAGCAGGCTGGCTAGCCACTCCACCCAATCCTTCCGCGGCAATTCGGAATCATTGCCCCATAGTCTCAGCTGCCGTGCATCGGGGAATGACGGCCCCGAGCGGCGAAGCTTCAGTTCCAGACTGCGCGTGTGTCGTAGATGCGCTCTTCGACCATTGGCGCCGGTGCCGGTTAACGGATGCTTCAGAAGGGCGAGGAGAGTACCCGGGTTGACGGTTTGGCCAAACAGGCTAGCTACCTGTCGAAGGAACCGGCCGAGCGCGGTCATCGGCAGGGGCGTCCCGGCGGAGTCATCCGGCCTGATATCCCAACGATCAAGCGCGGCGGTGACCTGCCGCGTCAGCGTACGGTCAGCCGTTATGAGCGCCGCCGTCCCGCCGTTCTCGAGAGCCTCCCTAAGCAAAAGGGCGACCGCGGAGGATTCGGCCCGCGGTGACGGTGCTTCGATAAGCGTAAACGCCTCCGTCGCCTCCTTAAGTCCCGTCAGGCCGGCGCCCTCCGAGCGCCACTGGTCGGTCACCGGTGCGGGCCTAAGCGCCAAGGACACAAGACGGTTCCGGTTCGGCGACGGTGGCCGCAGCGAGGGTTCCCAAAGACGTATCTCGCCCGGCGGGCAATCAAGATCCCCGCAAAGGCGCGCGAACCGGTGCTGCGGATGGTCCTGGGTCTCCGGCGTGTCTTGCAGTCGCTTCCAAACATGCTGCGGAAGATCGAAATCCACGCAGGGCAGGACGACAGCCCCTTGAGGAAGCCGGGCAACTATCCGCATGAACAGCGCGGTGGCACCCCGTGAGCCTGTGGAGCCGGCGACGAGGATCGGATGCAGGGGTGGCCTCAACGACCACTCCACCTCGAGCCTTTCGGCCACGAGTCGCTGTCGCGCCAAAGGACTCAGGCCTTGGCCGGAATCCGCCTCGAGATACCGCTCGACAAGCGACACGAACTGAAGACCGCGCTGCCAGTGGCCCGATACATCCGTCACATCCAAATCCCGGATCCTCTCCGATGGAACACCTTCGCTCTGCATTTCGTCCAGAAGATCGGCGAGGCTGTCAGCGAGCGCGAACAATGCCGAACGGGGAGCGAGGTCCGGCTGCCGATCGAGCAGCTTCGCGACCAACTGTGTCAGTTCAAGCCGCCGCCGCAACGGAGACCCCATCCGGGGAATGTCAGGAAAGCTGACGTCACTGGCGAGGTCGGTAACTGTCCTGATACGTGGAAGAAGCGTCGACGGACCCTGCATGAATTGCGACTTCAGCCGCCATTGCATCGCACGTGAGTTCACGAAAACCTCGACCCGCGCGAGGGCCTCGGGTGGCTGATCTTTATGCCGCCGCCGAAGCCCCTCCATCAGCGCCAGGGGAAAATCGATGCCGGGCGGTGCGCCGAAAAGTCTGGGCCGACCGGTAGGCTCAAACATCAAGAAGCCTCTCCGCCAGCGCGATACATTCGGGCCGACCGACATCACACCATGTCCCGTCGTATTCCAGGCCGAACAGCGTGTCGTCGGCCGCCATTCCATCCCAAACCGAATTCAGGGAGAAATTCGCGTCCCTGAAGGCGTCCAGACGCCCGGTCTTCATGATCTGCGCGCCGGTATAGACGAGTCCGGGCCCGCGACTAAGCCGTCCGCCGGAGTCCATCCTGAAATCACCCGCGCCTAGATGGCCAATAGCCCGGTCCCGCGGAACCAAAAGCAGCATCGCTTCCATACGATCCATTCGCCAGGCGGCCAGGAGCGCCGAGATCGGATTGCCACCGCGCCAAACGACATCCGTATTGAGCGATACGACGGTGTCGGCGTCCAGAAACGGCAGGGCATTGCGGATTCCCCCACCGGTGTCCAGCAATTCCGGCTCGAAAACCGTAATCACCCCCGTATCGCCAAGATGCCTCTCAAGCAGTTCGGAAAGATAATGGGTATTCGCCACGATCCGCGGGATGCCCGCCTCGCGGGCAACGTCGATCGCATGATCGATCAGTGGGCGTCCGGCCACCTCAACCAGTGGTTTGGGCCGCGCTTCGGTCAAGGGCATCATTCGCGTCCCGAGACCTGCGGAGAAAAGCATCAGTGGCGGTTTTGATGGCATCGTTCCTTCAGCTTGAGCATGTTACCCGGCGACGGTTCCGGAAGGTCCTCGGCGACAATCCTGGCGACTCCTGACAGGGTGTAATGGGACAGGCAGGTCGTAACATGTTGCCAGACCCTGGGAATCAAGTCGAGATAGCGCGGCTTACCCGCCTCAACCGCCAAACGGGCGAAGACACCCATGATGCGCAGATTACGCTGTGCGCCGATCGCCGCGAGGGCGGCCTCGAGAGCCACGGGGTCACGTCCCGTCATCTTCGCGAACCGATGTTTCGCGCGGGAGGCGATGGCGGGGGAAACATCCCGGCGGGCGTCCAGAATCATGGACATCAGATCATATCCGGGCGGCCCCGACATGGCGTCCTGGAAATCGAGCAGCCCGACCCGCCGGACTCCCGTCCGATCAGGTAGCCAAACGAGGTTCTCGGAATGGAAATCCCTCAACAGAAATGTTGGCGAGCCTAGCGCCGTTGCCGACAGCACGGCCTCAAGTTCGGTCCGTAGCCTTCGGAATCCGTTACCGGATACCGCCTGGATACTGCCGCGATACCATTCATAGACCGGTTTGACCTGCGCGGCCATCAGGTCCGCCCGGAAGTTCGGCACGAATTCCGGCACGGCGATTCCATCGAGCTTCGCCAGAACATCGGTGGCTGTCTCGTATAGCTGCGCCTCCATATCCGGGCGCCGGGTGACCAACCGCGCGAACAGACTGTCGCCAAAATCCTCTAGAATGGCGAAACCCGCAACCGGGTCCGCGGCCAACACCATCGGAACGCTCAGATCCATACTTTCGAGAAAACGGGCGACGTCCAGAAAGCGCTCCACACTCTGCCCGCTTTTCCGCGGAGCGTCCATCAGTACCGCGGTGTTTACGGTGTCACACAAACGGAAATACCGACGCGCCGAGGCGTCGCCCGCCAGTGGCTCCATGGTCCATCCCGCGCATACGGTCCCGTCAACGAATTCCTTTGCGAGGCGCAGCCGCTCATCCACCGGGCGTCTCCAGACCCGCCATCTTGAATCGGCTTACCCATTTGCCGTGCGGGGCCTTCAGCCAAGCCAGTCTTTCACCCGGAACCGCGGTCATCTCAAGCCGCAGTCGAAGGGCATCCTTCGGAACCAGGCCTCCCAGCCTGTCCGGCCATTCAACCAGACAGACCGTATCGTCGAACGCGCTTTCCAGCCCAAGCTCGGCCACGTCGCACGGATCCGACAGGCGATACAGGTCAACGTGCCAGATTTCGGTATCTCCATCCGAATATATCTGGACCAGGGTGAAGGAGGGCGAGGGAACCTCCTCGAACCGTCCGGCGTCCGCCAGCCGGGCCTGAATCAGCGCTCGGGCAAAATGGGTCTTCCCGGATCCCACTGCCCCATCAAGAAGAATTACGTCCCCCGCACATAGGGTGGATGCCAGTGCCGTAGCGATAGCCGCCGTCTCATCAGCGGAACCCAACTGGAAGAATCCGTCAAATCCGCTTCCGGTCGCACCGGATCCGCCAAATCCCGCTGAGTCAGCGGGTATCGGCGCGAAAGGTCCAGACACCGTGGTTCAGCCGTTACAGCGTTTCTCGGCATCCTCGATCGCGGCGGTGATGCCCGAGAGCGAGAAGGTGTCCTTCGTCTTGGTCCCGCGGCTGGAAACACCGGTGACAACCGCTTTCCGACCGCGCTTCAGGGCCTCCACCAGTTTCCTGTCCTCGTCGTCCGAACTCGTCCAGGCCATCTCCGCAAACGTGAACAGGCTGAAGCTCTCGCCTCCGATATCCACCTTCACGTCCACGCCCTCGCGAAATGGATAACCGCCGATGAACGACACCTCGCCGTTCACGTCTTCCTCAGGGGAAAAATGGACGAATAACCGAATCTCACCACGACGGACGGACACGACCCTTCCATCACGCGTGTTGACGGTCTCCTCGGGCTGGGAAACGATCCAGCATCGTTTCGGCGGGCTGGTATGCTCGAATACGCTCCAGTCCGTGTGAACGGCCACGCGATTCGTCGATACTTCGTTCGAATCGGTCTGGGCCATAACCGGATGGCAACAGACGGCGAGCGCAAGAACGGCAAAACCGCAAACTTTCCTTGAGTACATCTGTCTCCTGCCTAAGTCATTCAGCCCATCGCCTAAGTCACCGGCTTTTCGATGGCGGCGGTCTTCGTGGGTGCCGTATCCGTCATATCGTGTCATGATGTCCGAGCGTGCGGAGTACCGGTAACCACGATCCGCAGATAGCCAAACAGAGATCAAAGCGCAACCGCGCGCCGTGAGTATCCCGGATTGGTTGCCAATTAACGATAGCGGAACATTCCTGCCATTCGAGGCAATCGGGCAACCTCTGGCACATGGCGCGGCAACGCCATCCTGTTTATCCACGAACAGCAATCACAATGTCGCACTGACGTTGGCCGCCTCGCTGAAAGCATGGCCCGGCGTGACAGGGACAATCAGCGGTGGACTGTCGGTTTCGGCATTGGACGGATCGTCCTGAAGAAAGCGGAGACCGAGACCGGATTTAGGCGCCTGTCGAAAGAACTGGTGCTGCGCAAACCGGACGACGCCCAATTACGTTCGCCGCGCCATTGATCGGCGGGCCTTTCATTCCCGGAACCGGAGAAGCGCGGACGCGCTTCCGGTTCGTTCTCACGGACGGATGGCCTCAAGCCAAATCACCCTTGGTCCGAAACGAACTCCTTCCGCGAATATCCCTGGATATACAGTAACGCGGTCAGGTCACCATGGTTGACGCGAAGCTCGCATTGCGCCGCAACCGAGGGCTTGGCACGGAACGCGACGCCGGTTCCCGCCAGCGCGAGCATACCGAGATCGTTCGCCCCGTCACCGACCGCGATCGCATCGCCATTCCTGAAGCCGAGCCGGGAGCCGATTTCCCGGAGCGCCGCAACCTTGGCGTCACGTCCGAGAATCGGCTTCAGAACCTCGCCGACGAGTTTTCCATCCGCCTCGATCAATGTATTCGCGCGATGCTCGTCAAATCCCAGCTGTGCCGCCACCTCTGCCGAGAACACCGTGAACCCACCGGAAACCAAAGCCGCGTAGGCCCCGTTCGCTTTCATCGTCGCCACCGCCGTTTCGCCACCGGGTGTATATTCTATCCGTTCGTAAAGCACCTTGCCGATTACGGTCACGGGAAGTCCTTTCAGCAACCGAACCCTTTCCCGAAGCGCGTCCTCGAAACCAATCTCTCCGTTCATGGCACGAGACGTGACCGCGGCGACACGTTCACCTACGCCGGCTTCCGCAGCGAGCTCGTCAATGCATTCCTGCCGGATCAGCGTCGAATCCATGTCCGCGAGCAGGAGCTTCTTTCGTCGCACACCCGATCTTTGTACCAAAAGGTCGATACCCGCCTTCTGGCAGTCCCGCCACACCTCCCATCTATTCCCGGGCACCACAGGCACCTCGAATTCGGCCGCCTCGCCCGGAGCCAGCCAAACAGTGGGGCCACCACCCCATGCGCTGCGCAGTGACTCGACCAGAACCCGCTCAAGATCCCGACGTTCAGGGTTGGCAATCAGCGTAATCACATGCACCGGGCCGTGACTCCCTTGACAGACCTTTCGACCGGAGAGCGAAACAGGGTGCGCCTCACCTTGCGGACCCCGTTCGATCGCTCTATTGCGGCGCACGGGAGACATCTCCCCAGCGAGGCGCGTATATCTGGAAGGATACCATCGATGGCACCGGACAGACCAGCAATACGGCCGACGAACCCGAGATTCTCATCGGGACCATGCGCCAAGCATCCCGGATTCAGCCTTGGCGAACTGTCCGGCGCGATTCTGGGTAGATCGCACCGCACCGCATACGCCAAAGCCAGGCTCAAAGCCGTAATAGACAAGACACGCGCGATCCTTCGCATTCCGGCTGACCACAGGATTGGGATCGTTCCCGCATCTGACACGGGGGCGTTCGAGATGGCGATGTGGAATCTGCTCGGCGAGCGCCCCGTCGAAATGGCGGCCTGGGAAAGCTTCGGCGCTGGCTGGGTCACGGACGCCGTCAGACAGCTCCGGATCGATGCCTCGGTCCATACCGCCGAGTATGGCGAGATCGTCGATATGCCGTCACTCAACTATGATCACGACGTCTGTTTCACCTGGAACGGCACCACCTCGGGTGCCCGCGTACCTTCGGATGGTTTCATTCCGGCGAAGCGCAAGGGTCTGACCCTCTGTGACGCGACCTCAGCCGCATTCGCTATGGAGCTGCCTTGGGAACGACTTGACGCCACAACGTTTTCATGGCAGAAAGTCCTCGGTGGTGAGGCCGCCCACGGAATGCTGGTTCTCAGTCCGCGGGCCGTCGAGCGGCTCGAGAGCTACGTGCCGGCGTGGCCGTTGCCGAAGATCTTCCGCCTGACCGAGAACGGGAAACTGAACGAGGCGATTTTTGAAGGCGCCACGATCAACACGCCGTCAATGCTCTGCGTCGAAGATTGCCTGGCCGCACTGGATTGGGCCCAGTCGATCGGCGGTCTCGAGGGGTTGATCGCCCGAACCCGTGCCAACTTTGACGTCATCCACCGGTTCGTCGCCGTCCGCGACTGGATCGATTTTCTGGCGAGCGATCCGAACTGCCGTTCCGAAACGAGTGTCTGCCTTAAGTTCACCGAACCGGCGATGGAGAACGCGCACCCGTTCGCCCGGGCGGTTGCGAAGCGTCTTGAGGATGAAGACATAGCTTACGACATCGGAAGTTACCGCAGCGCTCCCCCGGGACTGCGTGTCTGGTGCGGCGCCACGGTCGAGTCTTCGGATATCGAGGCGCTGATGCCGTGGGTTGAATGGGCTTACCGCTCCCAGATCGGGTCCCGGTGCGTTGGGAGCTGAGGTCGTGAAACAGAACGCGTTCCCGAAATTCGGGGATTGCGCAAAACGGTCTGAATGACACTGTCGGACCATTTTCCGGCCGCACCTCCATCGAGCCCGGGGAGTCGCTTTCGACCGACGGCGGCTAAGGTTAAAGCGCCGTTTGCCGCTTCTATCATATTCTCAAATCCTAACCTTGCGTTTGGTCGACGGAATGTTCAGGCACGGTAAAACTCCTCCAGCTTGAATGCGATCTCCGCCTTGGACAGCGACCGAACACCCGCGGTCTGCGAAACCACTTCGGACCAATTGACGCGACGCAGTGCATCAACGACTCCATCCGCCATTTCCCGCATGAAGTAGTGCGTTGTCCGCGACAAAGAATGGATGTTCGTCGTGATTATCCGTCCGGCGTAAAAGCCAACGCGCCGCATTGCGAAACTGGCCTTCCGGGGTGTCGTGTAATCGATCAGGTGATCCACCGACGGCGGAACCGGCATATGACGTACCACGTTACGCTTGGTCCATATCTGCCAGGCGCATGGAACATCGTGTGGGATGCCATAGCGCATAAAGGCCTGGCTTTCAACGTCTTCATCCTCTGACAGGTGGAACATCGCGTCGAGACGCTTATGAAGGCTCAACTTTCGGAAAGTGCGCGGTACGATAAAACCTATCTCGTCCGCATGGCCCGCGGCGTGGTTGAAGAAGCGCACCGCGAAACAAGCGTTTTTTCCATAAGGCGGATTGCCCACGACAACGATTGCCGAATGGTCGCCCTCAAAAATGCTCTTCGAACGCAGGAAATCCATGCGTCGGATCTCCGGGGCTTTCGGATCGATATCCACGGCGCGCACCTTACGCCCCGCATTCAGCAACGGGCGCACGAAAGAGCCAGTCCCAGCGGACGGCTCGATAAACAGCACATCGGGATCACCCCATCGCTCAATCATCTTCGCGGCGTAAGCCGTCGCCAAATCCGAGCGTGTGTAAAACTGATCCCTACATTCGATTGGCCAGCCCCCAAAGTCGCGAACCTTTTCCGACGCAAAAACGGTCGCCGTTTGCTGACCTGCTTTTTCAACCGGCTTCGCCACCTCTATCCCCAGTTTCTGCGGGCGCACATCACAGGAACCCTGCCTACCGCCCCTAGTTTCTAGGGTCAACTTGTTGCGTTCACGCGTTTGGGATCCACTACCGCTAAT
>JAPOUP010000243.1 GCA_026708635.1 Rhodobacter sp.
TCCTGAATTCGTGTCGCCGAGTAACGACCGGACCCGTGGCCCTCGGTGTCGACGCCATCCGGCCGACCGGCTGAATCGCGCGACGGCTCAAGGGGGTTGCCCCCGCATCGGGTATCTCGCCCCACTGTGGAACGGGGGCTTCCCGTCACGCTAATACGCGACATCCAGACCACTCGGGGACTCACTCATCGCTTATGAACGCGAACCATGTCTTCCTGAACGGGCCAGGCGGAGATCAGTGCGAGACCTTCCTCCGCGTAATCAACGCGGGTCATCCCAGCACTGGTCACTCCGTTTGCCGACGCGGTAACGGCTAACGCGGTGCCGATGGCTGATGGTTTATTGGAAGGGGACCAAATGGCAGACCCGGGCCCAAATAACGGATAGTTACTTCGACTTCAGCTTGGTTCGCCTCCATCAAACCCTCGCGGAAAGGCGCGGAGGTTGCATTCACCGGAGGGTTATCGATTGAGACAGGCGCGACCGAGCCCCGCCGCCTGCCCGAAACCACCATCAGGAGAACGCCTCGAGCCCGGTCTGCGCCCGGCCCAGAATCAAGGCGTGTATATCGTGGGTGCCTTCATATGTATTGACGGCCTCGAGGTTCATGACGTGGCGGATCACGCCATATTCGTCGCTGATCCCATTGCCGCCATGCATGTCACGGGCGGTCCGGGCGATTTCCAGCGCTTTGCCGCAATTGTTGCGCTTCATAAGGCTTATCGCTTCGGCCGATGCGGTTTGATCCTCCATCATCCGACCGAGGCGCCAGGCCCCCAGAAGACCAAGCGAAATCTCGGTCTGCATATCGGCCAGCTTCTTCTGGATCAGCTGCGTCTGTGCCAGCGGCTTGCCGAATTGCCTGCGGTCCAAAGTGTATTGGCGAGCGGAGTGCCAGCAGGCCTCCGCGGCACCCATCGCGCCCCAGGAAATTCCGAACCGCGCCCGGTTGAGGCACCCAAACGGACCAGCCAGACCACTGGCATGGGGCAACAGGTTGTCTTCGGGAACGAAGACCTCGTCCATCCGGATCATTCCGGTCACCGAGGCACGCAGGGAAAACTTCCCGTCGATCTTCGGTGCCTGCAGGCCCTTCATTTCCCTATCAAGGATGAAACCCTTTATCTTGCCGCCATGAGCGTCGGATTTCGCCCAGACCACGAAGACATCCGCTATCGGGCTGTTCGTGATCCAGTTCTTGGATCCCGAAACGAGATACCCGCCATCAACCTTTCTGGCCCGGGTGAGCATGCCGCCCGGATCCGACCCGTGGTTCGGCTCCGTAAGCCCGAAGCACCCTACGAAGTCACCGCTCGCAAGCTTCGGAAGATATTTTTGGCGTTGTGTATCGGTGCCGTAGGCGAAGATCGGGTGCATCACGAGACTGGACTGCACTGACATCGCTGAACGGTACCCGCTGTCCACCCGTTCCACCGCGCGGGCGATGAGTCCGTAGCTCACATAGCCCGCGCCTACACCACCGACGGTTTGCGGTAGTGTGGATCCCAAAAGACCCAAGTCGCCCATCTCGGTCATGATTTCGCGGTGAAAAATCTCGTGTCGATTGGCCTCAACGACCCGACCTAGCAATTTGTCCTGCGCATAGGCTTCCGCGGTGTCGCGGATCATGCGCTCCTCCTCGCCCAGAAGTTCGTCAAGTCCAAATGGATCCGCCCAATTGATCGGTGCGGGCTTCCCGCGGGCCACTTCCGGCGTTGCAACTACGTGACCAAGATCTTCCGGCATGTTCCCTCCTGTCGGGATCCCCAAAGTTTGTGTGATCCGCGCTGACGAACCTCCCTGAATCCGAACGCGGTGAGAATTGCGATCACATCGCGTGGCCTGAGAACGGGGCCCGGCGGCATGCGTTCAGGCGACGACAACGACTTGTGTGCCGACAAACCTGTCCTCTGCAATGGCATTATCTTCGACGACCATGGAAACAACGTCCCGAAGATTGCTGTTGAGCACGTCGAGCGCTGCGCCCTGGCTGTGTGCCCCTGGAAGGCTCGGGACGTAACCGACATACAGGCCTGTGTCCGGGCAGTGTTCAATAACGGTTGTGAAAGCACGCATCGTTGACGCCTTTATTAAAAAATGGGGACGGCTCATCAGAAAGTTGATACTGTCTCCGACTGTCACCTCAAGCTAAGCATCTGGGACAGCCAAAGTCAAAATCTTGCCGGCTTTACCCCGCTTCGTGCGTAAGGGGCCAATTCAAGGCGCGGACGCGGCTCGCGAGCGACACACCCCCATTGCCTTCATCAGCTTCACAGTGCCCGCGAAGCCCTGATTGGCAAGGTCGCGCCCC
>JAPOUP010000323.1 GCA_026708635.1 Rhodobacter sp.
TTGTTGGCAAAACGGAGGTGAAAACGATGCGGTACGAGCCTGCGTCAAAAAATCTGGGCTACACCCCGTGTGGAACGCGCGGCTGTGTAACGCCGACATCCCTTCGGTTCCGGGGCGGCTACGGCCCATGGGGATAATTTGCCTTTGCGCGAGCGTTCTGCGGCGGTCGTTGGCCGGCGGACTGTCCGCCCGGGAGAATTTCCCATTACGTCAAAGCCCGGGAGGCCAGGGCCCGGCAGGAAAATCTCGCGCTTTCCGCATGTCGGCGCCAATCCCGGAATTTAATGACGCTAAACTTCCCGCGAATCCGATCACGCGGTTGGTCGGCCAAGTTTCCGAAACCGCGCTGGAGGCCAGGTCGCGGCCCTGGCATGGGCGAGTGACCGGGTGTTGCGCTCCGCGCCTGATAAGGCATGATTGCGGTAATCCATCCAGATTGCGAATGCCGATCGCGCCGAATGCTTCCCGGACATGTCGTCGATCATCAACGCGAAGTCGCCTATGCCCGAAAGAATTGCCCTTGTTGGAGCGGGTTTGATTGGCCAGCGGCACCTGGACGCCATTGCCCGGTGCGGAAAGGCCGAACTTGTCGCGATCGTCGACCCGCGGCCATCCGTCGCCGAGACCGCGGCGCGCCGGGGTGTGCCGTATTTTACCGGAGTTACCGCGATGCTGGATGCGTTGGCGCCATCGGGCGTCATCGTCGCGACGCCAACCGACAGCCACTGCGAGCCGTCGCTGGAGGCGCTTCATCGCAAGTGTCATCTGCTGGTCGAGAAGCCATTGGCGGCAACGTCGGATGAGGCCAGGACAATCGCCTCCGTCGCCCGTGGGCTTGGACTTCATATATTGGTGGGCCATCATCGCCGCTACTATCCCCAGGTGGAAAGGGCGCGCGAAATGGTTCGGGGCGGCGTCCTGGGCAAACCGGTCGCCGTGTCCGGTCAATGGTGCGTGCGCAAACATGAATCCTACTATGACATTGATTGGCACCGCCGCTGGCAGGGTGGGCCGGTGATGACCAACCTCGTGCATGAAATCGACTGCCTGCGCTACATCCTGGGGCCTGTGCGTTCGGTGCAGGCGGAGAGCGGTAGCCAACTGCGGGGTTTGGAGAAGGAGGACGCCGTTGCGGTGATCATGTGTTTCGAGGGCGGCGTTCTGGGCTCGTTCGTCCTGTCCGATCAGGCTGACAGCCCATGGGCATGGGAATTCGCGACAGGGGAGAATCCATCCTATCCGCGTTCCGGGCAGAACTGCATGAGATTCATGGGAACCGAGGCCGCGCTCGACTTTCCGAACCTGCGGCTCTGGACCTCCGACAGCATGCCGGGAACATGGCACAGCCCCAAACGACCGCAGGACATGCCGATGGAGTCAGGTGATGCCTTCGTTCGCCAGATCGGGCATTTCGCCGACGTGATCGCCGGCCGCGCGCGGCCCCGTATCACCGCGGATGACGCCACATGGTCACTGGAAGTGACACTTGCGGTGCTGGAGGCCGCCAGGTCCGGCACGCGCGTGAAACTCTGAGCGGGTGCCATTCAGGCGCATCAAAGCCCTATACCGCGGCGGTAACATGGCAACGCGTGGAGCGGATTCGCCGCAGCATTCCGCCTTACCGAGAGATCCGCCCGGGAAATTCACCACACCCGATAGCATGGCACCGGCCGGGTGATCTCCAATGTTGGGCCGGACTTTCCGGCGAGGTTGCGGATGGGGCCTGAACGTTCTCGGTCCGATCCGGAAAAAACTCACTGGTGCGGTTCGCGTCAGGCTCGTTAACCGGCCGTTCCGACATGCCCGCATAACCATGAGACGGGTGGCCGGGCGATGTCACGTCATCATGGGTCGGTCCATGCGGGAGGTCGCCGTTTGAGCGTTTCGCCAAGCTGGAGTTTCGGCTTGAGGATAATCCGCTCACCGCCACTGGAATCCTGGCCGACGCTCCTGGAGACAAGCCTTGCCGCCTCACGTCCTATTTCAGCGCGACAGGCGTCCATAGTGGCCAGTTTCCGCGGCAGACCATCGAGGAGATCCAGTCCGTTAAAACCCGCCAGCCCGATCCGGCCGGGGACCTCGATGCCATTGTCAAGACAGTGGAGAAGGCCTCCCGCGCCGATCATGTCATTCGAATAGTAGAGAAAGTCGAGATCAGGCGCCCGACTGAGTATCGCCGCCGTCATCTCTCGCCCCTTGAGCAGGGAACTTCCGCCTTCGTAGAATTCCTGGTCCGCGACTTCAAGGCCGGCCTTGGCCATCGCTTCGGTGAAACCCTCGAACCGCTTCCGCGCACGGTGATCGAGTGGCATTTTGGTGCCGAGGAAACCGATTCTCCGATAGCCGGCCTCGATTATGGCCGCCGCCATCCGCCGTCCGGCGCGGCGGTGTGAGATACCCACCATCGAGTCGATCGGCTCCCCATCCGCATCCATAATCTCAATGATCGGGATTTCAGCGTTACGCAGCAACAGGCGGCTCGCCTCCGAATGCTCCAGACCCGCGATGATCGCGCCTGATGGCCGCCAGCTAAGCATCTCGTATAGAACGGCTTCCTCGCGCTCGGGATCATAGTTCGTCACTCCGAACACCGGTTGCAGAGGCACCGTCTCAAATACCTCGGCGATGCCGCCCAGAACCTCAGGGAAAACAAGATTCCCCAGGGAGGGAACGATTACGGCGACGAGGTTAACTTTCTGCGAGGCCAGAGATCCGGCGATCCGGTTCGGTACGTAACCAAGTGACTTCGACGCCTCCAGAACCTTGGTGCGGGTGGCTTCGCTTACGTCACCGCTGCCGCGCAGGACGCGGCTGACGGTCATTTCGCTGACGCCGGCGGCTTCCGATACGTCACGAAGGGTCAAGGGACGGGCTGATTTTGCATTCCTGCTGTCGCTCATGAACGCTTGCTCTCCAATCCTGGCCTGCCCGGACATTATCGGCCGGGCGCGGAGTTGTCCAAGAGTTCGATCGTAAGATTGCGAAGCGCTCCGCGACGGGACTGTCGCCCACCGCTTCGGCCCCGTGAGACCGGCTCCCCAGCGCCATGTGGGGAAGCGCGTTCCGGCCCGCCCGGAGTCTGTGTTCCGTTTTCTTCGGCAACCCCGTGGGTCGATCCCGGTCCAACTTTCCGGATGACTTACCCTTCGACCCGAGGTATGGTCAAGCGGCGCGGGCCCCGTAGCTCAGCTGGATAGAGCGACCGCCTCCTAAGCGGTAGGTCACAGGTTCGAATCCTGTCGGGGTCGCCAACACCTTTGAATGGCGGGCCTCGGCGACGCTCTCGGAAACCTTTTTCCCGCGCGGACAGGACGAAGCGTCGGGCGGCAGGTTCGGCCCGATATGCGACAGGAAATCCATCCGGACAGGCAATCGGCGCATGATCATCACGCATGCCGACGATAAAGCGATGGAGGTTGGGGAACCCGAGAATGATCTGCTTGCGCCACACGACCAAGCGCGATGAGTCGTGGTGAACCAGGACATCAGTGGACGGCCTGGTGCGCGCTGCTCCTCTCAGGCGTTACTTTCGGCGCGTCATTCTCGCTGTTCAAGATCGCCGCGGGTTCCGGACAGGATGCCCTGGATCTGGCCTTCCGTTATTCCGCCGTGTCGGCCATGCTGGTCCTGGTACCGCTGCTGGCGAAGCGCAGCTGGTCCTGGCCGAACCGGCGTGCATTCGCTTTCTGCGCCGTCTGGAGCGTGGTCAGCACAACGCTTCCTTCGGTCATGCTTTTCCACGCCGCGCGGGAACTTCCCGCCGGCATTGTCGCCCTGGCCATCGCTTTTGTCCCCATGGCCACATTTGCCGGTGCGGTCATTCTGAAACGTGACATCGCCACCCTCCGTCGTTGCCTGGGGCTTGGCTTGGGCGGGGTCGCGGCCCTCCTGGTGGTTGTTCCGGAAACCAGCCTGCCGGACCGGAACGATGTCGGGTGGCTGCTTCTGCCGTTTGGCGTGGTACTGTGCTATGCGGCCGAGCACCTCTACTATGCGGTGAAGGCGCCGGAAGACGTCCCCGCCGAAGGTCTGCTCTTCCTCATGTTTGGATGCGCCGGCCTCACGCTTCTGCCCTTTGTCCTTTTCACTTCGGCACCACTCCTTCCAGGCTGGCCGCTTTCCGTCGGGGAGTGGGCGCTGGCGGGCATCGCTCTTGTCACCGTCCTCGACTATTTCCTGTTCGTCTTCCTGGTAAACCGGGCGGGGCCCGTGTTCACCAGCCAGGCGGCCTATGTCGTTACGCTGGCTGGCGTCGGATGGGGCATGCTGCTCTTCGGCGAAAGTCATTCAATCTGGATCTGGCTGGCGTTGTTCCTGGCGATGATCGGTGTTTCCCTTGTCCAGCCAAGGCAGGACGGATCGTGATCTCCCGACGGCGCCTATCGCCGCAGATACCCCATGTTGATCAGGCCCGGGGCAATGTCTGTCGTGCCGATTCCTCCCGTTCGCGGCCTGCCTTGGGTTTCGGTCGCGAGAAGCGGCCCCAGCTCCCTGAAAAGGCTCTCCGCGGCACGCGGGAACCTGTCTTCGCTTCCGTCACGGAGGGTCCCGTGAACCATGTATTTCCATCTTCCGTCGTGGACCGAAACAAGATGCCTGTCGGCCAGGGGAGGTAACTTCAGCGGCCTTCCGGCCGCATGGCATGCGCTGAGGAATTTCCCGGATTCCGCGAAGTCGCCTAACCACGACTCACAAAGCGACACAAATACCAGCGGCACCCGGTTGTGCGGCCGGGGGACGAGGCTGTTTCCATCCATTCCTTCAATTGCATCAACAAAGGCCAGATGAAGCAAAGTTGGCGCAATGTCGATGCCGCGCACCATTTCACTGTCAGTCCGGCCAGCCGGCAGGTCAGACCCGATCAGCATGAGCGGTGCGGTCGTAACACCGACTCTGCCAATCGCCCGTTCCCTGATCAGACAATCGGGCGGGGATAAGGCAAGGGGCACGATCTGTCCGCTTCGCGGTGAATCAGGTCATCCACCGGCCGGCGAGAACGGGTGTGGGACCGCGCTCATAGTCGTTTCGCCCGATTTTCCCGCCACAGCGTGAACAGTCCCGACGCCACTATGATACTCGCTCCGAGAAACACGTTAGTTTCCAGATCTTCCGAGAACACGGTCACTCCGATGGCGGAAGCGAACACGAGGTGGAGGTAGGCGAATGGCTGCACCGCGCCGACTTCCGCAACCTCGTAACAGCGAATCAGCGTCCAGTGCCCGGCGACCCCCGAAACACAGAGCGCCGCCATGAGTCCCCAGTCCGCCATTGACATAGATTCCCAAAACCATATGCCCGCGACCGTCATCGCCACGCATCCCGCCGTGCCGGTCCAGAAAAAGCTTGTCATCGCGCTGTCCTGCCTGGAGGCGTAGCGCGTGAGCAGGGAATAGAGGGCGAACATGACGGCCGAGCACAGCGCGAACGGCGCGTAAATCGAGAACACCCCGAAACCCGGCTTGAGGATGATCATAACGCCGACGAACCCGCAGGTGATCGCTGTCCATCGAAGCACGCCGACCCGCTCGCCAAGTATAGGGCCCGACAGCGCGGCCGCCAGTAGGGGATAGCAGGCAAACACCGCATGGCTCTCAACGAGTCCGAGGGCCGTGAACGCTGTGACCATGACACAGATCTCGGCCGCCAGAAGCAGCCCACGTCCTATCTGAAGAACCGGCTGCGCCGTCCACGCCGCTCCAGGCAGGCCGCCCGGTGCCCGAACCGCGAGAGCCCATACGAAGGCAACGAAGAACCAGTAGCGGACCATTACCACCATCATCACGTTGTATTCCGCGGCGAGGTGGCGGCTGACCCCATCCTGGATCGCGAAGATCAGCATGGAGACGGCCATCAGCGCGATGCCCAGGCCTGGCCGCTGCAGGCTCATTCCCTTATCGTTCCCTTGGTCATATGTCGCTTGCCGCCGTAGCCTTGGGTCCGTTCCACCTCGAATCCAGCCAATTGAAGCGCCCGTCGCACATTGCCCGCCGAGGAGTAGGTGGCGACGGTGCCGCCCGCTCGCGTGTGCCGGGCGACTTCCATCATAAGTTCCGGCCCCCATAGTTCAGGGTTTCGAGCGGGCGCGAAGCCGTCCAGAAACCATGCATCCGCACCGCCGTGCCACAGGGGAAGTGTCCGCCGCGCGTCTCCAAGGACGATCTCCGCCTCCAGTCCCGGAGCGGAGAAGCGCGTTTCACCCGCCCGCGATGCGTCGAGCAGCGGCCTGGCGGTCGAGTAGACCTCGGGGAATGCCATGAGGGCGCGGTTCATGTCATCGTATGCCAGGGGAAAGGCCTCGAAACCGGTGTACGTCAAACACCCGGGAAGTCGGGTCCTGCGCCAGGACAGATAGGCGGTGAGCAAATTGAGGCCTGTCCCGAAACCAAGTTCGGCAATCCTGAAGCCGGGCCGGAAACGCTCCGGCAGGTCATTGCCGGCAAGAAACACATGCCGCGATTCGGCAAAGCCACCTTCCAGCGAGTAGTATGGATCCCCGAAGCGGGCCGAAACCGGAACCGCATCCGGTGTATCCGCCGTCCAAATCAGGTCAGCCTGCTGGCTCTCGGTCATGCGCTAGCCTACCTTGCGGTGCGTAACGGGTCACATAGGGCAGTGGATCATGGACAGGCAATGATTGATGTGACCGTTATGGGCGGCGGAGTCCTTGGCCTGTCAGTCGCGTATGTATGTGCCAGGCGCGGCGCGCGGGTATGTATTGTCGAAAAGCGTTCTCCGGCGGCGGGAGCGAGCGGAGGGCCCCTGGGGGCACTTGCGCCTCATGTGCCTGACAACTGGAACGAAAAGAAGGAGTTCCAGTTCAGGAGCCTCTTGATGGCGGAAACTTTCTGGCGTGAGGTCGAACGAGATTCCGGACGCTCGCCCGGCTTCAGGCGCACGGGACGGCTGCAGGCGATCGCCAACCCGCGCGCGCTGGAACTGGCGCATGCCCGCCGGGAAAGCGCGCGCCGGAACTGGCGGGCGAAGGCGGACTGGCGGGTTGCGCCGGCCAGTGAGTTCGGCGCCTGGTGTCCGACCGGCGGGACCGGCTATGTCATTCACGACACGCTCTCGGCCCGTCTGGAGCCGCGAAACGCATGCGAGAGCCTTGCCGGCGCCATACTGGAGCTGGGCGGCGAAATCCGTTTGGGTGAAGTGCCGGCAGGAGGACAGGTGATCTGGGCGACCGGTTACGAGGGGCTAAGGGATCTGTCCGGTCATTTTGATCGTTTGGCGGGCGACGGGATCAAGGGACAGGCGCTGTCTTTGCAATATGACGCCGGAGACGTCCCCCAACTGTTCATCGATGGGGTTCATATCGTTCCGCATGAGAACGGCACGGTTGCGGTGGGGTCGACCGATGAGCGGGAATTTGCCTCACCGGACTCGACCGATTGGCGGGTCGAGGCACTTCTCAACCGCGCGGTCGGTATCTGCCCGACCCTACGCGGCGCGCCCGTGCTGACGAGATGGGCGGGTGTCCGGCCGCGCGCGAAGAGCCGGGCGCCGGTTATCGGACCGTGGCCGGGCCGGAACGGTCATTTCATCGTCAATGGGGGGTTCAAGATCGGTTTTGGCATCGCGCCCAAGGTGGCCGGCCTGGTGGCGGATCTGGTCCTAGAGGGTCGTGACGTCATTCCCTCCGGGTTCCGCGTGGAGGACTGTCTCGGATTGTGACGGACGAAGCCGGAAGCCGGCGGTCGGTACCGGTTTCGCCCAGACGTTGGCCGACGTCCTTCCCGCGCCGTTAAATCCACCGGGGAATCGAAACCGGTCGAGTCCGTCGCGGTGGCGGGATCCGCCGTAACCGTCGCCCGGGGAGCGCTGTATGCATAGCCGCCGCTTCGCGGTTTAGGGATCCGGATGCACGTGGCGCCGGGCAATGGGTCTGGCGTTACGCCGGTTGACGGCATATGGCGGCTGGCGTTACCGCGAGCCGGATCAACCCTATGGGAGTCGTGAGATTGCCGCACACGCTTGGCCCCGAGCTTTTCCGCTTCCTGCGCGAACTGCGCGAGAACAACAACAGGGAGTGGTTTGCCGGGAACAGGCCACGCTTTCGCGACGCCGTTCAGGGGCCCATGATCGGTTTCATCGAAACCATGGCGCCCTGGCTGGCGCTGAACGCGCCCGCGTTTGTCGCCGATACCCGGCTCAACGGCGGCTCCCTGTTTCGCATCCACCGGGACACTCGCTTCAGCCCCGACAAGACCCCATACAAGACCAACGTCGGCTGCCATTTCCGGCACCGCGCCGGAAAGGATGCCCACGCACCCGGCTTCTATGTCCACATCGCCCCGGACGAGGTGTTCTTTGGAGGCGGGATCTGGTCGCCGCCGACGCCGGTCCTGAACAGGATCCGCGACGCCATTGTAGAGGATCCCGAGCGATGGCTCGCGATCCGGAAGGCACCCGCCCTCACCGGCGCGCTCGGCGGGTTGGGGAAGGCCCAGTCGCTGAAAAACGCTCCGCGAGGCTATCCCGGCGACCACCCCTGCATTGACGACCTGAAACGCAAATCGCTATTCGCGTTCGCCGGCTGCACCGAAGCCCAGGTCTGCGCCGATGATTTCCCCGATCGCGTGAAGGAGGCGTTCGAGGCGCTATCGCCCCTACTGGAATTCATGGTCAAAGCCCTGGATCTGGGTTGGGATCCCTGAATTCCGTCCGCACGGAGGAGCGTGGCGTCTCTCGCCTGCGGGAAAAGACCTTGCGCCGGCCCGGCGGAAAAAGCGAAAGCCGTCCGGTCCTCCGGGCAGGCATCGATTGAGGGACGCCCCCGTCGAACTGCCGGCCGAGTATGGCCGCGTTCCACCATGTTCGGTGGAGAAACGGATTTCCGCTTCCGGGCGACTGCGGTGCTGGCGGGGCTTCGCGGGGGACCTTCACGGAAACCGCATCGGACCGGATTCACCGTGTCGTGCGAAACCGGCCCGGTAGAGCCACCTCAAGAAGTTCCATGTTATCCGTCGGATCGGAGAGGCGCGTACGCATATCCGGCGGGATCACGAAGGCGTCACCCTGGCCCAGACGGTGAGGCTCACGGCGTTCCCCCTCAAGCGTGAGTTCCCCATCCATCACGAAAGTGAAAAGGATCTCGGCATCATGCCGCCGCCACTCCGGTTCACCGTGGCCGCGTTTCACGACGCGGACATCCGCGACGCCTCCCGTGTTTTCGGAAATGGTTGTGTCCCGGCTGACGTATCCCGGCAGGCGATGAGGGGTCCACGTGGATCCGTCCGCCTGGTGGTGAACGAATCTCTGGCCGTCCCATTCCCGGTCAGGTCGAACGTAGGGGGTCGGAAGAGCCATCTCGTGGTCAATTGTCGTTATGTGTTCCGCCGGCACCCCGATCTCGATCACCTCGACGCTGTCCGACGCCCGGATCACCCGATGCCGGATTTCCGGCGGCTGTATGAAGCAGTTGCCCGCGTGAAGCCGGATTGCCGGACCCTGGTCTTCATATACGACATCCACCCAGCCGCCTATGCAGAAGATGAGCTGGAAACCGACCGTGTGGTAATGCACCATGTCCGGCACCGGCCCGCCATCCGGAATTCTTATGTGGCTGGCGATGATCGACCCGCCGAGTCTGTCCGGAATCAGGTCCCGATACTCCATGCCCGCCCGCCCGACGATCCAGGGAGCCTGGTCCGCCAGGCGTCGCACCACGAAGGAATGAATTGTCGGGGGCAGTACCAGCGGCGGGTTCAGTTCGTCGATTTCGACAAGGGTTCCGTTTGGTGCCGTGAACCGCCGTTTTCCGTCGGCGAATTTCCCGGGATCTTCCGTACGAACGCGAATCGTTCCGGGACTCTCGGACGCTCCGGTCTCGATCCGCAGCCTTAGGCCATGTCCCGAAAAGACGGCGACCTTCGGGTCGTCGGCGGGATAGATGGTGTCAAGCCGCATCCCAAGGGTCTCGGTGAAAAACCTAAGGTCCTGGCGCAGATCCTTGGTTGGAAGCCTCACTTCCGCCTGAATTTCGGTCATGTCGACTCCCCCGCCGGTATTTCCGAAGGTTATTCGCTTCATCGGCGGGGCGCAATTCTCCCCGTCTCCCGCGCTTTGGCCTTTGGCGAACACGATGGGGAGCGGACGCGCTCCGGAGTCGGGACCGCACCGACCAACCGTCGCGGAACAATTCAGCGGGCAGGTCCGTCCCACTGCGGGAGATCCGAGCGATAGCGGTTGCATTCCGCCGCAAGTTCTCTAGTCTCCCTACGACGGAGACGCGGGGGGAGATACGGGACGCGTGGAGCGTTCCGCGGACTGCGGAGTCTCCTGACAGAATCTCTGACGGTGAACCAAAGGGAAGGAAACATAGACATGCAACGCCGTAAATTTCTGAAATCCGCCGCGTTGGGCGCCACCGGGGCGGCGCTAGCCGCGCCCATGGTCAACGCCCAGAACGCCACAACACTGACAATCGTTTCGACATGGCCGCGTGATTTCCCCGGTCTCGGCCTCTCGGCGCAGCGACTGGCGCAGCGAATCATCGAAGTTTCGAACGGGGCGATCCAGACCGAATACTTCGCCGCGGGTGAGCGCGTGGGCGCCTTCGACGTTTTCGACGAAGTGGCGAGCGGCAACAGCCAGGCTTACATAGCGGCCGACTATTACTGGATCGGCAAGCATCCCGGCTTCGCCTACTTCACGTCCGTGCCCTTCGGGATGACAACACCGGAATGGAACGCCTGGATCAAGTTCAAGGGGGGCCAGGCTCTCTGGGACAGGCTTTCGGGTGACTTCGGTCTAAAGTCCCTGGCGTGTGGAGCCACCGGCACCCAGGCCGGTGGATGGTTCAACAAGGAAATTCTCAGTCCGGATGATCTTCAGGGCCTCAAGATGCGTATTCCGGGCCTTGGCGGCACAGTCATGTCCAAGCTTGGCGTGTCAACGATCTCGTTGCCCGGTGGCCAGATTTACGAGAATCTCGTGTCCGGCGCAGTTGAGGCGACGGAATGGGTCGGACCTTTCAACGACTACTTCATGAAGTTCTACGAGGCGGCCAAATTCTACTACACCGCTGGCATGCATGAACCCGGCGGAGGACTCGCGTTCGGAATGAACGCGTCCTGGTGGGGCGGTCTGTCAAAATACGAGCAGGATGTCATCACGGCGTGCTGTTACGAGGAGCATGCCGCGCAGCCGGAAGAGGCCAGTGCGTTGAACGGTGAGTATCTCGCCCGCCTGGTCAACGATCACGGTGTCGAGGTGCGTGAGTTCAACGAGGAGGTCTGGGATGCCTTCGGCGACGCCGCGGCGGAAGTGTTTTCGGAAACCCGGGACCACTCGGCGCTGGCCGCCGAGATCAACGACGCGTTTCAGGCCGCATTGGTCGAGATCGGCGCCTGGCGCGCGGCGGCGGAGGTCGAGTTCTCGAACCAGCGCAATCGTATCCTGGGCATCTCGTAGGCCTCGGAAATGCACCCATCAATCACCGGGAGCCGGCTGACAGGCCGGCTCCCGGGTTGATATGCGGCGACCCGCGTTTTCACCGGGTGGAACGCGGGAATTTCGCTTTCTGATCAGAGGATTGCGATGAGCCAAGCGCTGGATCCGGCGGAACTTTCGCCTTTCGGGCGACCCGCACCGGTCGTTCGGATGTTTGGCTGGGCCATGCTGGCGTTGCTGGCGGGATTTTTCGTCAGCAACGTTCTCGTCGTCGGTTTCGGATTCCCTTCGCTGGGCGGTCTCCTCGCCGAGGATCGCCGGGCCTGGATCCTGCTGCTGATATATATGGGTTTTGTTGCCGTATCGGCGATTTTCGTCTTATGCACGCCGGACAGGGCTTTGCGCTATGACGCGCGCAGGATCAGCGATTTCAACGCATATCTGATCCGGGGGTGTTACTTTGCCGTTCTTTTCACCGGGATCGCCGATGCGGCGATCGCGTTCATTCGCGTCGAAGGGCTTCTGACAGTCGTTTTCGGGGAGGAACTGGGGCAGGAGCTGCTCAGGTCGCGGTTCATTGGTCCCTATATCCACTTTCCGCTCGCGATTCTCGGTTTCGCGGTCGCGCTGTTCTCGCGGTCGCTCGGATTCATCTGGCTCGCGCTTCTCATAGTCATCGCTGAACTCCTGATCGTCTTCTCCCGTTTCGTGTTTTCCTACGAACAGGCCCTGATGGGCGATCTGGTGCGGTATTGGTATGCCGCGCTGTTCCTGTTTTCGTCGGCGTACACGCTGCTGCATGAGGGGCACGTTCGGGTTGACGTGCTCTACGCGGGTCTCAGCGCGCGCAGAAAGGGTCGGGTCAACGCCGTTGGCGCGATCCTTCTCGGAATGACCACCTGCTGGGCGGTGATCCTGATCGGCATGGGCAGCAGACAGGCGGTCCTGAATTCGCCGGTGGCCAATTTCGAGGTGAGCCAGACAGGCACGGCGGGAATGTTCGTCAAGTACCAGATGGCGGCGTTCCTCGGAATTTTCGCGATCACCATGCTGATCCAGTTTATCAGCTATCTGTTCGAAGCCGTCGCCGACGCGCGGCAGGAACCGGGACGCGTGGAACGTGGATCGACAGGTCATTGAGGTGACGTGATGGAACTTTTGTTTCTTGCCATCCTGATCGTCACGATGGCCGCGGCGCTTGGTTCGGGATTTCCGGTTGCGTTCGCGCTCCCGGGCGCCGCCATAATCTCGATCGTCCTCGCCGCGGTCTCCGGTTACCTTTTCGCTGACGGCAATGTCGATGCGTTCTTCCACTCCGGCGGTCCGTCGCAGTGGCTGACGGCGGGCGTTACGAACCTTCGGGGCGTTTACTGGGAGGTCGAGCGCGATACGCTGATCGCGATTCCACTGTTCATATTCATGGGAATCATGCTCCAGAGATCGAAAATCGCCGAAGATCTGCTGGTGACCATGGCCCGGCTCTTTGGACCGGTTCCGGGCGGTCTTGGCATCTCGGTCGTGTTCGTTGGCGCGCTGCTCGCCGCAACCACGGGAATCGTGGGCGCGACCGTCGTCGCGATGGGCCTGATTTCGCTTCCCGCGATGCTTCGAAACAAGTATTCGCCGTCACTCGCCACCGGTACGATCGCGGCGTCGGGAACGCTGGGACAGATCATCCCACCTTCCATCGTGCTGATCATTCTCGCCGACCAGCTGGCGGGTGCGGCCGATCAGGCCTCGACGGCCCGCAAGGCGCTGCACAAGGAGGCGACCGGCGAGCTGAGTATGCCATCGATATTCGATGTGACCTCGACAAGCGCCGGAGAGATGTTTCTCGGGGCTTTCGTTCCGGGGATGGTCCTTGTCCTTATCTACATGCTGTTCATTCTGGTTCTGGCGCTTCTACGGCCGAAGTTCGCTCCGCCGGTACCGTACGACGGGGCGCTGGACGTGCGGTTCTGGGGGAATGTGTTTCTTTCCGTGGTTCCTCCGCTGACGCTCATTTTCCTCGTGCTCGGCTCGATCATCTCCGGAATCGCGACGGTCAACCAGGCGGGCGCCATCGGCGCCGCGGGCGCATTGATCATGGCGGGTTACCGGCTCGCCCGGTCGGGACGGGCCACCTTCTACCCGGCGATCATCACGCTGGTCGGCCTGGCGCTGATCGCCTTCGCCCTCGGAAACTATAATATGAACGTCAAGTCCGTCATGGCACTTGGCAGCGACCCCACAGGCCTTTGGTTAGGCGGCATTGGAACCTGTCTGGTGCTTGCCGGGCTCATCTGGTCGGGAATTCGCGTACTGCTCATCGAGAACACGTTGCGCGAGGTCATGGTGGAGACCGCGAAGACCACCTCGCTGGTGTTCATCATCCTGCTGGGTGCGGCCATGCTGACGGCCGCGTTCCGGGCTTTCGGTGGCGAGGAACTTGTCAAGGAGTTCCTGACTTCGCTACCCGGCGGTTTCTGGACCCAGTTCGTCATCGTTATGGCGGTGATTTTCATCCTCGGGTTCTTCCTCGATTTCATCGAGATCGCCGTGGTCGTGGTGCCGATCGTGGCACCAATCCTTCTCGCCGATCCGCAAGCCAACATCACCGCAGTCTGGCTGGGCGTGATGATCGGCCTCAACATCCAGACATCGTTTCTCACCCCACCGTTCGGTTTCGCGCTGTTCTATCTGCGCGGGGTCGCACCCGCCGTTGTGAAGACGGTCCAGATATACAAGGGCGTCATCGCGTTCATCTGCCTTCAGCTCGTAGCGCTGGGAATAGTCGGCTACTATCCACAACTGGTGAATTACCTTCCAAACCGGGCTTCGCTTCTGGGCGAAACGGCTCCACCACCGCGAAACCCGAAAATGCAACTGTGCCTTGAGAACTACGTGCGAAGCAAACTGGAGACCGATCGGGATCGGGTGAGCGCAGCCATCGCGGAGGCGGGGGCTTTGGATCTTTCGGCGCTGCCCGCGGGTATGGCGCGGGATCTCGGTGGAGCCTTCGAAAGCGCGGACGCCGCGCTCGGGCATATTGAGGAAATCTTTGCGGCGCAGGCTATGGTCGAGGAGGCTGAGCCGGATTACCGTCCGCAGTTGAGTCGGGTGAGGGATCTGGAGAGGCGGATACGCAAGCTTGAGGAAGAGGCCGACGAACTCCGGACACGGGCAGGTTATCTTTCCGTCGAGACGGATGCCGAGCGCCGTGGGTCGCTTGAGAGGCAGGCCGACGGGCTTTTACGCGAGAGAGATGCTCTGGCGGCCAGCATTCCCGAGGACTGGGACGACATATACGCCGGCTTCAGCGCTCTGGTCGCCGCCGAGGGCAAGGCCCGTGGCACGTATCGCCGCGCGGCCGACGCGGCTTACGAGGCCGCTGCGGAGTTTCTCGCCGTAATCGACGCGAACGGGGCATATTTCGGAATGGAAGGCAGTCTGTCGGGGCTTGAGGAAATCATTTCCGAAGGCGAACGGCAGGTTGCCGAAGACGCCGTGGATGCCGTCGCGAAGTCCCTCGCCGCGATTCCGGGGTCGAACGACGTGCGCTCCGCACTCTCGAAGGCGAAACGTTCACTGCGCGAAGGCAGGGAGGACCGCGAAAAGGCCCTCGAGGAATGGGGACGCGCGTTCAGCGAGTATAACGCGCAGGTCGGCTGGCGGCGCGCGGCCGAAGGTGAGCTCAGGGACGGCGTCGCGGCCTACCTGGAGTCGATCGCCGAGACTGTCGGATCTCGCCAGCAGGAGAGGCTGAGCCGCGACCAGGCAGTTTACATTGCGGGCTGCAACGCGGTCCATCACGACATCTCGTTGCATTTTTGATGATCCGGTCGTTCATGGATCGGCACGGGCAGGTCCGCGCCGGCTCCGAGGCCGGATCCCGACCCCGGTATCCGAAAACCCCGCGATGCGCCAACGGCGGCCATTCGGTCGCGTATGCCGTGCGCGTTCCGGGCCGGTGGCGTTCATCGTGGTTTTCTGCCCGGATTAAGTGCGTCCATCGGAGCCGAACCCGGATTGTTTGGAACCTTTGTCGGGATAGACCCGACAGACCGAAAACGGCGCGGGGCCGGCCAGGGCGTCCCCGGGGCAATCCGTTCTTTCACATGACCGCAGTCCGCGTTACCCTGCGCTCCAATACCCGTGAGGCCGGTTAAGGGAGGGATTGCGGTGTCCGGAACGGAGATCTTTTTCGAAGTCAGCGAGGACGAGCTGGACGGCGGTTACTCGGCCAGCGCGGTGGGTCTCGGCATCCACACGCAGGGCGACACCATGGATGACATCCGCCGGAACGTCAGGGAAGCGGTGGACTGCTACTTCGATGACGGCATGGTTCGCCCGCGCCTGATCCGCCTGCACTTCGTGCGCGACGAGATCCTGGCGGCGTGAGGCTCCGCCGCGACGTGAGCGGGACCCGCCTTCTGGCGGCGCTTCGGAGGCTGGGCTACGGGAAGGTGCGGCAACGCGGCTCGCATGTGCGGGTTACCACCACAACGGGCGGAGAGCACCACGAGGTCATTCCACTGCATGATCCCATCAGGACGAAGACGCTGTCGGGCATTCTGAAAAGCGTTGCCCGCCATCACGAAATCAGTGTGCGGAAGCTTGATCTGTAATGGTGAGGCGGGTCGAGAAGGCCGACGACGAGGAGGCAAGGGCAAGCCCGCGTCGCGCCATTTCCGCTCACTCGCCCATGTCGCGGGCGCGCGTCAGCATGCTCGGCGAGTACGACCTCTCTGATGAGAGGCCGAAGGACTCCATCGGAATCCTCCCCCCGAAACCGGCCGCGTGAACCGCGTATGCCCTCGGGAGTCGCCGAAACGCCCAAAATCCATTCACATCAGCTCAATGCGGGAAATCCCGTGGGACTTTTGGGATCTTTGTTGGGATAGACCCTACGGTCGACTACGGACGGGCGGAGATCGCGCAAAATTCCTTACAGGGACAAAGTTAGGATCAGGAATCGGGGATGGATCCACAGCACATGGATGTCTGGATGGTATCCCGTTCAGGCGCGATCCCGTTCGCGTCGTGTGGATAGGTCGTCCGGTGAAGTCAGATTATGATCACGACCATTCCTTAAGACCATACCCAGGAGGCGCTTCATGAGTGGCTATTGGCGAAACTGGATTAATGGCGAATGGGTGGACGGCGGCGCCGGTTGGCTGGCTGTCGGCAATCCGGCGACGGACGAGCCCGTCTATGAACATGCGTGCGCGGACGCGGGTGACGTTGCGGGAGCGGTGGCTTCGGCGCTTTCCTGCCATGAGCGCGGCCTGTTGGTCCGGATGCGTCCGATCGAGCGGGGGCGGCTTGTACAGGCAATGGGAAACTGGATCGCGGAGCATGCCGACTCGATCGCCGACACCCTCACGCACGAGCAGGGCAAGCCGCTTTGGGAGGCCAGGAACGAGGTTGCGGGCGCATGCCGCTATTTCGAGTACTACGGCAATCAGGCCGCGCTCATTGAGGGTCGTTCAATACCCTTGGGCGCCGACTACCTGGATTATACGACTCTGGAGCCTTATGGCGTCTCGGCCCAGATTATTCCCTGGAACTTTCCGTTGGAGGTCGCCGCACGATCGATTGCCGCGGGGCTGGCAACCGGAAACGCCTGCGTGGTCAAGACTTCAGAGCTTACGCCTTGCTCATCCAGCTGCTTCGCGAAGGCGGCCGAGGCGGTCGGGCTGCCGAAAGGCGCCCTTCATGTGCTGACGGGATCGGGGCCGGCCGCGGGTGCCGCGCTGGCGTCGCATCCGGACGTCAACCAGATCGTGTTCACTGGCTCGGTCGCCACGGGACAGAGCATCGCCGCAGCCGCCGCCCGGACGGTGGTGCCCTGCGTGCTGGAGCTTGGCGGAAAGTCCGCCGCGATCGTTCACGATGACGCGGACCTAGAGGCGTTCGAGACCGATGTCCGGCGTGGTATTTTCGTCAACGCCGGCCAGATTTGCTCGGCATTGAGCCGCGTCGTGGCGCACGAAAGCGTGTATGACGAATTGGTCGAGCGAATGGCGGCTGTCGCGAGGTCCCTTGCCGTTGGCCCGGGAATCGAATTTTCGGAAGCCGGACCAAACATGGGTCCGATGATTTCGGCGAGACAGCGCGACCGGGCCGTTGACATGGTCGCTGAAGCGGAACGGGAAGGCGTCGATGTGGTCACCGGTGGCCGAAGGCCCGATCTTCCCGGGCATTTCATGGAACCGACCGTGCTCAGTGAAGTCAAGCCGGAGATGAGGGTTGCCCAGGATGAGATCTTTGGGCCTGTTGTCAGTCTGTTGAGATTCCGGGATGAGGCGGAAGCCGTCCGCATCGCCAACGGCACGCGATATGGTCTGGTAGCGGGCGTATTCACGATGGATCTCGATAAAGCGGTTAGGGCAACCCGCGCGCTAAGGGCAGGTCAGGTGTTCGTCAACGAATGGTTCGCGGGAGGGGTGGAGACCCCGTTCGGAGGTTATGGAAAGTCGGGTTATGGTCGTGAGAAGGGACGCGAAGCCCTAATGAACTATGTCCAGACCAAGAACGTGGCTATCAGGATCAGGCAAAGGTGATGATCGGTACGCTTCGATGGGTTTGGGTGCCGATCACGTAGACTCCATTTGACCGTCAGCCGCTTTTCCGCACATTCTGTCCATCTGAATGCCGGCTTTATCCGGAAATCCCTGGATCTGGCCGCCGCCGCGGTAGGGGTCCCGAAACATAGACTCCACCGGAGCCGATCCTCACCAACTCTGAGGCGATCCCTAATATCATCGGAAGGAAATCCAGATGCCTGAATTTACATTCCCGCGCCGCACCGTTCTGGCCGGTGGCGTGGCATTGCCCGCGATGGGTGCGCTTGGCGCCACCGGTATCGCAAACGCTCGCACAAGCTTGGCCGCCAGCACCCAATACTCCTTTGCCGTGGGCGACTTTGAGGTCTCCACATTGCTTGCGGGCGTCCGAACGGTGGATGACGATCCTCAGCGGATATTCGGCCTGAACATCGATCAGGCAGAGTTCAGATCTGTCAGCGAAGCGAATTTCATCCCGTCCGACAGAACACAGTTTTCTTTCATACCAACCGTTGTGCGAACCGGCCGGGATGTGGTTCTTTTTGATACCGGCCTGAATTCCCGAGGAATAACGTCAGCGCTTGAACAGGCGAGCGTGGCACCCTCGGAGGTCAGCATTGTCGTTCTGACACATATGCACGGCGACCATATCGGTGGCCTGACCGACGACGCGGGCGAGCTAACCTTCGTCAACGCACGCTACATTACGGGTCAGGTGGAGTACGACTTCTGGGCGGCGCGCGGCGACGACGGTTTCGACCGCAAGGTCAGGCCCCTCGCCGAGAAAATGACTTTCATCGGTGATGGAGGTTCGGTCACCTCTGGCATCTCCGGCGTAGCCGCCTTCGGCCATACACCCGGCCACATGGGTTATATGCTGGAGTCCGGCGGCGAACGGCTGATGCTTATCGCCGATACGGCTAACCACTATGTTTGGTCACTTGCTTACCCGGATTGGGAGGTCCGCTTTGATGCGGACAAAACCGCCGCCGCCGCCTCCCGCCGGAAAATTCTGGGCATGGCCGCCGCTGATCGGCTTCCCATCGTCGGTTACCACATGCCGTTTCCGGGTATTGGCTATGTAACGCCCGATGGACCCACCGAGTTTCACTATGTTCCGGTTACCTATCAACTGACGCTTTGAATGGAGAGTCCGAAATCCGTCGGGTGCGTTGGCGGTTGAGCTTGGCTTGCCGCCGCCATCGGCATCCATGTCCCGCTGATCCGACCATCCGGATCGTTCACCTACATCATGAGTCCTCGCGGGGCTCTCCCCTCAGCCGGTTCCGCCCGTCGTGGAGTGTCCTGCGGCATCCCCGAAATTCATCGCGCGGGTAAAGTCCTTAACCAAACCACGCGCCGGGAGGCCCGAGAGGAAAACGGCCTCCCAAAGTCATGGGACGTACCCGTTTACGGTCCCGCCGTCAGATGACGTCACACCGAAGGCCCCCGCGGCAGCCTAAAGACCCGTGTCTGATGGAATGCCGCCGTACGACGGCCTGCCTAGACCTGTTCCCAGTCCCCGTTCGCGTCGCGGCATGCCGTGCCGTAAGACTGCTCCTCGCGGCCGCCAATGATGACGGTATTGACATATTCCCGGCATACCCTGCCGTCAGGATGTGCTCCATGGCGCGTGATGGTGGTCCGTCCTCTCGCGGGCCCACCAGCGTTCTGGGGATTCTCCCAAACGATTTCCGAACCGGTATCAAGCGCACTTATAGTGGATTGGGCGGCCCTGCGGCGGGAGGTTTCGTCAAGCGCGGCTCCGATATCCCTCCCGACATTCGCCCCGATTATCGCGCCGAGCGCCGTCGCGGCAGTGTTTCCACTTCCCTTTCCAAACTGGTTACCGATCACCGCTCCGGCGGTGCCGCCGATCAGGGTTCCGGAAAACTCATTCGGACTCATGGTGTTGCAGCCGGCGAGCAGCAACGCCAGTGGCAGGCCTATGCCAAGGCGGGTGACATGGGAGCGAACGACCAAGGCGTTCCAGGACATTTTTGATCTCCATGCAGGATTTATGACGAGAGACGATGCTTCTGCCATCGAATCATGTGAAACGGCTGTACGATTTAGTTATACTGGCGAGGCCAAGGGATTGTCGAGGGTCTATCAAGACGCTCGGGATACCCCATTGGGTGCGGCCCGGGCTTACAGGCCCGTGCGGGAATGGCCGCCGGGGCGTCATGCGTTTCCGGTTCAACGAAGTGGCGCAGCTCAATTCCGCATGGACGTACCCTTTTAGGCGCGATCGGGCATTTCGGCCTTGCCTTTGCCATCGGTGTGCCTGAACCTGATCGCGTGAGAAGTGTAATGGTCCGGAGAAGGAATATCGTTCGACTCAGTATAACGCTCCTGTATGTGCAGCCCAGGGTAGCCAGGCGAATGGACGTGTATGCCGACACGACGCTTGAGGAACTCCACTATTATCTTCAGGCCGCGATGGGATGGGAGAA